>NZ_CP081903.1:3170105-3483908 GCF_020091405.1 Bacteroides cellulosilyticus
CCTTTCACTCAGGAACGTGAGCATGTGGATATGCGGAACAACGTTTTTTATAATTGGGCGGGAAATGGCTGCTACGGTGGAGAGGGAATGCATGTGAACATCGTGAACAATTATTATAAACCGGGTCCGGCTACTCCCAAAAAAAGTCCTGTACGCTATCGTATTGCCGCTCTTGGAGTGCGTACTACGAAATATTGTACCAAGGCGGATGGTAAACCTAATGTTTGGAAACCTATGGAACATGTATGGGGGAAATTCTATGTGGACGGTAACGTAATCGAAGGTAATAAGGAAGTCACCAAGGATAACTGGACAAAGGGTATTTACGAACAAATAAACAACTCATCCTGCGATAATACTTTCACCAAGCAAGTGAAGAAAGAGATGCGTCTGGTCAAACCTTTGGATGCAGGCATTGTCACTACACATACCGCCGAACAGGCGTATGATCTTGTATTGGCCCATGCAGGCTGTTCCAAACAACGTGATATTATAGATATACGTATTATAGAAGAAACCCAAAACGGTACGGCTACTTACATTGGCAGCGTGACGAAAGGTGCTGAAAATGCTCCCGGATTGATCGACTTACCGGCAGATGTGAAACCGGAGGGAGCTACTAGCGCCTGGCCGGAATTAACGAATGGCGGTGTTACAGCCGATGAGCTAAGAGATACTGATGGCGATGGTATTCCGGATGTATGGGAAACGGCTCATGGGCTGAATCCGAAGGATGCTTCCGATGGCATTACTACTACATTGAGTAAGGAAGGTTATACCAATTTGGAAGTCTATATGAACAGTCTGGTACCATAGAAATTAAGAAACAATTATCAAACATAGAAGTATGAAGAAGATTATTTTTACTGTACTACTTGTCGGAATCTTATCCGGAGGATGTGCACAGGATAAGGAAGCAGTCTCTCCATTTCAGGCAGTAGTGGCTCAGGATGGCAGCGGCGACTATGCAACTATTCAGTCTGCCGTAGATGCGGCACCGGAGAACCGGCGGGAACCATGGCTCATTTTCGTAAAGAACGGTTCGTACCGTGAACAGGTAATTATCCCTGAGACCAAGACTTACATTCATCTCATTGGGCAGGATAAGGATAAGACGATCATCCGTCACCTTCTCAATGTGGGCGGAAAACCCGAAGAAGGTACTGCACCCGAGAAAACCGCTTACTGGAAACATTCTGTTCATAATCCTTTCTCCGAAGTTTACAAATTAGAAGGCAGCGTTGTTTATGTGAAGGGAGCCCATTTTTATACGGAGAATATCTCTTATCTTAATGACTGGGGGGTAGATAGCCAAAATGGTCCTCAAGCTTTGGCTATGAGTAGCCAAGCTGATTGTGCTGCATACAATAATTGCATTTTTCGATCTTTTCAGGACACCTGGATGACTTCCAGAACTGACTCTCACCGTCTTTATGCGAAAGATTGCTGGATTGAGGGCGCGGTAGATTACTTTTATGGCAGTGGAGATGCTTTGCTTGAGAACTGTACATTATATAATGTACGCAGTGGTTCTGTAATAGTTGCTCCCTCCCATAAAAATGTGAGGTTCGGATATGTATTTCGCAACTGTATAGTGGATGGTAATGCCGCTGCTTCCGATGGTAAACAAAAGTTAGGACGTCCGTGGCATAATTCTCCTCGTGCTGTTTATATACATACCACTATGCGCATTCCTCTTGCTCCCGAGGGGTGGACAAACATGGGTGCTATTCCGGGGTTATTTGCAGAGTATGACAGTCGCGATGCTGAAGGTAATATACTTGACCTGAGCCAACGTAAGACTGAATATGACGGACGTGGCCCGGATAATCCGCCGAAAGGTTCCTGTCGTGCAACAATCACCAAGGAAGAAGCGGATGGCTATGTATACGAACGTATAATTCCGGGAGATGACGGATGGGATCCCCGTGTGATGATGGAAAAATTGCCGTCTCCCGCA
The DNA here is from genome assembly GCF_020091405.1 of Bacteroides cellulosilyticus. Classification (NCBI taxonomy): domain Bacteria; kingdom Pseudomonadati; phylum Bacteroidota; class Bacteroidia; order Bacteroidales; family Bacteroidaceae; genus Bacteroides; species Bacteroides cellulosilyticus. The sequence continues at coordinate 3,172,066 of NZ_CP081903.1, forward strand.
AAGTTGAAGAAAAAGGGGCTGAAAGTTAGTTGGAAAGCAGTACCTGCTGCTGCCGGATATGTCATTTTTGATAATGACCGTGTTATAGGTTTTACAAAAGAGCCGATCTATAATTTGTCATCTGAAATAAAAGGAAATTTAAAAGTATGTGCTGTCAATCGTTATGGTTCATTAGGAACAGAGGGTACTCTTTAGTTAATGAATTGTAATGCCACTATAACATATTGACATTTTTTGCATGTAGAATCCCGGGCTTGTGAAAGTCCGGGATTTTTTGTTAAAACTGCTCTGTTTTAGGCTATAGCTTAATTTTTACTCTCTTTTCGGATGATTTTACTCTTTAATCATCCTTCTAATTCTGAATTTTGCAAAAGAATTAATAACACAGGTTAAGTTAAGAAATGAAAAGCTTTACGAAAAACACTGTACTTATTGTTTAACTAAATAATACTATCATGAAACAAGAAATCGAAAAGATGAAGAGCAGGTTACTTCTGCTGGCATTCATTTTAATGGTGCCTATTGGAGTGTTTGCTCAAAACATTACGGTAAAAGGTAATGTGACTGATTCGGAAGGAGAGCCGATTATCGGTGCCACTGTTATGGAAAAAGGCAAAAGCCAGAATGGTGTCATCACTGACTTAGATGGTAATTTTACTCTGAATGTGTCAGGTAAAGGAAAAAAGATTGTTATTACCTATATAGGTATGAAAACAGAAGAAGTGGATGCGGTAACCGGAAAGACCTTGAAGATTGTCTTGAAGGATGATTCGCAAACACTGGACGAAGTAGTAGTAGTTGCCGTAGGTTATGGTAACGCACGCAAGAAGGATTTGACCGGTGCTATTTCTTCTGTAGGTGAAAGTACTTTGAAAAACATTCCTGTAACTTCTGCTTCAAGTGCCATTACAGGACGTCTGGCTGGTGTAAGCGTTATCACATCAGAAGGTTCCCCCGATGCTACGGTTAGCATCCGTGTGCGTGGTGGTGGTTCCATTACACAAAGCAATGAACCTCTTTTCATTGTAGACGGTTTTCAGGTAAGTGGTATTGATGATATTCCACCTACGGATATTGAGAGCATTGACGTATTGAAAGATGCCTCTTCTACTGCTATCTATGGTGCAAAAGGTGCTAATGGTGTAATTTTGGTTACTACTAAAAGTGGCCGTGCTGGTAAAACGCAAATAAGCCTGAATGCCTCTCTGGGTTTCAATCGTTTTTATAATGAAACAGAAGTTCTTTCTCCCTATGAATATGTGTATCTTCAGAGAGAGTTGGATCCGGCGAAGAATGCCGGTTTCTTCGATCGTTATGGGCAGTGGGAAGATATAGATATCTATAAATCAAAAGTTGGTAAAAACTGGCAACGTGATTTGTTCGACAGGACAGGTCTGAAACAGAGCTACAATATGAATATCAATGGAGGTAGTGAAGACCTGGTCTATAGTCTTAGTTATACGCATGACGATGAAACTTATATTATGCAGACTTCGCAGTATCGTCGTGACAATGTCAATTTGAAGGTAAACAAGAAATTCAACAAGAAGCTGAGAATGGACCTCAATGTTAAGATGTCCAATACTACGATTGACGGTCCGAGTGTATCAAGTGGTTCTAAGTTGCGTGACTGTGTGAAGTATCCTACAATAGGAACTCTGACAGACCTTACTGATGAAGATTTAAGTGGAGACGATGGTATCATTGAAAATATCAGTAGCCTGAATGACCCTTATTTCAATATTGTAAACGAGTATAAGAAGCAGTCTAAATTCAACAATTCTTATAATGCCGCTCTGATATGGGATGTTATAAAAGGATTGCAATGGCGTGCTGAAGGTACTTACGGATTTAGCTTTGACCGTACGGATAATGTCTACTTGAAGAATACAAGTAAGGCAAACCAAACTGCCGGTCAGCCTGTAGGTGTCCGTGAATATTGGAACGGACAGAATTGGGCTTTCCGTACCTTGCTGAACTATAAGTTCAAAATGAAAGATCATAGTTTTGATGTTATGGGAGGTATGGAAGCGTTAAGTTCCAAGAAAGATAAAATGCAAATCACGGCTGATTACTTCCCAAGTGATTACGGAGTGAATGATATTCTTTCTATGTGGAACAATGGTACGTCAGAACCTACTTATACAACGATTAACGAGCCGAGCCGAAGTATGTCTTATTTTGGTCGTGCTAATTATATACTTAAAGATCGCTATTATCTGACTTTCACACTGCGTGCCGACGGTACCAATGTATTTGCTCCGGGCAATAAGTGGGGACTCTTTCCGGCAGCTTCAGCTGCATGGCGTATGTCTGATGAAAAGTTTATGGAAGCTACCAAAGACTGGTTGTCTAACTTTAAGTGGCGTCTTAGCTATGGTAAATCCGGTAATGCCCGTGTAGGTTCCTATTGGCGTCAGACTTACTCTCCGGTGACCAATATTAAGAACTTATATTATCAGAATGAAATAGGACAGAGCAGTTTGCAACCAAGTACGCGTTTGCGCAACGAAAACCTTACTTGGGAATCTAAATATTCTACAAATGTCGGCTTTGATCTGGGGTTGTTTGAGAACCGCCTGAACTTGACTTTTGATTTCTATAATGATGTAACCAAGAACTTGATTATGGAGGTTCAGTTGCCTTCTAATGCCGGTTATAATACTCAATATCAGAACTTAGGACAGACAACCAACCGTGGTGTGGAATTGACATTAAATGCTAATCTGATTAATACGAAAAACTTTTTCCTGGATTTTAACTTTAACATCTCGTTCAATAAGAACAAAGTGGATGCTCTTTATGGAGCAAACGGAGACGTGATGATCCTTTCTGGTGGAGGTACAGAAGTGGGAAGTGATAACTACCGCGTATTCGTAGGGAAAGAAACAGGTTTGATGTATGGTTATGTCTGTGATGGCATGTATTCTTTCGATGATTTTGATTTTGATCAGGCTACGAAGAAATGGGTACTGAAGAAAGATGAAAATGGTAATAATATTGCTCCGGACAATTTTGGTGTACTTTCTAAAGGAGGTGGTTATTACGGACCGGGGCATCTGAAGCTGAAAGACCTGAATGGCGATGGTGTAATTGATGCAGACAATGACCGTAAAGTAATTGGAAATGCTTTGCCTAAACACACCGGTGGCTTTAGTTTCAATGCTGGTTGGAAAGGATTTGACTTGACCGCCATGTTTAACTGGTCGTATGGCAATGATATTTTGAATATGAATAAAATTGACTATACGTCTTATGTAGGAGCCAAAAGGTATCAGAATATGAGCACTGAAATGAAGCTGGAAAATCGCTTTACTACTATTGATCCGGTAACCGGTTTGAATATTTATTATGGTGACTATGCTAATCCCGAACGTCTGAAGGAAATCAATGCAAACGCTACAATCTGGCATCCATTGATGAATAACTCCATTACTACGGATTGGGCAGTAGAAGATGGGTCATTCCTGCGTCTGGGTACATTGACTTTAGGATATACTTTGCCGAAGATGCTTACAACAAAATTCGGAGTAAAGTCTCTGCGTGTTTATGCTACTGCTAACAATGTGTTCTGTTGGACTGCTTATAGTGGACAAGACCCTGAAGTAAATACCGGTAAAGCTATGACACCGGGTTATGATAGATCAGCTTATCCGAAGTCCAAATCGTATGTTTTCGGTTTAAATCTAACTTTCTAAATTATTATACTTATGAAAAAATATAATCTATTATATATACTGACGGCAGGAATGATGCTATTCACTTCCTGCGAGGATTTCTTGAATACGGATTCTCCTTCCGAACAAAGCAAGGAGAACTTATTTGAGAATGAGGGAATGACTCGATCTGCCATAATGGGAGTATATTCGGAATTGGCCGGAACCTATGTATATGGTCAGAAAATGTCAGTAAACTGGCAAGGAGTTTCTGATATTGAGCAGGCAAGCGGTTATCAGGAAGATCCGGCTACAGACAAGACGAGTGATTCAGGTGCGGCCAATTACTGGTGTGACTGGTATAATAAAACATTGCAGTGGGGATATATCTTTAAAATGGCAGAACTTGCCAGCACGGCAGTAGATGGTATTCGTGCTTCTGAAGCTTTCAATAATGGCACTACGGCTATGAAGCGTTATATGGGTGAAGCTTTGGTACTTCGTTCTCTTTCATATTTTGAACTTGTGCGTCGTTGGGGAGATATACCTTTTAAAGAAGGTATGTCAAGCTCGGACCTTTCCAATGTCTATATGGGTAAAATCAACCGCGACAGTATATATGCTTGTATTGTAAAAGACATGCAAGAAGCCATAGAATACCTTCCTTGGGTTGGCGAAGTGGCTGATTATAATAGTGAGCGTATAACTAAAGGGTTTGCGAAGGGGATGTTGGCACGTATCGCTCTTTTTGCCGGAGGCTGGTCTGTACGTGATGGTAAGGAATTCCCGGCTAATACGAGTGTGGAACGTTATTCCAATACTGAGCAGAATCCGGGTATGGAAGAAGTAGGAGAGTATTTTATAGGTCGTCCTGCCAATTGGAGGGATTATTACGAGATTGCCGAACAGCAGTGTGCTGAGATTATAGGTGATCCGGAAAATCCTCACAGACTGGATCCGGATTATGGAGATATCTGGAAATCAGTCTGCGGTCTGAAAGCCAATACATATAATGAGAACTTGTTTGAGGTAGCCAATGGAGTAGGCTATAGTGGTGATATAGGTACTTTGATGGGACGTGCCATGGATGGTAATTTGGGATATGGCCAGCGTGGTTTTGGCGGTACTTATGTTAGTACTAATGCTTATTATTTCTATTCGTTCGATCAGAATGACACGCGTCGTGACTATGCCTGCTACTGGCCTGTTTACAAAAAAGATGGTACTATCAAAGAAGTAATGCAGAATGATATTATGTCTGTGAGATTGGGTAAATGGTCTTTCTTCTGGACTGCCGAATCTTATCGCTCAATCGCATTGACCGCTACGGCTCGTACTCCGACAGGCATCAACTGGATTGTGATGCGTTATCCTGATATCCTTTTGATGTTTGCTGAGGCTCGCTATATGTTAGGTAAAGGTGAAAATTCAGTAAGTGATGTGGCTGGTATTAGTGCTGCCAGAGCGCTGGAGATGGTTCGTGAACGTGCATTTGGTTCAGGAGCGGAAGCTGTTATGGACTATAAGAAAGTAGATTTCTTTGATGCTATTGTCAACGAACGTGCATGGGAGTTTGGTGGTGAGGGTATCCGTAAACTCGATTTGATTCGTTGGGGATTACTCGATTCTAAGATTGAGGAGATGAAAGTGGCTATGCTCTATATGTTGGATGGTAGCCATCCCGTAGAAATCTTTGATAAGACTTATCAACCTGAAGAGTTTCCCAATAAACTGTATTTCAAGTACGATGAGAATGGAGAATTTATAGATTTCTCTTCTATTAATTTTTATACTAAGAGAGCAGCCAATCCGGATGAGAAAGTATATACGGAAATAAAATGGTTTCCGGAGACTTACTGGAATGTGAAGGAAACGGATATAAACAAAGATCATAGCTTGATCAAGAATGCTACAAAAATATTGGTATGTGCTTCAGGACTGAGAAAATCTTATGATTATAGTCAGTTGTTGAGTACATTGAAGTATGGTTCTCTGATTCAGGATAGATTGAATGGTTACAAAATAGGTAATGGAGTTTGTAATTATCGTCACTTGTTCTCTATCTATTATGATGATATCTATAAGTCTAAGGGATATTTGTCCAATTCTTACGGATATGATAATAGTGCTCAATAATATGATAATTATTAAAAGAATAAACTTATGAAAATTAGAAATTTCTATTATATTTTGCTGGGAATTCTCACATTCTCGGTGATAGCATGCGAGGAAGCTAATGAATGGGAAGTGGATCCCAGTCATGACAGATTATTCCGTTCTACGAAGTTTGAAGTAAAAGAAACGAATCCAACTTCTGCTCTTTTGAGTTTCAGGGGAGTCACAAATGCTACAAAGTATGTATTTGATTTCAGTGAAGGTGATAGTTTGCTTTTTAACAATATAGTATTTACCACAGAACTTCTTGTAGATACAATGAATGCCTACAATAAAGAAGCTTCTGAAATAAAAACGGAATATCGTGCTCTTTTTACGGATCTGAATGGTACGACACGTTATTCGGTGCGTATGAAAGCTGTCAATGGAAATACCGGGATGGAATCGGGATATGTGCAGTTGTGTTTTGACACTACAGACGAGCAGATATTTACTACCGTTACTCCGGGAACTACCAGTGTCTCTTTGAATTGGCAGGCAGAAAAAACAGCTACGCGTATTGAGTATGGTGAGTTAGTAAAGACTGAGATCGAGGGTGAAGAGGCAAAAACTGATACGATTTGGGCTACAGCACACGAACTCACTTCAACAGAAAAACAAGCTGGTGAGTTAACAATAGACGGGCTTAAACCGGGAACTAATTATATTACGTATATCTTCAATGAGAAGGCTCGCAGAGGTTCTTATAAATTTAAGACTTTGGGATCCTCCAAAGGAACGACTATTTCAGTAAAAGCAAGTGATGATATTAATGCCTTGTTGGCGGGTGCACCGGCTGGCGATGTGACTTTGTCATTTACGGGTGGACAAACTTATGAGGTTGGTGAATTTATAATTCCCGAAACTGTTGCGAACTTGTATATAGCCGGTAACGTGGTAGGAGGTAAGATGCCTGTATTAAATATGACCAAGTTTACATTCTCTGCTCTTATGGATAACTTCTATGTACAGTATATGGATATTATCAGCGATGGTAAGTCTCAATTTATGATTGAACTTGGCGGTAGCACCGGCTTTAAGAATGTAAGTTTTGAGGGATGCAACATTAGTGAAATTCCAAGAAGTCTTATCCGTACCAATTCTGGTAATCTTGAAGTTGAAGGAATTGCTATTAGTAACTGTTTCATTAAGAATGTGGGTTTAAGTGGATATGGACTTTTGAATATCGGTAAGTTGAAGTCGTTAAGTACTATTTCTATTACCAATACTACTCTGTTGAATATTGGTGATCAGATTATGGATTTACGTGTACAGACAGATAAAGTTACATTTACTCAATCTACTTTCTGTAACTATGATATTAACATGCCTAAATTATTGCGTTTGGATAAGCAACCGAAAGAAATTACTGTAACAGGGGTAATTTTTACGGGAGATAATAAGGGCGGTAAAATGAATTCTGGTAATAGCGACTATTCCAAGTATCTGAGTTTTGCCGGATGTTATTTAACTTCTGATTTCCAGGAAAATGATAAGAAGTTTACCGATGCTCAAATCTTAAAAATCTCATCAGAAGAGTTATTTGAAGATCCAAAGAATGGTGATTTTCACTTTAAACCGGAAGCTAAGTTTGAAGGGGATGGTAAAGTAGGAGATCCGAGATGGTGGACAAAATAATCTGACAGGTATTAGTTTCAGGATAAACTATCCTCTCTGAAAAGAAGTCCGGGTTTCATGGTGAAGCCCGGACTTTTATTTTCAGACAAGGTCTTTTTGTTTCTCTTTCTTTAATTATAAGGGAGTACGTAGTTTATTCTCTTTGTATTCCGAAGGCGTCATTCCCATTTGTCTTTTGAAACACTTTCCAAAATATTTAGGATCGTTGAAGCCTGTCATGTAAGCCACTTGTGAAAAGTTATATTCTCCGCTGTCTATTAATTGTACGGCACGTTTAATCCTGATTTCGCGTATGAAGTCCACGGGAGACAGACCGATAATGGATTTTAGCTTCTGATAGAAGACAGAACGTCCTAAATTCAGTAACTGGGCAAATTCGTCGACTGTAAGTTCCGAGTTTTCCATTTGTTCTTCCATTACTTGCATCACTTGCTGCATGAACTGTTCATCGTATGAAATGATCTGAGGTTGCGAGGGGGTCAGTTTCTCTTCCAGAGTGGTTTCCTGGGTATTGTTTAATTTTTCCGACCATGCTTTCCAGTAGATTTCCTGCAATTCTTTACGTTGGTGAAGCAAAGACTTGATACGGATTTTTAGATACGTTGCACTGAAGGGCTTGGTGATATAATCGTCTATCCCTTGTTCCAGTCCTGATATGCGATCATCCAGTGATGATTTGGCAGAAAGCAGAATGATAGGTATGTGACATATTTCTCTGTTCTCCTTAATATTCTTTACCATATCAAGGCCATCCATAGCAGGCATCATAATGTCACTGATAATCAGATCGGGAATATATTCCCGGGCTTGGTCCAATCCTTCTTGTCCATTGGTGGCGGTGATTACCCGGTAACTTTCTGACAAGATATCTGATAAGAAGTTTCTTAGCTCTACGTTATCTTCGACAATTAAGATGGATATGGGGTCTTCTTCATTCGATATCTGATTCGGTTCATTGGCTGTCTCTGAAAGAGTAATGTCAGCCATTGAAGCTATTTCAACCATGGGTCTTATTTCATTTTTCTTTTCAGCGGGGACTGAATTTCCGTCATTCAATATAAACTCTGTATTTTCTCTTCCCTCATAAACTTTTTGATTCATTGGTAATATAACGGTAAACTCGCTGCCTACACCGGGTTGACTTTTTACTTCAATGTTGCCACAATGTAATTCTATCAGTTCTTTAACAAGTGATAGTCCTATGCCTGACGAGGGCTGCAATATGTTGAATTTTACCAATGTTTCAAAGCGTTGGAAAAGTGTTTGCTGTTTTTGAAGATCAATGCCAATGCCTTCGTCTTTTATAGAAACAATTAATCTGCTACTTTCTACATTGGCAATGACGGTGATAGACTTATTGGCCGGAGTGTACTTGAATGCATTGGATAGCAAATTAAAAATGATTTTTTCAAACTTATCCTGATCGATCCAGGTTTCTATAGCTTCCTGGTTTGTTTCCAATTGGTAATTGATATTCTTTTCTTCAGCAATAAGGCGGAAGTTATCCATTACTTTTTGTAATAGGCTGAGGACGTCTGTCTTTTCCAGCAGCACTTTCATTTTTTTATTCTCTATTTTCCGGAAGTCCAATATCTGGTTTACTAAATGCAACATGCGCTCCGTATTCTTGTGCACCAGGGTTAAATGTTTACGGGCATTGGCTGTGAGAGTTTCGTGTTCCAGAACTTCAGTAACCGGACTGGCTATGAGCGTTAACGGAGTACGTAATTCATGCGAAATATCGGTGAAAAAACGCAATTTTATATTTGCCAGTTGTTGTTCAATATTTATCTGATGACGCAACCGGTATATGTAGAGAATGATATAGACGATAGTTGCTGTGGATAACACGAATAATACGACATACAGAATCCATGCCCAGTATGTCTCCCAAAAGGTTGGAAGTACGGTTATAGGCAGGATACGTGCTTTTTCCATCCATACTCCGTCGCTGTTGGTGGAACGTATCTGTAATTCATATTCTCCCGGAGGCAGGTTGATATAGCTGGCTGAACGGCTGTTATCCACTTCATTCCATTTTTCTTCCAATCCTTTCAGACGGTAAGCATAGCTGATTGATTCCGGCGCTACATAATCCAAAGCTGCAAATTGGAAAGTAACATTACGCTCGGATGGTTTCAGCCGTAGTTCTTTCAGATCATTGATATCTAAATTCTGGGAAGTTCCCTGTATTTTAAAACCGGTGAATACAATGGGAGGGGCATAACTACTTTTCTGAAGATGTTCGGGACTAATTTTGAGTATTCCGATATCTGTTCCTAATAGCAATTGATTATTTTCCAGCACAGGAGCTGCCTCTGTAAAGTAAAGCTCTTGTTGCATGTACTTTTTATCATAATATTCAAATGTTTCCTTTTCCGGATTGAAACGGGTGAGTGCATTTTCTGAAATTACCCATAGGCTTCCTTCTTTATCTTCTATCATAGACTGGACGAGGTCAGATGGTAAACCATCTTTTGTCGTATAAGGTTTAAATTCGATGTGTTCACTTAATAGATTTTCAGAAAGGACTTTATTGATTCCTCCGGTAAATGTAAGAATGTAAGTTGCTTTCCTGTTATCTGTGTAGACATAGGTAACATCATTGCTGCTGAGGCTGGATACTTCATCTGGATGGCGTAGATTTCTATAGAAACAGATATCTTCCGGTTGTTTAAATTCACTGGAGAAAGTCAACAAGCCCTCCGTAGTGCAGACAAGAATGGCATTATTAACTTCAGTGATATAGCGTACTTTGGTAAAATGGCCTTTAGGATATTTCTTCAGCCGATTATCATTATGTATGAAACGAATTTCTCCTTCAGCTGTTTCCTCTAATAAATTTAGCCCTCCACCATAGCAACCTATCCAGATTCGTTTCTGGTGATCCTGATAAATACTGTAAATACTATTATTGCTCAAACTATACGGATTGTTTTCCTGGTGAGTAAATTGACGTATCTGAAAATGATCTTTGCTGTCTCTTGTTAATCGGAAAAGACCATCCAATTTACTTCCCATCCAGATGATTCCATTTTCATCTTCCATAAAACAATAGATGTTCTTTTGGAAAGATATGGGCTGTGAACTGATGGTACCTTCGGGGGTCAGATATCCTTTCAAACTTCCATCCGGCTGATAAATTCGTACATATCCTTTTTTGCTGGCTGTCCAAAGCTCATTTTTTTCGTCTATCAGGAAAGCACGTGTCTCAAAACCGGTATCCATAGCTTGCAGAGAGCATGCGTATGTAGAAAATGAGATTTTTGTAACATCCCAGTGATTGCATATCCAGAGATTGCCCTGTTGATCTAAAAAAGAGTTCAGAATAACGGGGGTGAATTTTGTATCAGGATTATTATAATCAGTATAATAAGATTTCAGTTGTTTGTTTTTTCGGTCATAATAAGAGAATCCACCTCTATGTGGGACCATCCACAGTGTTCCTTGCTTATCTTCAAATATCAGGTCGCGGCTTAAGCGTTCGGCTTTCGGCAGGTCTTCTTTCGGAGTAATATAATGTTGCTTCTCTTCTGTTTCTAAATTGTAACGCACTACTCCGGGCATATCGGAGTATAGCCATAATTCTCCGAAGCTATCTTTGAATACAGACAAAACTTCGATGGAGGGATTAGTAGGAGTACGGGGATCTATTAACTGGCATCTTTGATCTTTTGCAAAGTAAATATAGAGTCCGTTGTCTGTGCAAAGTCCTATGCTGTCTTTTCCCAGTCTATTGATAGAATTGATAGTATTGGAGGTTGAAAAGGGCATTTCATGAAATTGAAGTTGCTGTGTCTGGGGGAGATATATTACTAACTGGTTGTTGGCAGATACTAGGTATATATTGCCGTTATCTTCTTTGATATTCTTGAATGGAATATCGGATTCTATTTTCTTTTTACCAATGATAGAAACTCCTTTGTTGGTTAATATCCACTCGTCACCATCGCTATCTTGAAAAATGGAGATTATTTGATCTCCTTTCAGATTCTTCTCTTCGATATTATATAAGGTTATTCCTTCTCCTTCCTGAGCCTTGTATGCTTGTTCGTCGATGCGGAATGCTCCACGATTACATACAATCCAACTTACTCCTTTAGGTAGTGCATAGACATTCTGCACAGCGTAGGTCTGCTGTTTGGGGGTTTCATAAGGGCGTAAGATGTCTATGAATTTTTCCCGGCGGCTATCGAACAGATAGACTCGTGAGTCATAAGTCTGACACCAGATGTCACAGGTTTGTGTCTGTATGATTTTGGCTATGCGGTTACTGGTTAAGGTGCATCCGTCTCCCGGAAATGCTTTATAGTTTTTGAAAGTGTATCCGTCGAATTTATTTAAGCCATTCCAAGTGGAAAACCAGATAAATCCTTTGGAATCTTGCAGGATGTTGGTGACAGACCTTTGTGCCAATCCGTTATAAGCGGAGAAACGTTGAATTTGACAAATTGGTTGTGCGATGGCTACACAAGGGATAAAAAGACAAATCAATATTAAATAATGGACTTGAAATATAATGCACTTTTTCATAGTATTGACTAATTTGTAACTGCTTTGCAAAGATATAAATTATCTGTTTTACTACTATGTATTCTAATAGTAAATGTGGGTGGATTTTCAGCATTTCGGTAAAGGAAGTATGGATGTGGAATTATTATATAGCATATGTGGAATATTTGTTCCCTTAGGTATATTATCGGGCTTGTGACTACCCAGAAAACTGTTTTTAAACATTGTGAACATTCGTTTCCACCTATTGCGATAAATTTTCCCCCTTTACTGTGTTGGTATTTCTGAATTTTGCAACAAAATATTAAAAATACTCTGAATATGAAAAATGCACTAATGATAATTTTTTGTTTTGCGGAATATGAAATAGAAAAATCAAAAATATGGTTTTGTCCTCAAACTATGTATTCTCTTTACGTAAGCAATGTTTTTCGTCTCGCTAATAGTAAAAAACTTCTCGTTTTTGGATATTCTTTAATGTAATAGTAGTAAAAACTATTTAGTTATTTGTCATTAATTATGCCTTGATAAATTGATTTATTTTAAATAAAGGCTTATAAATAATTTAGTTATTGTTTAACCAAGTAATGCTATCATGAAACAAAAAAATGGAAAGATGAAAAGTAGATTACTCCTATTATCGGCGCTGCTATTAATGGTGCCTATCGGAGTGTTCGCTCAGAACATTACAGTAAAAGGTACTGTGAAAGACTCGCAGGGAGAGACCGTTATCGGTGCCACTGTAGTGGAAAAAGGTAATACTTCCAATGGTGTTACCACCAATTTAGATGGTCAGTTTACGATATCTGTTGGTAAGGGTAAGAAATTGGTGATTTCTTATATCGGTATGGAAACCCAAGAAGTGGATGCTATTACCGGAAAGGATTTATCAATTACGCTAAAGGATGATTCGCAGTCACTTGATGAAGTTGTGGTCATCGGTTACGGTGGTAGTAAGGCACGCAGGGACTTGACGGGGTCTGTTGGTTCAATCTCAGGTGCTAAATTGGCTGCTGTTCCTGTGGCGTCAGCCGGAGAGGCGCTGCAAGGTAAGATTGCCGGTGTGCAGGTTACTACGGTCGACGGTGCTCCCGGTGCAGATATCAATATCCGTATTCGTGGTGGCGGTACCTCTTTGAGCGGTGATAACAGTAATCCACTGTTTGTTGTCGATGGTTTTATCGCGGATAACATTAATGATATACCTCCGACGGATATTCAGTCTATCGATGTATTGAAAGACGCTTCTCTTACAGCTATCTATGGGGCAAAGGGAGGTAATGGTGTTGTGTTGGTAACGACCAAATCGGCAAGTGCAGGTAAAATCCAGGTAGAATTTAACACCTATGCACAGTTCAAACAATTAGCAGGGAAAGTTGATTTGTTGAATACTTACGAATTTGTCCGTTATCAGCAGGATTATACGATAGGCAGTAACTCTAAAGTACATCAGTTCCGCGAGGATTTCGGTAATCCGAACGATATGGATCTCTATCAGAATGCAGTGACCCACGATTGGCAAGATGAGGTTATGGGTGGATCTGCACTTTCGCAGATGTATAACGTGACAGTGAAAGGAGGTAGCGAAAAGTTGCGTTTCAGCACTTCACTGACCCATCACGATGAAAGTGGTATCGTGGCAAGTTCCGGTGTTCGTCGTACGAATATGAATACCAAAATCAATGTGCAGATTAGTCCGAAGTTATCAATACTCATTAATCCGCGCTTCTCTTACCGCCGTGATTTGGGTGCTGGAGCAGATGGTATCGGTACGGGCGGTTTGATTGGCGTTCTTCGCTATCGTCCTACCAATGGCCTACGTGAGTTTATATATCGGGATGACGAAACCCTTAATTATAATGACGAAAAATTTTGGATGCTGTCCAGCCCTTTGGATGATATTGATCAGAATTACCGGTTAAGACACCGTTATAGCTTTATCAATCAGGCATCTGTTATTTGGAATGCTTTTAAAGGATTTACTTTCCGCTCGGATATTGCCCAATCATGGGAATTTGGAGAAGATAATCGTTTCTACGGCTATCTAACAAGTACTGGTATCAATAATAACGATAAGCCTGTAGCTTCCATCAGCAACTCTCGTAACGATAAGTATATTTGGACCAATACGGCAAATTATGATTTGAGCTTGGATGATGTGCATAACTTCTCTTTCCTGTTAGGACACGAGGTACAACATCAACAAACAACGAACAAATTCGAATCTGCCCGTTATTTTCCGCAATCCATCATCCCGCGGGAAGCTTTAGCCAATATGGGGTTGGGTACAGCATATCAGGTTACTTCCAGTGTTTCTACAGCGAACCGTATGCTCTCTTTCTTTGGACAGGCAAGTTACAACTATAAGCATAAGTATCTGTTGTCCGCTACGTTCCGTGCCGATGGTTCTACGAAGTTTGCTCCCGGTAATCAGTGGGGGTATTTCCCTTCCATCGCCGGTGCTTGGGTTATCTCAGAAGAAGCGTTTATGGAAAATGTGGATTGGATCAATAATCTGAAACTGCGTGTAGCGTTGGGTATGGCAGGTAATAACAGCATTGATTCCGACCTTTGGAGATATCAATATTCCATAGCATCCAACGGAGGTCCGAGCTGGGGTGAAAGTACGGAGAATGGTGAAACTTATTATGCGTCGAATAGTACTTTCCCGAATACGGAAATTAAATGGGAAACAACTATAACCCGTAACTTGGCTGTCGATTTAGGGTTATTTAATGGTCGCCTCACCATTACGCCGGAGGTTTATTGGAATACGACTCGTGATTTGCTTTATCGGACTTTGATTCCCACCACTACCGGTTACACCCGGCAGATGCAAAATGTGGGGCAGGTCACGAATAAAGGATTTGAATTGACTATCAACGGAGACATCATCCAGAAAAGAGATTTCATTCTGAGTGCGAATTTAACTATGGGCTTCAATAAGAGTCGTGTAGATAAAATCAATGGAGATGATAAAGAACTGTGGACTACTTCCAGTCGTTGGAGTTCAAGTGACAATGACTTTTGCTTGAAAGAAGGTGGTGAAGTCGGTTTGATTTACGGATACGTATATGACGGTATTTATGGGTTTGACGGATTTGAACGCTCTGGTTTCAACTATGTACCTAAAGAGGGAACGGTGAATTGTGATGCCATTTACGGGACTTATCCTGGACGTCCGAAATTCAAAGATATTACTGGTGACGGTATCGTGAATGAAGAAGACCGTACTGTAATTGGTAATACGAACCCGCGCTTGCAGGGAGGTTTCGGATTGAGTGGTCAGTGGAAGAACTTCGATTTTACAGCCAATTTTACCTATATGCTTGGTTTCGATGTGCTCAACTCTACGGCATACGATTTGTCTTCAGCTAATGGTTCCAGTCAGACCAATCCGAAGAATGTGCTCGCCAAATTCGGTTATGATAGTCGTTGGGTATATCATGGAGATATTTACAATACCAATGCTGACGGCTCTACCTCTCTTTATAATAAGGGAGAACCTCTTATCAGTAATAGCCAGCATATTGAATATCTGGATGTATACGAGCGGATTAATTCTGGTAAGACTCTTTGGAATCCGAATGACGTAACAGCAAGATATACACATTCTTACTTTGTTGAGGATGGTTCTTTTCTTCGTTTGCAGGACATTACTATCGGTTACACCCTACCAAAAAAACTGACCCGGAAATGGGGTGTTGAACGTCTGCGTGTATATGCCACTGGATCCAATCTTTTCTGTTTAACCGGTTATAGCGGTTACGACCCGGAAGTAGATATCCAGAGCGGTTTGACACCAAGTGTCGACTACAACCGGTATCCGCGCAGCCACGGTTATCTGTTTGGTCTAAACTTGACTTTTTAACTTTTAAATTGAATGACAATGAAGAAAAATATTTTATACATACTATTCGCTCTGGGAGGGCTGACCTCTTGTTCTGACTTTTTGGAAGTGCAGTCTCCTTCGAGCTTTACCGACGATTATGTGTTTAGCAGCACGGAAGAAGCTAATCGTTTGCTCAACGGTGTCTATACGGCTCTCTGTTCCAACAGCATCTACGGGAACGCTTATCTCAATACGTTTTGCCTGAACAGCGATGTGGAGTTTACTACCAGTACGGCCGAAATGCAAAGTACCAGCCATAATGAATATAAGCTGTTTGACTGCGAAGCGGATGCTAGCAATTTGCTGAGTACTTGGAACGCTGCTTATTCTGCTGTCGAAAAAGCTAATAATTTCGTGAGCGCTGCCGAGCAAAGTGACTTGTATGCCGCAGGAAATGCCGAACTTCTTCAGATGGTTGGTGAGGCGAAGTGCATTCGCGCCATGTGCTACCTTGATTTGGTGATCATGTTCGGTGATATTCCTTTCTCGATGACCCGTGCTTATGATTCTGAAAGTCTGGTGATGCCTATAAGTAACCGGGATGAGATTTTGGCAACGCTTATCGCTGATTTGAAAGAAACAGCATTGCAGATGAACTTTTCCAGCGAGCTTTCCGAAGGGGTAGAACGCTGTTCCAAAGAATATTGTTGGGCGTTGATTGCCCGTATAGCTCTCTATCGAGGTGGATATTCATTGCGTCCCGGCGATTCCAGAACAGATGTCGGTACTATGCAACGTCCTACGGATTATACAGAGTATTATAAAATAGCGCGCGACTATTGCGACTCGGTCATCACATCGGGCACTCATGCGTTGATCAAAGATTACTATAATGTATTTATTGATGAATGTAACTATAAAGTGGCGAGCGGTGATGATCCTATCTTTGAAATTCCTTTTACACGGGATGTTAATGGCGCCATCGGGAATATTCATGGTCCCAGGGGTACAGACTCTAGTGCCGGAGGAACGGAAGCTCCTAATTTATGGGGTACGACCGGTGCCAACGTGCGTGTGAATGCTTTCTATCGTTTTTCTTTTGACAAAGAAGATGTTCGCCGGAATACGATTGGGTATTGGGGATATGACTATGCCGGAACACCGACATTGCTGAACGACTACAACAACTATTGCAACAAATGGTCGAAGTTTTGGGATGAAAACCATATGCAAGGTTATATGAGTGGAAGTAATACCGGCATCAACTTTCCGTATATGCGCTATGCTGATGTCCTGCTAATGTTTGCCGAAGCGGAAAACGAACTGAACAACGGTCCTACAGAAGCTGCGAAATCTGCCTTGAAAGCTGTTCGCGAACGTGCATTCCGCGGTGCCGGCAACCAGGCTGAGATGGTAGATGCATATGTGGATGCTGCCGGTTCGAAGGAAGATTTCTTCCAATTGATTTTCGATGAGCGTGCATGGGAATTTGCAGGAGAAGGATTGCGCTGGAAAGATTTGGTTCGTTGGAATCTCTACAATCAAGTGATATATAAGACTTTCTGGAAGTATTACGGCTATGGAAGTCAGGATTATTCGTATGACTTTGATAATAAGTACGATACGTATCCTACCAATATTTATTATAAAATAGTTGATAACCCGGGGGATGGTAGTTATCCGAATAAGACGCTTCCGGTACTTGAGTTCTTTAAATATGATGACGGAACATTAACCATCGACAATCAATGGGAAAGTTTCGGACTGAATGTAGACAAGATGCCTACAGGTACCGAATGGACTACCAATAC
Source organism: Bacteroides cellulosilyticus (assembly GCF_020091405.1). Taxonomy (NCBI): domain Bacteria; kingdom Pseudomonadati; phylum Bacteroidota; class Bacteroidia; order Bacteroidales; family Bacteroidaceae; genus Bacteroides; species Bacteroides cellulosilyticus. The sequence continues at coordinate 3,189,669 of NZ_CP081903.1, forward strand.
TTGGTTCCAATGGTTGGATGACAATACTGGTATTGCTAAAGCACAGTGTCGTTGTTCTTTACGCGGATATATCTACATCGATCAGGAAGGAACGTTGATGCCGTCTGGTATGCCGGAGTATCAAGAAGGTGTAAACCTGAATAATCTTCCTCCGGTTCGCTACATCCTGCCTATTCCGAGTGACGCAATCTCTCGTAGCAATGGGGTATATCAGAATTATTATGGTTATTAACTCAACTAAAATAGAAACAATATGAAAAAATATACAGCATATATAATGGCTCTGTTTGCAGGTGCCTTGTTTGTGCTCTCCGGTTGCAAGGATGATGATGTCGTGGACGGAGGAGAATACAATAGTGAACGTTTGTTCATGCCGATGTTCCGTATGGAAGAAAATACCAATGATAACTCCGATCCCTATGCCTGTGCTATCGCTTCGAAAGCTATTCATAGCACAAGCAACCGCATTAATGATGTCCAACTCTATTGGTATGGTGTGAAAGGAGCAAGCGGATACCGTATCCGTTGCAAAGTGCAAGGTACTGATTGGGATAAAAACAGTGTACTGGATACCATCGTGGGGCCGGAAGTACTTGAGTTTTTACATGAAGACTTGCAGTATAGCGTAGGCTATTCATATGCTATTCAGGCACTTTCATCCAAAGGCGATGCCTATAACTCCAAATGGTATGGAATGGGCGACGGCTCTCATCAGAAAGATTACATGACGATCACTACCGGTGACCGTTATGCGGTGCCGAGTATTTTCTGGGTGGAAGACGTTACCTTCGAATCCGTTCGCGTTTACTTCAACAACACGGTTGAATCTACTTCAGAATATGAGGAATTCATCAAAAACGGTGCCGAGATTGTAGACGGCAAGTGGGTATTTCATGACATACAGATAGTGCCGACTGCCGATAACCCTGATTTGGAGTCTGTCTATCATACCATGACAGAGGAAGACTTTGCTAATGGATATGTAGACTTTGACGGATTCGTTTCCAATGGTTCCTATATTGTTACGGGCAATAACAACAATGTTGCGCGCGTATACGATCGGAACTATAACAAGGCGTTTATGCGCATGCTGGGTGAAGTGGGCGACCCGATTGCCATTCCTGCCATCTATGATGCAGGTGATACTATTATGGCGGCCTACTATAATACGGATAATCTGCAAGCTTCCCGTCTGGATACTATTTTGTCTAATTATATGGGTGACAATACTATCACCGAAGGGCAAGTGTTCTATCTTGAAGGAGGCAAGAATTACTATTTGGCTTCCAGTTTGGCGTTGACAAAAGGGTTGACGTTAGAAACGAATCCGGAAGATTTGGCTGCCGGAAAGGGAAGAGCTGTTATCTATATGGGTGTAGGTACTAGTGACGAGAGTGGTAACTCTGGAAGAGCTGCCAATTTTAATTTGGGACGTAATGCGCAGAGCGGAGCGGAAAATGGTGTTTTGCTTTCTTTCCAGGATATCAAGTTTAATGAAATTAACTTTACCGTACAGAAATTCTACAATTACTTGGATAAAAATGGCACAGGAGGAAATTCGAACTATGCTATTTCTGCCAACTATTTCATGAATATGAATTCGCAAGGTTTGGGATTCACGATGGGTGAGTTGAGTATCACTAATTGTACGTTCAGTGGTATGATACGTGGTTTTATTCGCTTCCAAGGTCCTAATCGTCAAATTATTCAGAGGCTGACAGTGGAGGGCTGCGTATTCCATGATTGCGGTGTATATGATGCTAACGGTCGTGGTTATGCATGGTTTGCCGGTCCTGGAAACCGCAAAGATTCCAACTTCTTCCAGAATCTGACTGTCCGTAATAATACCTTCATTGATAGTCCGCGTCATTCGCTTGTAGGAGAGAATGGTAATTTAGCATGGCCTGCCGGAACGACTTGGAACGTTGTTATAGAGAACAATACATTTGTCAATTTCTCTACTCGTTCCTCAAATTCAGGGCATGGATTAATATTGGAAACTCGTTATGCTCCTCGCGGAAGTAAGTTTACCTTTAAGAAGAATCTCTTTGTTATGGTACGCCAGAACGACAGCGATAATCGTCCATTGAATATGAAGGGTATGCGTATCGATACCAAAGCGATTGAATACGATTTTGCCGACAATTATGCAACCACTGTTCCCAACTGGACTACTTCGAACTTGATTGATGGCTTGTTCAGTAATCGTGCGTTCAGCAACACGAGCGATGGTGCAGGGTATAATAGCGGTGCTCTTAATCTTGGCGGCTATGGTGAAACTCGTATTAAGTTCGGTGACAATCGAAATGAAAATGAAGACGATGCGGTTGGCTATCAATTGACTCCAGCCGAGTTGTTCATGAATTCTGCTCCATTAGCACCTGAAGGTCATAAGGATATGCACCGTTACAATGTGGATGGCTTCTATTATAATTTAACACCGAGGGTCATGGCTCATCCGATTTATACAAAAGGCATTGGTGACCCACGTTGGAGGAATGGCGATGCTTGGAAATAGGTATTAAAATCATAATTTCCTCTTGAAATTTAAAATTTAGGAGGACATTCTTTGCTGGAAAAGGCTGTTCGTGATGAATAGCCTTTTCTTCGTTATACGCCTTGGGGTACACTGTAAGATACAAGTCATGAATGATCTCTGATAGTAAGAACCATTAGCTAATAGCAAGGATAATATGCAGGACGAGCACGCGAAACAAGCAAAGTCCTATAACTATCCGAATGTTTATCAGGTAAAGTCGGAAGATAATATGAGATGAAAGCATACTTTTTTATCCGGGGAAGTCTCACGGACATTATGCTGATGTATCTTCATGGTTGAAACATTAAATTCAGAACCGAAAAGAAATGAACTATAATAAGAAAAATGAATATGGTTAACGATAATTAGCATAGTTATGCAGTTCTCGTACATGAAAAGCTCGTCGGGGTTGATTGCTCACCCCCTTGCCGCATGGTGTTCCCTCCGTAGGAGCTTTATGGCTTCTCGGACTTGAAGCCATCTACATAGAGTTTTTCTTGAGTGACAACAGCAAAGGCTTGCCTTATAAGTTTGTTAGCGACTGCAATGAGTGCTACCTTTCCCGGCTTGCCATTAGATCGTAATCGGTCAAAACATGCCTTGCATTCAGTATTACATCGTAAAGATGCAAAAGCAGCCACATAAAGTTGGCTCCGCAAGGAAGAATTACCGTTACGATTGATGTGACCTTTGACATTGACTGACGTACCGGATTGTTGGTAAGTAGGTGACAATCCCAAGTATCGGGTGAGTTGCTTGGCATTATCAAAGTAGGTGAAGCCTCCCGTAGCCATGATTAACGCAGCTGCCAGCGTAACACCAATACCTTTGATTGAAGTAAGCAAATCCATCTGTTTCTTGTATTCGCTTTGCGCCAGAGAAGCCAACTCCTCTTCCAACCCTTTGATTTGTTTTTCAAGAAAGATAATTGTCTTTTCAATTGTTTTCTTGCATTTAGGGTCAAAGAATGGGAGTACTTCCATGGAGCCTTTCAAGTTCCCAGTTGCTACGAGCTGTTTCTTGAGTTGGCGTATGACCGTCCGTTTTTGCTTCAAGATAAGGATGGTGTCATTACGCAACTTGTAAGATGTTGGCTGCATCTTCTCACCGTACATGGCGATCAAACGAGCGTCTATTTCATCTGTCTTTGTGACAGAAAGCATAACACGGGCAAAGTTTTTAATCTTTAGAGGATTCTCAAGACTAACAGCAATACCCGCTTCTGAAAGTAGATAAACTAGTAGGGCACTATAATTACCGGTTGCTTCCAACACACAGTGGTGTTCCGCTACGGAAATGGTTTGAATAAACTCATGAATGCCTTTGGCAGTATTCTTGAAAGAGTTTGTCCTACTACCTTTAGCAGAAGAATAAGCAACTACGAAAGTCGCTTTGCTGACATCAATTCCAACGTAAGTCATGGTCTTAATATTTTATATTATAACATCTATACATCTTGAGCCACCATTGCAAATGCGGGGTCAAAGCCCATTGAACTATCCGGTTTCTGATGTAAAAGTGTGGGGACAAAACATTTCTTACGATCTGCATGATCAATGAATCATCGGCCTTATTCCACACTCTGATGTTGAAGCTTTATGCAAAAATATAACGATTAAATAATATACAATGAATGAATTTTGCCAACGAGTTAACTATATTCTGAAGGGCTTACTCCATATCTTTTCTTGAAACACTTACTAAAATATTTAGGATCATTGAATCCTGTCATATATGCTATTGTAGAAACATTATATTCTCCGCTTTCGACCAATTGTTTGGCACGTTTAATGCGCATTTCGCGAACGAAATCAATAGGAGAAAGACCGGTCAGGCTTTTCAGTTTCTGATAGAATGCTGTGCGTCCCATCCCTAAGTTCAGCGCAAATTCATCAATTGCAAAATCAGAATTATCCATTTGCTTATCTATTATTTCCATCACACGTTTCATGAATTGTTCATCAAAAGAGGTAATCTGAGGAGGTGTCGGCTCTATCTCTGCAAAAGGTGTATTGGGATTCTTTAGTGTTTCAGACCACTGCTTCAGATAGAGTTCCTGTAACTGTTTGCGCTGGTGTAGCAGTGATTTGATGCGTGTTTTCAGATAGGTTGAACTAAAAGGTTTGGTGATATAATCGTCAATACCTTGTTCCAGACCCGAGATCCGGTCATCCAATGAAGACTTGGCTGACAGTAGAATGATAGGAATATGGCAAATATTCCGTTGCTCTTTGATCGCTTTCACCATGTCCAAGCCATCCATAACAGGCATCATCACGTCACTGATGATAAAATCCGGTACATGTTGCAGAGCCTGCTCCAGGCCTTCTTTTCCATTCGTAGCCTCAATGACTTTATAGGTTCCGGAAAGGATATCGTTCAGGAAGTTTCTCAATTCTGCATTATCTTCTACGATTAACACGGAGATAGGATACTTGTCCGTATTATTATCGGTGTCTTTTTCTTCCATCTTCTCCTGTAGAATAACATTTTTCTCTGATGTTTTGGAAATGGTTTTATGTTTGTCTTGTTTCTGATTATGAGTGGACGGAGCATCACTCAGGATAAACTCCGTGTTTTCTTTTCCTTCATAAACCTTCTGGTCAAGTGGCAATGTCACAATAAACTCACTACCCGTTCCTGTTTCAGTATTCACTTGAATATTACCCTGATGTAATTCGATCAGTTCTTTTACTAAGGACAGGCCAATACCGGAAGATGGTTGCAGAATATTGTTATTTACCAATGTTTCAAAACGCTGGAATAGTGTCTGTTGCTTCTTAGGGTCAATGCCAATACCTTCGTCGGCAACGGAAATAACGACTTTATCTTTTGTCGTATGGGCATACACTGTAATTGATTTATTGGCAGGTGTGTATTTGAATGCATTAGACAATAAATTAAAGATAATCTTTTCGACTTTATCCTGATCTATCCAGCAATGTATTGACTCTTTATCTGTTTGCAGACGGAAATTGATATTTTTTTCTTCGGCTATGAGACGGAAATTATTCATCACTTTCTGCAATAGTTCTACAATATCTGTTTTCTCCAGCAATAGTTTCATCTTTTTGTTTTCTATTTTGCGGAAATCGAGTATCTGGTTGACTAGTCGCAACATGCGCTCTGTATTATTGTGAACTACTGTCAGAAGTTTACGGGCACTGGGAGTGAGAGGCTCATGTTCAAGAACTTCACCTACAGGGCTGGTAATTAGAGTCAAAGGTGTGCGTAGTTCATGAGAGATATCCGTGAAGAACCGTAACTTTATATTTGACAGTTGTTGTTCCATATAAATCTGATGACGTAGTTTATAGATATATAATATGATATATACAATAGTAGCTGTAAATAAGATGAATAAGATAATATAGAGTAATACCGCCCAGTATGTTTCCCAGAATGTGGGAATTACAGTGACAGAAAGCTTTCGCACATTGTCTGTCCATACACCGTCACTATTGGTTGAGCGTATTTGTAATTCATAATTTCCCGGAGGAAGATTAATATAACTGGCCGTGCGGCTATTCTCCACTTCATTCCATTTTTCTTCCAGCCCTTTTAACCGGTAAGCGTAGTTGATGGAAGTCGGATTGACATAGTCTAATGCTGCAAACTGGAAAGATACGTTTCGCTCGTCAGGTTTTAATTTTAATTCCTCCAGATCATCAAGATCCAGTTGTTGCTGAACTCCCTGTATTTTTAAACTAGTGAATGCAATAGGAGGAGTATAGGTACTTTTACTGAAGGCAGCTGGATTTATCTTTAAGATTCCTGCATCCGTACCTAATATTAACTGATTCTGTAATATAGCGGGTGAAGCTTCACTGAAATATATTTCTTTCTGCAGATGCTTTTCGTTATAATGTTCGAAAGTTCCGTTCTCCGAATCAAATTTGGCTAATGTATTTTCTGATATGACCCATAGATTTTTCTGTTGATCTTCAATCATGGATAAAACTAGATCCGACACTAGACCATTTCGTTTGGTGTAGGTCTTGAATTGGATCTGATCGGTTAACAAATTATCTGAAATAATCTGATTGATGCCTCCGGTGAATGTAAGTACATACGAATTTTTACGACTGTCTGTATAAATATAAATCACGTCGTTACTACTAAGGCTGGATGCCAAATCCGGTATGCGTACATTGGTATAGAACTTAATGTCTTCCGGGCGTTCAAAATTGCAGGAGAAGGTAATCAATCCTTCGGTTGTACCGACTAAGAGGGTATTATTCACTTCTTTGATAACACGCACTTTGCTAAATTTATCTTTTGAATAGTCTTTCAGTAAATTACCGTTATGCAGGAAGCGGACTTTTCCATCTGTCGTTTCCTGAAGCAAATTAATGCCTCCGCCATGAGTGGCTATCCACATTCGTTTTTTTGAATCTTGGTATATGCAATAAACACTATTATTGCTTAAACTATAGGGGTCTTCTTCCTTATGTACATAGTTTCTTATCTGGAAGCTTCCATTTCTTTCAGGGCTTAACCGGATGATCCCGTCCCATTTACTACCCATCCATATGTTTCCTTGTTCGTCTTCTGTGAAACAATAAATGTTTTTGGAGAACGAAATGGCTTTTGTGCTGATAGTTCCTTCCGGTGTCAGGTAGCCTTTAAGTGTTTTGTCCGGATTGAAAATCCGGATGACTCCTTTTTTGTTTGCAACCCAGAGATTTTGTTGCTTATCGACCATGATTGCGCGGGTTTCATGCCCGGAGTCAAAAGTGGTTAGTTGGCTGGCATTAGGAAAAAATGAAATTTTATCCATCCAGAAATTATTAGCATACCAGAAGTTCTTTTGATTATCTACATAAAAATTTAGGATAACCGGAGTGAATTTAGACTCTGGTTTACTATAATCGGTGTAATAGGGCTTTAATTCTTTATCTTCCCGGTCATAATAGCTTAGGCACCCCAGGTGAGGTACAACCCATAAAGTTCCCTGGCTATCTTCAAATATAACGTCACGACTTCTAAGTTCAGCTTTGGGCATATTTTGTGTAGGGGTTTCATAGTGCTGCTGCTCGTTAGTCAATGGATCATACCGTACAATTCCACGTTGTTCTTTTGAGAATAGCCATAATTCATTATGGCTGTCCTTAAATAATCTCATAACGTTAAAATGCATTTCTACATTCCTGAATTGTTTGCTTTTTGCAAAGAAGAGTATGATACCATTGTTGGTACCTATTCCGATAGTATCTTTCCCAAAACTTAGTATACAGTTTAGTCGCGAATAGTCCAAAGGTATTTCTTCATATTGAACTTGTCCGTTTTGTTGATTATAGATTGCTAAACGTTTGCTTGATATCAGATACATTTTCTCATTGTTTTCACAGAAACTAGTGAAATGGGTTTTATCAGATATTGTTTTTTGCCCAACTATACAAACGCTTTTATCTGTAAAAATCCATTCATCGCCGTCAGCATCTTGTTCGATTCTGGAAATTTTTCTACCGGGTAGGTTGCCGATTTCTGGAGTATAAGGTGTTATGGCCCCCTCATCCTCATTTTCTAATTTTTGTTCATCTATCCGAAAGGCTCCGTGATCGCATACGATCCAACTGACTCCTTTAGATAAGGCATAGATCTTGCGTACTATATAAGTTTCCCCACTTTTTTGTTCAAAAGGTTGGAGAATATCGATGAATTTTTCCTGATGACTGTCGAATAGATAAACCCGGGCATCATAAGTCTGACACCAGATATTATTTTGTTGGTCGGGTACAATTCTTAATATACGGTTACTTGTTAGTGTACATCCATCTCCGGGATATGCTTTATAATTTTTGAAGGTATAACCGTCATATTTGTTCAAACCATTCCAGGTGGAAAACCAGATGAATCCCTTGGAGTCCTGTACAATATCTGAAACGGTTCTTTGTGTCAATCCGTTATATATAGAGAAGTGTCGGATTTGACAGCTTGGTTGTGCGAGGAGCATGGTTGGGATTAGTAGTACCAGACAGATTAATAAGTGGGAATTTGTTGTGTTATACTTTCTCATGTGCTATTAATTAATATTGTGACATGCAAAGATATAAAAAAAAAGTGAATTGCTTAATCTTCTTTAAAATAGATGTTCTAAAAGTTCTTTTTTACTAAATGAAATAATATATTTGTGATATCAAAATGATATCAACTTAATCTATCAGTTATGGAAACAAAAGAATTGAATTTCAAAGGGTTTAAGATGAATGGCTTTTTAGGATTGTTTGTTCATCTCATTGTGCTGCCTGCACTAATTTTCTTTGGCTTTATTACGTGTGTGCCAACGGCAATTGTGGCTGGTATTCTCTGTATTGTCTGGCTGATAATGTTTGCCGGTTATATGCAATTGGAACCGAATGAGGCTCGGGCTATGGTGTTTTTTGGTAAGTACAAAGGTACATTCAAGGAAACTGGTTTCTTTTGGGTGAATCCATTTCTGGATAAGAAGAAACTTTCTCTTCGTGCGCGTAACCTGGATGTGGAACCTATCAAGGTAAATGATAAGATCGGTAATCCTATTCTGATAGGTTTGGTGTTGGTCTGGAAACTTAAAGATACCTACAAAGCTATGTTTGAGATTGATTCGCAGACAATGGCTTCATCTGCCCATACGGGGGGAAATGCCAACCAGATTAATATAGGTAATGCGGTTGCCAGCCGTATGAACGCTTTTGAGAATTTTGTGAAAATACAAAGTGATGCCGCTTTACGCCAAGTGGCTGGACAATATGCTTATGATGATAACGAAGCGGATACTGAAGAACTGACACTTCGCTCCGGTGGTGAAGAAATCAATGAACAGTTGGAACAGAAGTTGAACGAACGTCTTGCCATGGCAGGTATGGAAGTAGTGGAGGCACGCATCAACTATCTGGCTTATGCTCCTGAAATAGCTGCGGTAATGCTCCGCCGTCAACAGGCTTCGGCTATCATTACTGCCCGTGAAAAGATTGTTGAGGGAGCTGTTTCCATGGTAAAAATGGCTTTGCATAAACTTTCTGAAGAAGAGATTGTTGAACTGGACGAAGAAAAAAAGGCGGCTATGGTCAGCAATTTGCTGGTAGTACTTTGTGCCGATGAGGCAGCACAGCCGATTGTTAACGCAGGTACATTAAATCATTAATCAAGATAATATGAGCTTTTCTTTTTTATATAAGTGGGCATTAGTGCTTGGTTTATTGCTGGGACATGTAGTAGCGGTTTTTGCTCAGGATACAAATATGAACCGTGCGAAGCATGTGTACGAATTATTTGTGGCAGATCAGGGGGACAGTATTCATGCTCTCTTGAATAAAAATCTGCAGGAAAAATTATCACCGGAAATTTTTAAAGACATGTTTAAGCAATCGGAAAAGCAGTTTGGAAAACTTCAAGCCAAAGGAGAGTGGAAGCAAGAGAGTGCTGAAGGCATAACACTTTATTATCGCGATCTGAAGTTTGAACGTTACAGTCTCCGTTTTTTGCTGTCTTTCGATGCTGACGGAAGCATGAATACCATTCGTCTGATGCCTGTGCCTGCTGCTTCTACAGCCAAGCCGGTAGCTTATAATAAAGAGAAAATGCAGGAACGAGATATAACGGTGGGAGCGGATGGCTTTAAATTGCCCGGAACGCTGACGTTGCCTGTAGGCAAGAAAAAGGCTCCTGTCGTAATCCTTGTGCATGGTTCCGGTCCGCAGGATCGTGATGAAACTGTCGGTCCCAATAAGCCTTTCCGTGATTTGGCTTGGGGATTGGCAGAACGTGGTATTGCAACGGTTCGTTATGATAAGCGTACAAAAGTATATGGTGCAGCTTTTATTCCGGAAGGCCAGAATGCAAACTATGACACTGAAAGTGTAGATGATGCTGTAGCCATTATTGCTTGGGTGAAGGGATTACCGGAGGTTGATGCAGACAGTGTTTATGTACTGGGACATAGTTTAGGGGCCACACTTGCTCCTCGCATTGCAGAACGAGCAGATGGGGTGACTGGAATTATCCTTGTTGCCGCTTTAGCCCGTCCATTTGAAGATGCTATTGTTGAACAAATGACTTATATATCTTCTCTGACAGACTCTTCCGCTAATGCCAAAAAGCAGATTACAGAAATAAAAAAACAAGCGGATAATATAAAGAAACTGGGCACGCCGGAATATGATGATAAGATTCCTTTATTGTTGGGTGTTCCTCGTTCTTACTGGGAATTTGCTAATGCCTATAAACCGGTAGAAGTGGCATCTAAACTGACTCTTCCCATACTTATATTGCAGGGCGAGCGTGATTATCAGGTGACTATGCAGGATTTTGGCTTATGGCGCTTCGGGTTGATGCGCAATAAAAATGCTTTCTTTAAATCTTATTCTAAACTCAATCATATGCTACAGGAAGGTAGTGGTAAGGCTACTCCGTTTGAGTATAATCAGGCGTCACCTGTAGTCGGATATGTCATGGATGATATTGCATCGTTTATTCATAATGGAAATCTGTTATAATGTGAACTCAATTGTAAATTGTTAAATAGTAAATAAAATCGTGGCTAAAAAAGAAACTTCAACCAAAAGCTTTGTCCTTCGTGTAGATGCTGCAACTATGGATGCCCTTGAGAAGTGGGCAGCCGATGAGTTCCGCAGCACTAACGGGCAGCTTCAGTGGATTATCGCTGAAGCGTTGAGGAAAAGTGGGAGGATGAAGAAAACTAAAAATCCTCCTTCGTCTCAGGAAACTGAATCGTAATATATAATTCATAATTTATAGTCTTATGTTAAATCTTGGTCCTTATTCAACGAAAGAGTTCTCTAATATTCGGGTATATCCCACCCTGATAGATCGTATGCTGGAAGGTGTTGCCATAGTATTGGCAATTGCTGCCTGGGTGTGTGCAATATGGGTGTATACCCATATAGGGGACAAGGTTACTGCTAATTTTTCTCTTATGGCTGCCGGATTAGGAACTTTTTGTCTTCTTTTGGTAGGCATTTCCGCTTATCTTCCTATTCGTTGGATACGTTTTCCGGTACGTATTACGGAGCGCAATGTTGCAGTGCAGTATCTTATGGCAACCCGCATCGCCCGGATTCTGAATGTCTTTCTGACTTTACTTTTTCTTACTCTTGTTTTTAATAAAGTGGAGGTGGAATATGGCATTCCGCAAGGTTTGTGTAATATGGTAACGAGTGCCGTCGGTGGTTTACTGATATTGGCGCTTATTGTGTACTATATATTGGCGTTTAAATATAAATAGCATTGGAATATAGAGTTCTGTATGATATAGAAATAACTTACAATATTTTGATTATTTGATAAAATGAACAATCTTCGTATTCGGATATAATAGTATCTGAATACGAAGATTGTTGGATTAATCAAATACAATAATATGCCATTACTTTATAACTTTGACATTGATACAGTTGAAGAATTATTAGTTATTCTCGCTCGGAACATACAAAAGCGTAGACTGGAGAAAGGGCTTTCCCGAGAAGCTCTCACTGAACTTAGCGGTGTTCCTACTCCTACTATTGCTAAATTTGAGCAAAAACATACTATTTCACTGGCATCCTATGTAGCCTTAGCAAAGGCTTTGGGTTACACTAAAGCAATTAAAGAGCTATTATCCGAACCATTGTATAGTACAATGGAAGAGTTGGAGATAATTCATAAGAATAAAAACAGAAAAAAGGGGCGTAATGAAATTAGTAAATAAATTGGCGGTGATTTATCATGCTCGGACTGTCGGAAAAAACCAGATCTATTCGTTGCTAAGCCAGAGCCATTTTGGGGAAACTTCGGAATTTTCGAAGATAGCCTACCTGATGGTTATGGTCGCTATCTGCTTAACAGATTGCTAAAAAAACAAGGGGTAAATGACGGAGAATTGACTCCTTTGCAAAGATTGAGTATTGTCGGAACTTCTGGAATGGGAGCTTTATGTTATATTCCGGAAACTTACGTAGGGGAAGAAAAAACTCTTCCTGAATTAGATAATCTCCAGCAGATAGCTTTGGATGTGTTATCCGAAAAATCGGATAAAGATGAAGAGGTGCTTTATTTCAATAGTGGTAATTCTGGTGGTTACCGTCCAAAATGTCTGTTACAGGATGTAGAGGGGGCTTGGTTAGTTAAGTTTCGTCATACGTATGACCCTAAAAATATGGGAATGATGGAATTTCGCTATAATGAGATTGCCCGCAAATGTGGAATTACTGTACCCGATTTTAAATTAATGGAAGGAAAGTACTTTGCAAGTAAGCGTTTTGATGTAGAGAATGGAGTCACCCAGTGCAGTGGCGGGTATAATGGGGAACATGCCACTTCTGTTAATAATCAGGGAAATCCGAGCCTTGAAGACATGCTTATTGTGGGAGAAAGTATTCGTATTTCTCGAAAGAAAGGTTTGGAAATAATCCGGGGTATTGCGAACTCTTGCGAAGAACTCTTGGCTAAAGAATATGAATTTATCAGAAAATAAGTGGATTCTGCTTAGAAATACCTAGTTATGGCTACTAACCTCTTTCATTATACCTCATTTTAGGGATTGTGGCATCCGGGCAAATGCCCTACTTTTGCAACATCAGATTTAATGAATTAGTTAGTCATAATTACGTAACCACTTTTATTAAGGAAAAAGCTTCCCGTCTTCCCCGATGCGATATCGTGAAAGAACGGGAATTTTTTCATTTAACACCCTACAAAATAAAAATTCGTTGCTCCATTTCTGTGTGCGGCATGACAAAATGCAAATAATCTTCTAATTGACGAATTTAATAGAAAAATCGTCAATAGACTGACGATTTTATCAAACTGACAAGCCTATATAGAAGTAGTATAGTCGGTCGTAATATCAAAGTATCAATTCCTTGTCGACAAGAAGTTAGGAGTTTGTCAACAAGGAGTTAACTTCTTGTCGACAGGAAGTTAACTCCTTGTAAGAGGCTGATAATCAGTACCCGTATTTTCTCTTGATTTCCGGGCTTTTACTCTTGTTTTCGTGTCTTGTTCAGCGCTCCGATAACATATTTCCCATTGTTATTTACCATACTCCACTTGGTGTTATGTATTATTTTCCAGACTCCATTTCCCAAACGTCCGTAATCTGACAGTTTCAATATTGCTTTTACCTCGTCCGGGTCTTTGATATGCAGATTTTCCAGTGAGAGCAGCAGACATTCCAGATTATGGGTATTTTTGTTGTACGCGTATCCCGGAAACTCAATAAAAGAATATCTCCTCCATACATCAACATCCTCCCCCGTCGGGGGAGTTAGAGGGGGAAGTCCTTTATTTTCATCTGCTTTGTTTTGTTCTGTTTTGCTTTGTTCGGAATTGTCAGCTATTTCGGGTAAACTGTCTGCATCCTGCACGCTATTTTTGGGATTTTGCATACCATCAGTTTCCCTGTCATACTTATCATCTTTATTATCTTTATCATCTTTATCATTCTTGCCGTTCTTATCTCCTTTTTTATCTTCTTCGGGTTTTACCAGCATGTAGGGTAGGGACGCTAAGTCCCTCCTCCTACGTTTGGTGGCATCCAGCCACACTTTCTGTATATTGACTGAAGTCAGTATGCAGTGCTCTTCGTAACTTCCCTTGTCGAAGAATCCTTTTTCTATCAGGACATCCACGATTCCCTGCATTTCGTCTGCCGTAATCTCCTTTCCCGCCTTATTGCTGAATAGTACGCACTGCTCGTCATTCCAGTACAGATAATATCCGTTCTCTTTGTAGATTTTGCATATCAGTTTCATTACTGCGGTTTCCGCTTTCATTCCATATTTTGCTTCAATCAGTTCCATCGATACCTCTTCGAACAGGTTTACCTGTGTCGGGAAATAAGGTATACTGTTATATATCATTGCCATAACTCTAATTTTAAATTTCTAATGTCTGTCAATTGTCAACTGTCAATTGATTGGTCTCCATTCCAGAAAATTCTCCAACTGGAAGCTTCTCCATGCCTGCAGGTCTACATCCCAATATATGATGTGCCCTTCTATACGTTTTATGTCGTATGTGCGATGGAAACTGCCTTCATAGGGTAGAAGAGTTGCCTTGACGAAGCGGAATGTTCCGTCCTGTTTGTAGTATGCTACGAGTGCATATCCGTACTGCATGTAGTCGATGAGGCTTTCGATCCTGTCTGTCATCCATTGTGCCGCGTCTTCCGTATAAGCTTTTTCGAGCATAATACGTATTTTCCATCTCTTTTTGAGTGCTTCATTGAGTGAAGCGGTCTTTTTTCGCTTTTTCATTGCGCTTTAATTTTTTAATTTAGAACTCATTACTTTTTAATTGTCAATTGTCAACTGTCAATTGTCAATTGTTTAGCGGGTGTTTATGTCGGGCATAAAAAAGAGAAGATGTCACTTTTTTGAAAAAGCGGCATCTTCTCATTTGCGGGGCTTAATCTTTGCTAAAGCGTGGGCAAAGATATAGGTTGTTTCAATAGGGTGTAACTATTTAATTATTGTCTGTTTATTTCTTCTTTTTCTTCCCTTTTTTCTCTTCTTTTCTTTCCTGTTTCATCTTCTTTTCTCTCGCTTCCTGGGAGTATAATTCTCTGTTCAATTCCCCCAGTTTTAATTCTATGGTCTTGGATGACAGGTGAGTGCGGTCTTTTGTTAGGAAGAATTCTTTTTCCGCTGCCCAGTCTGCCACCGCTTTCATCGTTACGTCTTCTTTTTTACCGAAGCACCCCTTCTTTATGGCTGCGAGTAGCACCTCCATTCCCTCTTTTCTGCACTCGAAAGGCACCCCTTCCACTGTCGGACTTTGGGGACGTCCGGGTCCTCTGTCAGTCCCTTCTACAATACCCTCTGAAGCCGTATTCTCTAGTTTTTCCAACTCTTTTTTTCAAGGCTTTCAGCCTTCTTTTGATTCTTCATTTTTCTCTTTAATTTAAGTTATTAATTAAATATATTATAATTGTATTAAATTATAAAAATGCGGCAAAGGTAGTGTAATCTTCCTTATGGTGAATGGAATGGGTGAAAAGAAAAAATAGAAAGGAATTTTTGTGTGTGTAAATTGTTTGTATACAGGTGTTTATATGCTTATTTTGTGGGTGTCCAAAAAACGTTCGTTTAATGAGCGCAAAGATAACGGGTATTTTTTGAACCTGCAAGATGTTTAATAAAAATATTTTAGAACCAGGTCTTTTATATAGCTATATTATTGATAATCAGTCTAACATTTTTGTCGTTTAATATATTTAATATCTCTTCATTTTTATGTTTTCGAATAATCTGTTTTTTCTCATATTTTGACGTCCAAAAAACGAACGATTAAAAGACAGTTTTTGCTTGTAATCCTTTCGTTTATGGTCTTTCACCTATAAGGTAATGAACGGCTATCGTAAATCAATTGGCAAGAGGAACACAAGGCTTGCCGTATTCTACATAAAGTGTTCGCAAGTGATTGAAACTCAGGTGTGTGAAAGGGTTTCAAAGCCCCGGAGGAATACCCTTTTCTGAACAAAATCATAGAATGGAAGCGGAGAAAGAAAGTGAAATATGGTATGCTATGCGTGCCACCTACCGTAGAGAGCCTGATGCCATGCGTCTTCTTGAAAAAGAGAAAATGGGCTGTTTCGTCCCTATGCAATACAAGATAAGTCTGAAGAAAGGTAAGAAAGTCCGTGCCTTGGTTCCTGTTGTCCACAATCTGCTTTTTGTTCATGCCCGTCCTTCGGATGTGAAGCGTGTGAAGTCACAGGTCACTTACCTGCAATACATCACCGATACCCGTAGTGGTCAGAAGATTATTATCTCCAACAGTGAAATGCAACGCTTCATTGCCGTTGCCGGTACCTACAATGACCATCTGCTGTACTTCCAACCTGATGAATTGAACCTGTCTAAAGGAACTAAAGTTCGTGTCACGGGTGGTGACTTTGAGGGCCAGGAAGGTATTTTCCTGAAAGTAAAGGGTGCCCGCGACCGCCGTGTGGTTGTCGAGATACAAGGTGTCATCGCTGTTGCCATGGCTACTATCCATCCGGACCTGATTGAAGTAATTAAATAATTGACTGTTGATAATCAATGATTGATCGTTGACAGTTGATAAATCATAAATCTGAAATCGTAAATAAAAATAACTATGTCTCTTTCTGCAGAAACAGCTGCCCTTCAGCGTGCAGCACATGAGCTGATGTATTTGGGTGTTGACGGGAGTCCCATCTATAGCGATGATTTGTCCCGCCGCAACGGTGAAGTCTACCGCCTGACTACTGCCTTGTATAACTCCGGTGCCAAAGGTTCCACAGTTGAAGAACAGGCGGATGTTTGTCTTGCTCTCTTGATGGGGTATAGTGCCTCCTTCGTTGATCATGGTGAAAAACAGCAACATGTTCAGGAAGTGTTGGATCGTTGCTGGAATATCCTCGATACTCTTCCCGCTTCGTTATTAAAACTTCGCTTGCTCACTGCTTGCTATGGTGAAGTGTTCGATGAGCCTTTAGCTGACGAGGGGCGTGCAATTATTGCTTCCTGGGATTCATCATCGCTCACTCACGAGCAGCAGGAAGCTATTACAGAATTTCAGAATGTGGTTGATAATCTTTATCCGTGGGAATACATTGACGAATAGAAATTGTCCGCATACTATTTACTTAAATAATAAAGCTGCATTGCTGCTGAGGCCTCGCGACATGCTACTTTCATTATAAATAATTTCTTATTTTTTTATTTAAAGATAAAACTATCATGAAAAATCAATGGTTTGTATTTACTTCTCTCGAGAATCCTAAAGAAACAAAAACGGCTTCTCCTTTTTTGGATTATCTTACCTGGAATACCAAAGGACGTTGGACTGCAGAGTATAAAGATGGCAAGTTCTATCACTATGAAAACGGCGACAAGGGCAAGTGTCATCCCGATTGTATTCTGAATTATATCTCCGACGCAGGTGAAGACTGGCAGATGAAGATTGAAGGCGATCATTTTGTACATGCCCCTAAAGGTGATTACTCACGTGCTCATACTGACACTGTGATGCATTACATCGGTTGGGACGGTCGTAAGTGGCGTGCCGAATTATTGACTCTGATCGATGGCCTGCATCCGGAACTTATTTCTAATTGTCCCGAAGGTATGCTCCTCAAAGCCGACAATGCAGCTGCCGTTTATCTGGTTCAATTTGGTCAACTTCACCTCATTCCCAATCCGGATGTTTACTTTGCATTGTTCCCGAACTGGGATAAGATACATGTGAAGGGTGCGGATGAAGTAAATGCTATCCCTATGGGCCTTCCCCTCTCTCTGGATGCTTGCCTGATTAAGGCTGATGACTCTGCTCCTGTGTATTTGAGCACGAATGGCGTGAAGAGCCATATCAAATCAAGAGGAGATTTTGAGAAAGTAGGCTTTGACTGGGATAAGATCAAGACAATGACCGCGGAAGAAGTGAATAAGATCCCTACTGCTCCTGAGTATGAAATTGCTAACTGGTAATTCATTAGATTGAAATCAGAAGACAATGGAGGAGAGAGTTCGCTCCTCCATTGTCTCCTCTTTCTACTTTTGTGCTGTCATCCTAAAATAAAAAAACTAATGGCAAGCAGTACAGATTTTAAGAGGCTTCCTTGATTTACTATCTTTTATTTTTGACCTCATTAGTCTTGCAAGATATAAAATAAATAAAGCTCGTAATGTGTTGTCACTTGAAAAAAAATAGTAACTTTGTATTGAAATTAATAATTTATAATTATGTCAAAGCCTATAGCACCAACGCCTCCATTGAAAGGTAAAGCTGCATTAGATTTTATTGCAGAATTGGAGAAAGAAAAAAAAGCATCTGCCGAAGAAAAGAAGCGTGTGAAAGAAGGTGCAAAACGTATTAGAGAAATGTTGACTTTCAGTTTCTAAAAGGAATATGAAAGAAGGTACTCGTGTCATTAGGCTATCGCAAGATTACATTTTTAAAGCCTTTGATTGTGGAAATCAGGATTTAAATGATTTTCTACTTCAAGATGCGAAAGAATATGATAAGCGCTTACTTTCTGTGACGTATATATTGGAAACGGATGAAGATATTGTTGCCTATTTTTCTGTTTCTAATGATAAAATTGCTATTCCTGATAGCGATAAGGCGACTTGGAGAAAAATAAAGGCTCTATTCCCACATCGAAAACACAGGAGTGATTATCCTGCTGTAAAAATAGGACGCTTAGGTGTCTCTTTGAAATATCAACATACTCAAATTGGAACAGATATTTTGGATTTTATAAAGGAAATGTTTATTACTAATAATCGAACAGGATGCTCCTTTGTTACTGTTGATGCATTAAAATCTGCTCTCTCTTTCTATTTGAAAAATAACTTTTTATTTTTAGACAAAGTAACGGCTGCTGATGATACGCAGGAAACTTATTTGCTGTATTATAATTTAGCTCAGTTGCTGGATTAATTAGCTTTTGTTCACTGCTACAGCCTCGGAGAACGCTTCTGTGAAAGGTTAGCGTCCAAAAATGATGTATATGAAAATCCATAAATTTGGTCGTACCGATTATGGTAATTTATTGCCGATAACCATCGGGATAATCAATAATAAACATTAAAAAATAATCCTTCTTTTGACAAATCTTATAAGGAAACCGCTTAAATGCGGCTTTCACTATGGGGCACGTCAAAATAGGATGCTACCTTTATATGTTGCAAAACAGTAAGCGTATAGCGAAAAATACCTTACTTCTTTATATTCGTACTTTTATGATTATGGCTATTACTCTTTATACGAGCCGTGTAGTCTTAAATGTACTAGGAGTGGAGAATTATGGTATTTATAATGTGGTGGGTGGTGTTGTCGCTATGTTTTCTGTTATTTCAGGTTCGCTATCATCGGCTATTAGTAGATTTATAACTTTTGAGTTAGGGTGTGGTAATATTGAAAGGCTGAAAAGTGTATTCTCGACAAGTATCAATATTCAAATTGCTATATCTTTGGTCGTTTTTATTGTTGGTGAGAGTGTGGGAACTTGGTTTCTCAATTATGAGATGAATATACCTTCTGATCGTCTTGTGGCAGCTAACTGGGTATTGCATTGTTCTCTTCTTACGTTTGTTGTTAATTTGATTAGTATTCCCTACAATGCTTGCATTATAGCACATGAGCATATGAAAGCTTTTGCTTATGTCAGCATTCTGGAGGCTGTGTTAAAACTTGCAGTTGTGTATGCACTGTTGTCATCACCTTTTGATAAGCTGTCTACCTATGCCGTATTACTTGTTATAGTGGCTGTTGTCATTCGAATTACTTACGGTATTTATTGTAAACGCCATTTCTATGAATGCAATTATAGATATGTTTATGATAAATTAATCATAAGGGAAATGACAAGCTTCGCAGGTTGGAGCTTTTTTGGAAACTGTGCCTATATATTCAATACACAAGGAGTTAATATTTTAATTAATTTATTCTTTGGAGTAACAGTTAATGCCGCACGTGGAATAGCTACACAATTAAATGCAGCTGTCATGCAATTTGTAAACAACTTTACTATAGCCATAAATCCTCAAATAACAAAATCTTATGCATCTGGTGATCGGAAATATATGTTTATGTTAGTTTGTCGCGGAGCTAAATATTCTTATTTTCTATTGTTTGTGTTCGTTGTGCCGTTTGTGTTGGAGACAGAGGCAATTCTTACTATGTGGTTAAAGGTTGTTCCTGAGTATACACCGGTCTTCATGAGACTGGCAATGTTTGGTTCATTAGCAACATTATTAGGTAATTCCATGATGACTGCAGCGTCTGCTACAGGGAAGATAAAAAAATATCAATTATGGGTAACTATGGTTGGCTGTCTTGTATTTCCATTGACATGGATGGCATTTAAATTAGGATATCCAGCTGTTATAACTTATGTAATTTATATTGCTATTTATATGCTACTTATATTTGTTCGTTTACACATACTTAAGGGGTTACTTGATTTTCCCGTAATGCCATTTATCAGGCAGGTGATATGTAGGCTTGTATTTACCTCAATAGTAGCTTTTATAATTCCTTGTGGAATAATATATAGTATGAATTCTTCTATTTTACGTTTGTGTATTGTATTTGCTGTTAGCTTTTTATCTACTTGTGGGTCAATCAGCTTATTGGGTTTAGAACAAGATGAAAGGGCTTATTTTATTTCTAAATTCAAAAATATAATGTTGAAATTTAATAAAGTATAGTCATGTCTGTAAAAGAGTGTTTGAAAAGGGCTGTAATTTATATTGTAAAAGGTGTACCAGTCAAAAAAGTCACAACATCTATCGTTCAAATTGCTCCCAATGAACTATTGAAGGGCCGAGTTGCATTATTAACAGGAGGTACGAGTGGAATTGGTTTTGCGATAGCTAATGCTTTTCTAAAAAGTGGTGCAAGCGTTGTGATTACAGGGAGGAATGAAAACCGAATTCAGGATAGTTGTAATAAACTATTACAGAATAAGGATTTTCAGAATAGAATATTTGGTGTTGTAATGGATAATACAGATGTAGCTGGTTTTGAAACATGCTTTCAAAAAATATTGTCTCTTTTGGATGGACGAAATGTTGATATTTTAATTAATAATGCAGGCATACGGGGAGGGCACATTGCTACTGTTACTGAGGCTGACTATGATATGATACTTGATACAAACTTGAAAGCAGTATTCTTTCTTTCACGACTTGTCGGAAAATATATGAAAGAAAATAAAATTACTGGTAATATTTTGAATATAATTTCTTCATCGGGTCTTCGCCCTGCGGCCTCTGCCTATACGTTGTCTAAATGGGGTGTGAGAGGATTAACTCTTGGATTGGCAAAATCTCTTATTCCTTATGATATAGTAGTAAATGGATTGGCTCCGGGGCCTACGGCAACTCCAATGCTCATGAAAGATGGTAGTGAAGAAATCGGACACACAAGTAATCCTTTAGGAAGATATGCAATGCCGGAGGAAATAGCAAATATGGCCGTTGTACTGACTAGTGGCATGGGAAGAACTGTAGTTGGTGACATTGTTTATATGACAGGAGGAGCTGGAATAATAACGTTTGATGATATGGATTATAAATTTTAATTTGCAATATAAATATGGGTAACTTTTATACGGATGAACGCAATGTTCAAATAGTATTATTTTTATTGAAAGCTAATGGTATTAAAAAGGTAGTTGCCTCTCCCGGTGCAACCAATATTACAGTTGTTGCTAGTATGCAGAATGATTCTTTTTTTGAGATGTATTCTGCGGCTGATGAACGTTCAGCAGCTTATATTGCTTGTGGACTGGCGGCAGAATCTGGGGAACCGGTTGTTTTATCATGTACTGGTGCTACTGCCTCTCGAAATTATATGCCTGGATTGACGGAGGCATTCTACAGAAAATTGCCTTTAATAGCAATAACTTCCTCTAAAAGTTCATCCATGATAGCTCAATTGGTAGCACAGGTAACGGATAGAACATCTCCCCCTAGTGATGTTGTAAAGCGTAGTGTCTTGGCTGGTATTGTAAAAGACGAAGATGATGAATGGGATTGTATGATTAAGATAAATCAAGCTTTGAGCACTCTGAAGCAGAATGGAGGAGGCCCTATTCATATAAATTTGGAAACGACTCATAGTGATGACTTTTCTGTCAAGGAGCTTCCGAAGGCTCGCATTATTAAATGCATTACAGTATATGATCAATTTCCTGAGATACCTAGTGGCAGAATAGGACTGTTTATAGGTTCTCACAATCGCTGGACGGATGAGGAAAGCGAGCGGCTTGATAGATTCTGTGCTTCCAATAATGCTGTGGCTTTATGTGATCATACGAGTAATTATAAGGGTAAATATAGAGTACTTTTTTCTTTACCACTATCTCAAGATAATTATATCCCTAAATTATCTCAGTTTGATTTGCTTATTCATATAGGTGAAATTTCTGGCGAATATTCTGGCTTAAATTGCTTATATGTGAAAGAGGTTTGGCGCGTGAACGAAGATGGAGAAATTCGTGATACTTTTCATCAATTAACCCATGTCTTTGATATGTCGGAATCTAGCTTTTTTGAACATTATATAAAGTGGGATACGCCTATGTCAGATAGTTTTCTGACAAGTTATAAGGAAGAATATGGGCGGATGCTAAATAAAATGCCTGAAATACCTTTTTCGAATATTTGGGTAGCCAAGCAGCTGGCTCCTCGATTGCCTGAGAATTCAGTGTTACATTTGGGAATTTTGAATACATTACGATCATGGAATTTTTTTGAAATACCAGATTCTGTACTTTCATACTCCAATGTCGGTGGCTTTGGCATTGATGGTTGCCTTTCTACTTTGGTAGGTGCATCTTTGGTCCATAAAGATAAACTCTATTTTGGATTATTTGGTGATTTGGCTTTTTTCTATGACATGAATGTAGTAGGTAACCGTCATGTGGGGGCTAATTTACGAATACTTCTTATCAATAATGGAAAGGGAGTTGAATTTAGAAATTACAATCATCAAGCTGCGCAGTTTGAGGAAGCGGCAGATGCATTTATTGCTGCAGCTGGTCATTATGGTAATCAGTCTCCAGAGCTTATAAAACATTATGCTCAAGATTTAGGATATGAATACTTGTGTGCATCAACAAAGGAGGAATTTGAACAAGTTGTTTCTCGTTACTTAACTTCGGAAATTACTGATAAACCTATCTTGTTTGAGGTCTTTACGAATACAGAAGAGGAAAAAAAAGCTTTGAAAATAGTCAGGAGCATTGAAAGTGATGGCTCTATGGTCATAAAGAAAGCGTTAAAAAATGCGGTTAAGCAAACATTGGGAGAGAAAGCCATTGAGCAGGTGAGAAAAACTTTTAAAAATTGACAATAATTTGAAGTTTTACTGATATTTTTTTTGATGATGGAGAAAAGAATTTATAACCTTGATAATGTTAAAGTTATTTTGATGTTGTTGGTGATTATAGGACATACATTATTGAATTCTTATGGTGATGATAGTATAGAATATATTCGTTTTATTTGTAGATGTTTCACTATGCCTCTTTTTACTTTTATATCAGGTTATTTGACGAAAAAAGAACAAGCGTTTTGGAAGAATGTAAAATATCTACTGTATCCGTGTCTTTTGTTTACTGTGGTGAATGATATACTTCAGATACTGGTTACTCCAAATTATGTATTTTCTTGGAAACAACCAGGTTTTGCAATGTGGTATTTATTGGCATTGTTTATATATCGTGTACTTTTACCTTATTTATTGAGAATTAAGTATGTGCTATTACTTAGCTTCTTACTGTCTTGGCTGGTTGGCTTTATTCCATTTATTGGTAATGACTACTCTCTTTCTAGAATATTCTGTTTTTTGCCATATTTTCTTTTAGGGTATTTTGTCGCCCATGAAAATAGATTTAGTATTATTAAAGATGCAATATTTACAAAGTTAAATTGGAGAGGGTATTTGGTATTTATAGTACTTTTTCTGTTTTGGGCCTTTGTTATAGAAAGATATCCTGGTGTTACTTATGCTACAGGATTTACAAATGGATTTGGTTTGAGTATAAAAGGTTTATTTGTGCGTATTGCTTTACAGGTAACGATTGTGATAACAGGTTTCTGTGTAATGAAAATATGCCCTAATAAGGAGACTTTTTATACAAAATATGGGAGTAATACTATGAATGTTTATCTTCTGCATGCACTTGTCGTTCTTCCTTTCATTTATTTAGTATTTCCCTCATTTGGAGAAGCAACATGGTTTGAAAAAATTGCACTAATAATAGTTCCTACAATTTGTTGTTTGCCTTTATTCAGCAATATAATCAATCAGTTGATGAAAATTATCTTATGTCAAGGTAAAGTTCATAGAGAGAAGATAGCGGATTTATGAAAAGTGATATAAAGGTAAGATAAAAATAAACAAAGAGGATGTAAGATTTAAGTTTTAATAAAAAAAGATTAGGGTTATATGAAAATAGTGTTGTCTGGAATAGAAACAAACAATAAAGGAGCTGAATTAATGCTATATGCTATTCTGCAAGAGATAGAACGTAAGTATCCTGACGCATGGGTATATGTACCTATATATGCGATCGGACAGGGATTAAGTTATATTCATACAAATCTGAAGCTACGGAACAAACCTTTTGCGAAAATAAAGAAAGCTGCGAGGAAACTTCATATTCCGGGAATTTTGCGAAGACTTCATTTGCCTTATTATTTTATTGATGATTCCAGTGCGGTTAATGATGCTGACTATTTTATTGATGCAAGTGGTTTTGCCTTTTCTGATCAGTGGAAACCGACAGATTATATTGTGAAAGTTTGGGAGAAGCAACTTATGGGATACCACAAACAAGGAACTAAAATTATCTTTTTACCTCAAGCTTTTGGTCCGGCCAATTTACCTAACACAAAAAAGGAATTAGCTCTTTTAAATCAGTATGCTGATATAATTATGCCTCGTGAGGAAGTGTCTTTGGGATATTTACAACAATGTAATGTGAATATGAAAAAAGTTCGTTTATTTTTAGACTTTACTTCTATAGTGTATGGGCAATGCCCGAAGAGGTATGATCATCTAAAAAATGGTGTTTGCATAATTCCTAATCTTCGTATGATTGATAAAGGAGTAATATCTCTGGAAAATTATCTTGAGATATTAAATAAGGTGATTGATAAAGCTATTTCTGACGGACATAAAGTTTATTTGCTGAATCATGAAGGTAGGGAAGATGAAGAATTGGCTTATATGTGTAGGGATAAACTGTGTAACCGTATAGAAGTTGTGACTGGTTTGAATGCATTAGAGGTAAAGGGACTTATTGCTACGTCTATATTATGCATAACTTCCCGATTCCATGGAGCTGCATCTGCTTTGAATTCCTGTGTGCCATGTTTAGCGACAAGCTGGAGTCATAAGTATGCAGAACTTTTTAAAGGTTATGGAATGACTGATTGTATTCTTGATGTAACAAATTTAGTTTCATGTATTGATAAAGTTAGTGAATTTCTATCTACTAACAAAAGTCAGGAAATACGTGAACATCTGCGACTGCAACTTCCCGAAATTCAGTCACAAACACAAGATATGTGGAAATGTGTTTGGAGCATATAAATTAATCCAATAATAAAAATGTTTTTATGAATATTGCAATTGTAGGTACAGGCTATGTAGGATTAGTATCGGGTACATGTTTCGCAGAAATGGGAGCGGATGTCACTTGTATAGATATTGATGAAGGAAAGATATTGAAACTTCAGTCAAGCGAGATTCCTATATATGAACCAGGGCTAGATAGTATGGTGAAGCGTAATGTAGAAGCGGGGCGTTTAAAATTTGCTACTGATTTAACTTCATGTATAGATAATGTAGAAATAGTTTTTAGTGCTGTAGGTACTCCACCTGACGAAGATGGTAGTGCTGATTTGAAGTATGTGCTTGATGTAGCCCGTACCTTTGGACAGAATATAAAAAAGTATACGGTATTAGTTACTAAAAGCACTGTGCCGGTAGGTACAGCAATGAAAATAAAAGCTGTAATCAAAGAGGAATTGCGGAGAAGAAATTTATATATTGAATTTGATGTAGCTTCTAATCCTGAATTTTTGAAAGAGGGTGCTGCTCTGAAAGATTTTATGAGTCCAGATCGTGTAGTCATCGGAGTGGAGACTGAGCGTGCTAAAGAGATAATGAATAAACTTTATAAGCCTTTCGTCCTTAATAATTACCGTATTCTTTTTATGGATATTCCTTCTGCGGAGATGACTAAATATGCTGCTAACTCTATGCTTGCTACTCGAATTAGTTTTATGAATGATATCGCTAATCTTTGTGAACTTGTCGGAGCCGATGTGGATATGGTTCGTCGGGGAATTGGCGCGGATGCACGTATTGGGACAAAATTTCTTTATCCGGGTTGTGGATATGGAGGAAGTTGTTTTCCGAAAGATGTGAAAGCGTTGATTCATACAGGGAAAGAGTATGGTTATGACATGAAAGTGATTGAAGCGGTGGAAGAAGTGAATGAGTATCAGAAGAATGTTGTGTTTGAGAAACTCTTCAAGATTTTTGATGGTAATTTGAAAGGTAAAACAATTGCCTTATGGGGGTTGTCTTTCAAACCGGAAACGGATGATATGCGTGAAGCACCGGCTTTGGTTATCATAGATAAGTTGATAAAAGCAGGTGCAAAGGTGAATGTTTATGATCCGGCGGCAATGGATGAATGTAAGCGGAGAATTGGTGATGTTGTCGTATACTGTGAGGATATGTATGAGGCGGTGATTGATGCGGATGCTCTTGCAATGATTACGGAGTGGAAGCTGTTTAGAATCCCTAGCTGGAAAGTTGTGAAAAAGGCCATGAGAGGAAATGTAGTAGTTGATGGACGTAATATTTATGAAAAAACTGATTTAATGATGGAAGGTTTGAGATATACTCGGATTGGATACAATGAATGGGAATATGAATGAAAATATTGTTTTGCCTCTTGTTACAGTAATTATACCGACATATAATTCTGAGAAATATGTTATAAAAACGCTAGAATCTGTAAGAAATCAGCATTATTTGAATTGGGAAGCTGTGATAGTTGATGATGGTTCAGAGGATTTGACTGTTCAGATTATAGAAGAATATATTCAAAATGACTCCCGCTTTCATTTTTATCGAAGAAATGTAGAAAAAAAAGGAGGAAATGTATGTCGAAATTTAGGTATTGAATATGCAAAAGGCACTTTTTTACTCTTTTTGGATGCAGATGATTTACTTGCTCCCTATTGTTTGGAGCAAAGAGTAAAAAAGATAAGTAATACCTCCTTAGATTTGGGGGTGTTTAATATGTATTCTTTTTTGGGGGATAAAAAAAAAGCAAAACTATATTCTAATTTAAATGTAGATAATGTTTTGTTTCATTACTTTGCTTTAGATTGGGTTTGGCAAACCAGTGCTCCTTTATGGAGAAAAGATTTTATTGTGAAAATAGGAGGCTTTAATGTGAATTATTCGCGTCTTCAAGATCCAGAATTGCATTTAAGAGCTTTCCTAAATGTCCCCAATTATAAACTATTTCCAGATTCTATTCCAGATGCATATTATAGGCAGGATTTTTATTTGGATAAAGATATTATTCGTAAAAAACAAATAAATTGTTATTGGAGCATAAAGCAATTCTTACATGATTATATTTTTTCACTACAAGAATATAAAACGTTAAATCCATATATTTATCACAAAACAATGAATGCTTTGATGACAAAGAGCATGATTCATTATTGGAATACTAATGTTGAAGATTATGATGCTTTTGTAAAATATTTCAAAGACGTAAGAGAGAATTGTGATTTTTTTTTAAAGCTTTTATCTAGTGATTTTTTTTCTAGGATATTTAAATTAATTATAAGGGTTGAGTTAGGAAGAGAAGTTATCCTGTGGTTACTTTCTAAAATTAATATCTATTATAATAACAAAATTAGTGATAAACCACTTTGATATCTTCCCCTTTGAATCTTAATGAAAAGAATATTTTTTTAGATGATAGATATGGACTACAACTATAAAAATGAGTAGCTATACAATGATTGCTTACAGTTTCAAGGAATTGGCGGATGCTTAAAAAAAATCACCTAAAGAGGTTAATGTAGTTTTTTATTTATAGACTAATATGTATAAGGTCTCTATTTCTTTCCCGGTATATAATGTGTGTGACAGAGTGGAAAAGTCTTTGTTGTCAGCTCTAAATCAAACTTACTCTAATCTTGAGTTTTTGATCATTGATGATAAAGGAACTGACGATAGTATGTCTATTATTTATGAAGTTGTTTCTAAACATGAAAGAAAGAATCAAATTCGCTTTATATCTCATAAACAAAATTTAGGATTAGGAAGTGTGAGAAATACTAGTATTGATTATGCAACAGGAGAATTCCTTTATTTCATGGATAGTGATGATGAAATCTCTTTTGATTGTATTTCTCTACTTATGAGATATATGGAGTCGTATAGAGTTGATTTTATTGCATCTTCGGCATCTGTTATATTAAGCGATGGAAAAAGGGAGAAAATTGGATATAGTAGCATAATGCATTGGAAGAGTAATGATTCAATTCTGGAGAACGTCTTTATTATGCATAATTCGGTTCCAGTTTATATGTGGAATAAACTTTTTTCATTAGAATTTTTGCGTGGTAATAATTTACGTTGTATTCATTCTTATGTTGAAGATGATTTTTTTACATTTAGGTGTCTATGTTCAGCTAGCTCTTGTTTATGTGTGCCAGATCAGACGTATAATTATATGATAAATGGAAACTCTATTACTAATAACTTAATGAAGAAAAATATTCCTCTAAAAACAGCTCTTATATATGAAGATATTTTCTTGAGAAAATTAGAACTTATTCAGAAAATAGCTAATCGTAAAATAAGAAACTTCATGCTGTATGAAACTGTTAATATAGCCTTGATAAGGATTGGTATGATTGATATTTCAGATAAGATAGATTATATGCAAAAGAAAAATGTGATTGAGAATATGATGCGTTGGCCGACTTTGAATTTATCTTATTTCTTACGACAAAATAAAAGAGTTGTTTTTAAGGTTTGTTTTATGGATCTCATGTGTTTATTTCCTCTTAGTGTCAGAAAGGCTTTAATTATAAAAACAAATAATTATCGAATAAGTAAATAATAACCATTGATATTTTGAAAACATTCTTTTTGGTATGCCTCTTATATATATTCTTTTTTAATCCTAATGTTGCTTCTCTTGGAAGCCTGTTGGTGAGATTGGTTTATCCAATTTTGATAGTTAATGCATTTTGTAGACATTCTGCTTATTTGAAATTGTTGAAGAATACCATAGTGGAAAATTCATTGGTTGTTCTGCTTTTGGCTTATTCTATTCTGTTGTCTCTTTTTGCAAAAGGGAATATCGATATGCTAAAGGGGTGTATCAACCTGTCTTTAGGGGTGTTTTTAACTCCATCACTAATTTTAATATTAGGGTATAGTGGTCGCAATAGTAATAAAATCTTTCGGTTAGTTATCATTAGTGGATTTGTGGCTGTTGCTATAAGTTGTATCTGCTTTATTTTTCCAGAAATCAATGATATTATAAGAAATATACAATTTAAAGAAGATAACAAAATTAGTGAAATATCATATAGAGGCTTTGGCTTTTCTAATGGATTGTTTTTTTATTTTCCAATTATATTATCAGTTATTACTATTTTTTCAATTTCAAGAATTGAGAACAAGGCTATTGTTTTTCTCTTTTTCTTCTTGTTTAACTTTGTCGTCTTGATAAATGCGAGAATAGGATTTCTTCCTTTAATGATATGGGTAATATATAAAATGCTCCATAAAGTGAAGCTTTTCTTTTATATAGTAATAATTTTAATTCTCTTTATATGGGGAGTTTCGTGGTTGGCTTCATATTATGATGATAGTTTATTAGGGTTTGTCTTTAAATGGTTATTGGCTGGAATAGGTCAAATAACTAATCCATTATTGGGGACAAATTTTGATACATTAGGTGAAAATCATTTTGAAACATTGGGGGGTACAATGGTGGTTTATCCTGCTGATTACATTCACTGGCTTATGGGGTCAGGAATAAATTTGTTTGGGCGAGTTGTAGGTAATAATTCAGATGTAGGTTATGTGATACAATTATATTATGGTGGGATTATATTTCTTATGTTATTAATAGGACTTATAGTATTTATGTTCGTGAGGCTATTGAAAAGAGGAACACTGACTAAAAATTATCGCTGTTTTCCATATTTATTCATGGGGATAGTTTTGATAGCAAATGTGAAAGGCGATTTTCTAGTTCAGATAAATAATGGTTTCCTTTTTCTTTTCTTTTGCTATTGTGTGATTTTATATGAAAAAAAATATGTACTTGTTTGATAATCGGAAAATTGTAACAATAATAACCGTAGTATATAATGACATACGGATAGAGGAGACAATCAAGTCTGTAATTCCTTTCTTGACAAATGCAGTGGAATATATCATAATAGATGGTGGCAGTAAGGATGGTACAGAATTACTTTTAAAAAAATATGAATCTTATTTAGCTTATAGTGTTAGTGAAAAAGATTTTGGTATCTATGATGCGATGAATAAAGGCGTTAGTAAGGCTAATGGGCATTATATATTGCATTTGAATAGTGGAGATATTCTATTAGCATTGCCTTTGGAACGATTGATAAATGCTGCATATAATCAAGTCGATATATTATCTTTTCCCGTTTCCATAAATGCCGGTGAGATGATATACAAGCCTCTTTTTGATTGGCGAGTGAAGTTTAGGACATCATTACATCATCAAGGTACATTTTATAGGAAAGAACTTGTTTCATATAATACTTCATATAAAATATTTTCGGATTTTAACTTGAATCAGAATCTGTATATAGAGCATAGGAAAGTCATTTGTTGTGTAAATCCTATTGTTGCTATTCATATGGAAGATGGAATTTCTGCTAAATCGAAAGGGCGAAGGAAAGAATGCTTAAGGGTAATTAAAAATAATTTTGGGATTACTTATTGTGTGGCTTTTTATATTTATATGATAATGAAGGTAATATTGAAACGTAGATATTAAATGGAGCGAGTTATTGTTGATATTTGCGGTACACTATATAAATCCAATACGACATTTGACTTTTTAGATAGGATATTTTATGAAAATAAAAAATATAAATTTTGGCGTAAAGTATCTAGGTGTTTCTTTTTAAGAAAGCTAAATTCTTTGTTGTTCGTTTTATTGCAAAAAGATTTCAAAAGAATATATTTCTTAACCTATTTGAAAGGGTATTCAAAAGATTTATTATTACTCTATGCGCAGGATTTTTTCTGTAATTATTTGAAGCAAAGAGAGAATAAAGAAGTAATCGATTATTTATTGAGTACTCCAAATTGGAGTTTGGTATTAGCGTCAGCAACAATTGATCCAATTGCAAGTATAATAGCTAAATCTCTCAATATATCAAATTATATTTCTTCTGATATGGAATATGATAATTATGGCGTTTGCACAGGTAAACTCAAGAAAGATTTACTAGGTAAGAAGAAAGATGCATTATTAGAAAAAGGCTTTGGGGAAACTTATGAAGCTACAATATCTGATGATTATTGGGATTTACCCTTATTTAAATCGTCTAAATTTACAATAGTTGTGTCAAGCAAGAAACGAATCTCTTTTTGGCAGCAAGTTGCTGCGGAAAATGAATTAACAAATGTGCGTTTTATATGTGTGGATTGAAATTTTACATTCCATTTTTTTATACTTATAGTACGAGAATGGATTCTAATCTTATAGGTGTGTTGAACTGGATATCGCAATATTTGTTCCCAATATTGTTGATTATTTTGTTTGAAAAAGGTTTCTTCCCATTTGTGCCGTTTTTCGTGTTAATATTGTTGTTGTATACCTTATATGAGATAGGATATATTCAAAATGATACAGAAACTATAAAAGAAGAGATAAGTCCAACTTTACGTCTTTCTCAAAACGAACTGCAATATTATGAGAATAACAAATATTTCATTTATTGTTTTCGCTTAACTTTTTCATTATTGCTATCTTTTGTGCTTTACTATGAAATGCCGAAAGCTTTTTACTCAATTTTAATGTGTTGGGGAATGTTGGGGATATATGTTCTGTATAATCAAGTTCGAGGTTATATTACTCTATTTCTGCATTTCTTATTGATGTTAATGCGATATGTTTCTCCTGTTTTATTATTTATTCCTTCAGTTAGCATCAATTTGATATTTTTCTTATCTGTAATATACCCCCTCCCTGCTGTTTTAGTAAGGCTAGCAAAAGGCAAAATTGTAAACGTGTCATCTATATCAATATTTTATCTGAAAGATTATAAGGATAGATATCTTTTTGTACAGAGATATTATACTTTCTTTTTGCTGGTCTATGTTCTGCTTTCTTTGATTGTAACAAGTTTTGCTAATTGGGGATATGTTATGATATTAGCTTATTTCCTTGCAAGAGCTATATTTTTTAATTTATATATAAAACATGGTTAATGGTATGATTTTGATCACTGGTGGATCTGGGTTTATTGGAACCAATCTGCAAGAACTTTTTATAGCTTTAGGGTATTCGTTCGTAAATTTTGATAAAAATGAGCCAACGAAAAAGGATCATTTGCAGTACTGGTTTAAGGGAGATATAATGAATCTTAGTGATTTATCTATCGTATTCTCTAAGTATTCTCCTTCAGTTGTTATTCATTTGGCAGCAGTTACAGATACGGCTAGTGATAATCTGGATGATTATAAAGAAAATACGATTGGTACAAAGAATGTTATAGATGAGATACTTAAGCATCCTAATTTGGAAAGATGTATTATTACTTCTACTCAATATGTTTATAAAAGTTTGAAAAAACCTTTTCCTAGTTCTGATGAGGAGTATGTTCCTCATACTACTTATGGCATAAGTAAAAAAGAAACAGAAGAAATTGTTCGTAATTCACCATTAGAATGTTGTTGGACTATTGTCCGTCCAACTAACGTTTGGGGACCATGGCATATGAGATACCCTGAACAATTATGGAAATTTATGGATAAGGGATGGTATATACATCCAACTAAACGCTCTGTAATTAGAACGTATGCTTATGTGAAGAATCTTACTCATCAATTGAATGGAATATTGAATGCTAAGCCAGATATTGTGAATAAGCAAACCTTTTATCTAGGTGATTTGCCTGTTGATTCAAATATATGGTTATCAGAGTGGATGCTGCAATTAAAAGGACAAAAATTACGATATATATTTCCTTTTGTTATGCGTTCAGCAGCAATAATAGGAGATATTCTAAGAAAAATGGGCATTAAATTTCCAATGTACTCTGTGCGTTATAAGAATATGCTTGAGGATTATTACGCCCCAACTAATGTAACGATACGTCTTTTCGGCTTGTATAATAATGATTTGACATCGAATGTAAAAGAAACAATAGGTTGGTTACACAGAGATGCAAAATTATATTTTGATTATTGGAAATTCAGGTCTAAGTGAGTATGCATATATTTTCGATCGCCATAGAATTTGATAAAGAGTTGGTAGAACAAAAAATCAGAAGCCATATCAAACGGAAAGAAAAGGGATATATTTGTGCTGTAGACACAAATATCGTCTCTATAGCTAATAGAAATCCTTCTTATTTATCTGTTATAAATGATTCTATTTTGAATATCTGTGATGGTGGGACTATTGCTTCTTTCGGTAGTAAAATATATAATCTTAAATTGGAACGTTATACTGGCCCAGACTTATTGCTTGATTTTATATCACGAGGATATCGACAAGCTTTTCTTGGCAATACCTCAGAGAACCTTACTCTATTGAAGGATAAAATGCAAGGAGCTGGAATTAATTTAGATTCTTGTTTATATTATTCTCTTCCATTTAAAGCTGTTGATGAGTTTGATTATAAAGGAATAGCTGATAAGATAAATCTGAATAATATTGATATCGTTTGGATTTCTTTGGGAGCTCCAAAGCAAGAGATATTTGCATCAAGATTATTGCCTTATATAAATGGGGCAATATTGATTGCTGTTGGTGCTGCTTTTAATTTTTATATAGGACAAGGTGCTTATCATCGTGCTCCGAAATGGATGCAACAAATGAATATTGAATGGTTGTATCGTTTGGGAGTAGAACCTCGTAAACAACTTAAGCGCATTGTATCAACGATGAAAATATATCCACAATTATTATGGAAAGAATATAAATGCGTACGTAAAGTATAAAATTGAAAAAGATATGAATGTATTAGAGACGATAGAAAACATTATTAATATTGTTTTGATGAATCGTGGTAAGGCGAAAGTTAATAGTATTACAGCCGGTTCCAGCTTGCGTGATGATTTAGGTTTAGATTCTTTAGATCTTGCAGAATTAACTGTACGTATAGAAGCCGAGTATGATGTAGATATCTTTGAAGACGGGGTTGTAACTACAATAGGAGAGATTCTGGCAAAGATACAATGATGCGTGGTAAATTATTCTATAAGGATTCTACAGAGCTTTTATCTGTATCTTATTCCCAACTATTACAAGATATAAAAGAAACAGATTTTTTTAAGCCTTTCTGTAAAAGTCATTCATTCTATGATATATTTAGGAGTATCATAGTATCCCTGTTGGTGGATAAAGAGATTGTCCTTTTGGATTCGGACTTTTCAGATGTAGAAATTGAGAAATTGATAGGAACTCTGTCTTTATTGGATCAAGAGGTATCGGTTGATATTCCGCACGGGATATCCGAAGAGAATCTGGCCGGTTTCATAAGGCAAAATGTTTCTTCGTGGAGAATAACTTTGTTCACTTCCGGCACTACAGGTTTGCCAAAGCGAGTTTCGCATACCTTCGAATCTATTACCCGTTTTGTACGCAGCGGTGACAAACATCAGAATGATGTCTGGGGCTTTGCTTATAATCCTACTCACATGGCGGGTTTGCAAGTCTTTTTTCAAGCCCTACTGAATCTGAATCCGATGATTCGCTTGTTCGGATTGGAGAAGAAAACTATCGTTCATGAAATACGGGAAAACAGTATAACGAATATTTCTGCCACTCCCACTTTTTATCGTTTATTATTGCCTGCAGAAGATGTCTGCCCTTCGGTAACCAGAATAACTTCCGGTGGTGAAAAGTTTGATGAGCATGCTTTGTCTTTATTGCGGGAAATGTTTCCCAACGCCAGGATAACTAATGTTTATGCTTCTACTGAGGCCGGTACTCTTTTTGCTTCCAAGGGAAATGAATTCACTATCAAGGAAGCAATGGAACATTTGATAAAGGTGGAGGAACATGAACTCTTTTTACATAAATCTTTGATGGGGGAATCATCCGGTCTGCAAATCGAAGGTGACTGGTATGCTACAGGTGATTTGATTGAGGTTACCGGTCACTCTCCATTCACTTTCCATTTTATCTCACGTAAAAATGAGATGATAAATGTAGGAGGGTATAAAGTCAATCCTACCGAGGTGGAAGATGTTATCCGGCTTTGCCCCGGTGTCTTGGACGTATCGGTCTATGCGAAAAAAAATGCTATTTTGGGGAATATTGTTTGTTGTGAGGTCGTGAGGAATTCTGAAGATATGACCGAGCTTTTTCTCAGGGAGTTTCTTCGGGATAAACTACAGGAATTTAAAATACCGCGTTTCGTGAAGTTCGTTGCTAATCTGCAAACCACAAGGACTGGTAAAATTTCAAGAAAATAAGAAATATGGAGATAAAGAATATATTGGTTACAGGCGTTTCACGAGGGCTTGGCATCCAAATCGTGAAGTCTTTGCTGGCGGATGGTCATTATTGCGTGTATGGTGTCAGCCGGAGTAAGACTCCTGAATTGGAGATACTGCTCTCCACTTATCCCGATCGCCTGAAGTGGATTGGATATGATTTAGGCAATGTGGAAGATATCCGTAAGGTTATCTTTAAAGAGTTCATTGGTTTTGACACTCCTTTGCATGGCTTTGTCAATAATGCGGCTGTCGCTTATGACGACATTGTGACCAACTTGAATTATGAGCCGTTGTTGAATATGTATAATGTGAATGTGTTTGCTCCCATGATGATAACGAAATACGCTATCCGTCATTTTTTGTTGCATAACACCAAGGGGAGTATTGTGCATTTATCTTCGATCAGTGTCCATACCGGCTATAAAGGCCTTGCCATGTATGCTTCTTCCAAAGGTGCTTTAGAGGCTTTCTCCAAGAATACTGCCCGGGAATGGGGCGAGAAAGGCATCCGTTCCAATGCACTTGTGGCAGGTTTTATGGAGACGGATATGAGTGCTACGCTGACGGATGATCAGAAGAACCGTATTTATAAACGTACTTCCTTGAAAATTCCTACTACCACCCGTTCTGTGGCAGAGACTATAAAATTCCTATTGTCCGACATGGCAGAATCCGTTACAGCTCAGAACATTCATGTCGATTCAGGTACTATTTGATTATGGAAATAAAGGTTTGCACGACGAAAGAGTGGACGGAACAGGAATGGGACAGTTATGTCACCAGTTTTAATGAAGTTTTTGAAAGAGGGTATCCAAAAGAGTATTTCAGGCATAAGTATCTGTCTACATTGGATGGCTGTTCTTATCATGCTTTGTTATTGAATGATGCAGGGGAGGCAGTAGGTGCTTGTTCTGTTATCCCATACCATTATAGGAATTCTTCCGTTGAGTTTAAGAACGGCTTGGCTGTGGACGTTTTCATTATTGAGTCTTATCGTACCGATCCGTTGATGCTTCGTCGTATGTACAAGAAATTGACAAAACTTTTAGTGGAAAAGTCTGTCGTTGCAGTTATGGCTGTTCCTAATGCTACTGCATATCCCTATTGGAAGAATGTGGTGAAATGGAAAGATGTCGGTTCACTTCGATACTGGGCTGTTCCTGTTCGTGCGGGGAATATTATTCATAAATCAGGTTTTATAAATCTTTTCTCGCGTGCTTATTGTTCACTGATGCTTGGAATATCTTCTGTGCTATGTTTATTGGGAAGATGCCAGAAGCGTTATAAATATTCTATAATAGAATCAGAATTTTTCTTGAGAGAACGGTTTGGAGCCGATTATTGCTGTGAAGAAAATGAGGGCGTCAAGAACTACTATCGGATAATGGACGAGGAAGGCGTCAGAACTGCCTATCTGATTTATTCCCGGGAAAATGGGACTTTATCCTTCCGCTCCCTATATAAAGGTGTATCGCATATATTAAAACGTCATGATGTCGATTTGATCTTGTATGTTGGCCCTTTTAGTTTCTTCCAGACTCTGTTCTTTAAAATTCCTCGCAAGTTTGAACCTAAATTATTGCCATTAACTTGCGATTTACTATTACCACAAGAAAATTCTTATAACGATATTTTAGACTTTTCTAATTGGGATTTTGGGCTTCTCAATTATGATGTCAGATAACCTTCATACTTAATAATGAATATACTGACCTTCGACATCGAAGACTGGTATAACTGTGACTTCATCTCGGGAGATTTCGACTGGGACAAACATGAAGTGCGCATATACCAAGGCGTAGACCGTATTCTCGAAGAATTGGAGAAACGGAACCAGAAAGGAACATTCTTTTGTCTTGGATGGATTGCTGAAAAACATCCGGATGTGATTTGTTCCATTCAAAAGCAAGGGCACCATATTGGTTGCCATTCTTATCAGCATGAGTTATCTTTCCGTTTTGATGAGAAGACGTTTAAGGCGGATACTCTGAAAGCGAAATGTTTGATAGAAGATGTGACGGGAGAGAAAGTGAATGCTTTTCGTGCTCCAGGCTTTTCTATAACTAAGAATAATACATGGGCACTTTATAGTTTGGCGGAAATGGGATTCAAATATGATTGTTCGATGTTTCCAGCCCCTCATGATTACGGTGGTATGCCAAGTTATGGAGAGGCTGTTCCTAAGCGGATTGATGTAGGTGATGGAAGAATTATCAAGGAGTTTCCGATAAATATCCATCCGATAATGGGCAAACATATTGTTTTTTCCGGCGGTGGTTTCTTCCGGTTATTTCCTTATTGGCTGATTAATCATTGGGGAAAGCATAGTGACTATATGATGACTTATTTTCATCCGAGAGATTTTGATGTAAATCAGCCTGTAATAGAGACACTACCTGCAATGAGACGTTTTAAAAGTTATGTTGGTATAAAAGGTGCATTTACTAAGTTTCAACGGCTATTGGATCATTATGAGTTTTATAATGTGGAACAGGCAGATGAAATCATAAATTGGGAAATCGCTCCTATCGTGGAATTGAAAAGTTTAAAATAGAAATATGAAAAAAGTAGCATTACTAACAGGTATCACCGGCCAGGACGGTTCTTTCCTTGCCGAGTTTTTAATTGAAAAAGGTTATGAGGTTCACGGCATCCTTCGTCGTTCTTCTTCATTCAATACAGGACGTATCGAGCATCTTTATCTGGATGAATGGGTACGTGACATGAAACAACAGCGATTGGTCAATCTCCATTATGGAGATATGACGGATAGTAGTTCACTGATCCGTATCATCCAGCAGGTGCAACCTGACGAAATTTATAATCTTGCGGCACAAAGCCATGTGAAGGTATCTTTTGATGTACCTGAATACACGGCTGAAGCTGATGCGGTAGGTACGCTTCGTATGTTGGAAGCTGTCCGTATTTTGGGTTTGGAGAAGAAGACGAAGATTTATCAGGCTTCCACCTCGGAACTTTACGGTAAGGTTCAAGAGGTTCCTCAGAAAGAGACCACTTCTTTTTATCCTCGTAGTCCATACGGTGTAGCTAAACAGTATGGTTTTTGGATAACGAAGAATTATCGTGAGAGCTACGGTATGTTTGCCGTAAATGGTATTTTGTTCAATCATGAGAGTGAACGTCGGGGAGAGACTTTTGTAACCCGTAAGATCACTCTTGCTGCTGCCCGTATTGCACAAGGTTTTCAAGATAAGTTGTATTTGGGTAATTTGGACGCCCGTCGTGACTGGGGATATGCAAAGGATTATATAGAGTGTATGTGGTTGATTCTGCAACACGATACGCCGGAAGATTTTGTGATAGCTACCGGTGAGATGCATACTGTTCGCGAGTTTGCCACTTTGGCATTCCATGAGGTTGGCATTGAACTCCGTTGGGAAGGTGAGGGTATTAATGAAAAAGGTATTGACTTAAAAACGGGTAAAGTGCTTGTTGAGGTTGATCCTAAATATTTCCGTCCTTGCGAGGTTGAGCAGTTATTAGGTGATCCTACTAAAGCGAAGACTTTGCTTGGTTGGAATCCGACGAAAACTAGTTTTTCTGAGTTGGTGAAGATAATGGCGGTGCATGATATGAAGTTTGTGAAAAAGTTATATCTGAAAGCTCAAGTGGGGAAATAAGGATTCAATCTTATTGATTTTCTAAAAAATAGCTGTATCTTTGTAGCAAGTTTATTAATCATATCTTTTATGAGCAAAAGTATAGAACATAAGAAGAAATCTGTCTTCCAACGAATATTGGAAGATAAGAGAGCTATACGCAAATGTGTTCAAGAGGGAGGTGATGTTAAAAAATTAGCTAAAGAACGTGGAATTAAGTTCTCAACTCCCTTATGAAGTTACAGAAGAAAGTGAATGGAACTATTCCTTTATAACTAAGCATGGCATTGTTTACCATGCTTATTTTATAGATTTCTCTATTTATCATCCAGCTTTCAATGATGTTTATACTTTTAACATAGAGCCGGAAACAGATAACCCTCATCCTATAGATAATCGAATAGCTCAAACGATAGCACATCTTTTAAAACTTTTCTTTTCTGTTAGAGAAAGAGCTATGATTATGGTTTGCGATAACTTAGATGGGAAAGAAGAAAAAAGAAAGATTCTATTTTCTAGATGGTTTTTGAAATATAATGATGGGGGGATAATAAAATATGACGCCGCAACAACAACTGATGATTATCAATTATATGTATCCATTTACCTAAACAGAAACAATTCTCAACGAGATGAGTTAGTTGCCGCTTTTTATGATTTGGTTAAGAATAATCTTTATCCTATAGATTGATTTTTTCATGAATATACTTATTACTGGAATTCACGGTTTCGTGGGTTCCAATCTTGTTGTTGCCTTAAAGGAGCATCATGTCCTTTATGGACTTGATATTATTGCACCTGAGAAAGAGGGAGTTGAGAAAACTTTCTCTTGGAAAGATATTGAATCTACTGCTTTTCCGATGCAACAATTGCCCCAGTTTGATGCCATCATTCATTTGGCCGGTAAAGCCCATGATACAAAGAATCAATCAGCGGCACAGGTATATTTTGATATCAATACGGGACTGACACGGAAGATTTTTGATTTCTTTTTGGAGTCAAGAGCGAAGAAATTCATATTCTTTAGTTCTGTGAAAGCTGCTGCTGATAGTGTGGTGGGAGATATGTTGAGGGAGGATGTGATACCTACGCCGGTGGGACCATACGGGGAAAGTAAGATAGCTGCTGAAAATTACATTCTTTCGAAATTAAGAATTAAAAATGAAAAATTAAAGCTGCACGATGATGACAAGCAGGTGTATATATTGAGGCCTTGTATGATTCACGGTCCGGGTAATAAGGGTAATCTGAATTTGCTTTATAACGTTGTGAAGAAAGGCATTCCTTGGCCTTTGGGTGATTTTGAGAATAAGCGTTCGTTTACTTCGATTGATAACCTTTGCTATGTGGTGGAGGGACTGCTTACAAAGGATATTGCAAGTGGCATTTACCATATGGGAGATGATGAAGCTCTTTCTACGAATGAGTTGATTGCCCTTATGTGTGAAGCTATGGGTAAGGAACCTCATATCTGGAAGATGAACAGGAAGATGATGGAAGGTTGTGCCGGTTTAGGGGCATTGCTCCATCTGCCCTTGAATACTGAACGCCTCCGGAAGTTGACGGAGAATTATGTGGTGAGTAATGAAAAGATAAAGTCTGCGCTTGGCATAGAGAAAATGCCTGTTTGTGCGGCTGAGGGGATTATGAAAACGATAAGATCATTTTCAGATTAAAAATTAATAATTCAAAATTAAAAGGGAAAGTACTGTTATGTATTACCTGATTATATTGGTTCTGCTATTTTTAGCAGAACTTTTTTATTTTAAGCTGGCTGATAAGTGCAATATCATTGATAAGCCTAATGAGCGTAGTTCACATACGAAAGTCACTTTGCGTGGCGGCGGGATCATCTTCTATTTCGGTGCATTGGCCTATTTCCTGACGAATCATTGGGAATATCCCTGGTTTATGGTGGCATTGACTTTGATAACATTCATCAGCTTTGTGGATGATATCCGTTCCACTTCTCAAGGTCTGAGATTAGTATTCCATTTCTCCGCTATGGCCTTGATGTTCTACCAGTGGGGATTGTTTTCGCTTTCCTGGTGGTGGATAATCGTAGCATTAATTATTTGTACCGGTATTATTAACGCTTATAATTTCATGGATGGCATCAATGGAATCACCGGCGGTTATTCCTTGGTTGTTTTAGTAGCCTTGGCTTATATCAATGCTGAAATTACGGCGTTTATTGAGCCTGCTTTGATTAATACTGTTTTATGCTCTGTCCTGGTGTTTTGCTTTTTCAATTTCCGCAAGAAAGCGAAATGTTTTGCCGGTGATGTCGGTTCGGTTAGTATCGCTTTTATTCTTCTTTTCTTGATAGGTAAGCTAATTCTGACGACCGGAGATTTCAGCTGGATAATCCTGTTATCCGTTTATGGTGTCGATAGTGTCCTGACTATCATTCATCGTCTGATGCTTCATGAGAATATTGGTTTGCCTCATCGGAAACACATGTATCAGTTGATGGCGAATGAATTGAATATGTCTCATGTGATGGTAGCGTTGATTTATATGGCAGCACAAGCAGTTATAATAATGGGATATATTAGATATCTAAATTATGGCTATGCATTTTTGCTATGTACTATTCTGCTACTTGGCTTGGTTTATATTTGTTTTATGAAAAAGTTCTTTAGATTGCATCAATCTGTTTAGAATCAGCTGATTATAAATTAGTGATAGGAAACAGCTCCCGGTGGGCTGTTTTCTTTGTTTATGTGTGTATATATCCTCACCTTTGCATCGTTGATCAACACAAGAATAAATAAAAACGAAGTTGAATTAAAATGTAAAAGGAGGAAGATTATGCCTTTATTGTATTATGCGAGACAATCGCAGTTGAAAACGAAAGATGGGGTTAAGCAATGGCACCTGACACTAAAGAAGATAGGTAGGGCTGTAAGTTTGCAACAGTTGGGAGAGATGGTGGCTGAAAAGTGTTCGGCAACACCGGGTGATGTGCACAATGTGATCAGAAACCTGATGTCGGTGATGCGGATGCAGTTATTGAACAGCCGTACTGTCCGTCTGGATGGACTGGGGACATTTACCGTGATGGCGCGGACACGCGGCAAGGGGGTAGATAATGAGAAAGATGTAAATCCGAATCAGGTGACATCCCTGCACTTCATGTTTACTCCCGAATATACCCGTCCGGCAGCTTTGGGAACTACCCGTACATTGTGGCAGGGCGTTGAATTTGAGAAGTGGACCGGTGTGAATGGTTCTGCCGGTGATGAAGAAGATCCGGATAATGGCGGTGGTGGAAATTCCGGCAGCGGAGGAGGACTTGATGAAAATCCTCTGGGATAGATTCATTGAAACACAAAGTAATTAACATGAAAAAGACAGCTTGGGATAAGATTTTGAAAATAGTGATAGCCGTAGCATCGGCTGTATTGGGGGCTTTAGGAGCCAATGCAATGAATATGTAGCGAAGAGCGCATATATGTAGAAGAACAGAGGGCATATTAGGAATCTTCCTAATGTACCCTCTTTTTATAGATTATCCTTGATATCCTGCAATTCCACCAGCTTATTCACAATAGCGTAAATGGTGAGACCTGCCGGAGAATGTATTTGCAGTTTACGGGCGATGTTCCGACGGTGGGTAATGACAGTGTGGATGGAGAGGTAAAGTTGGTCGGCAATGGCTTTATTGGTCATGCCTTTCACAACGCAGGTTATTATTTCTTTTTCACGCTGGCTGAGCGTTTCCTGCTCGTTTTCTTTCTCCTCTTCTTCTTCAGTGCAAAGCAATTGGTTTATTTTCGTGGCAATTGTTTCTGTGTCGTC
The DNA here is from genome assembly GCF_020091405.1 of Bacteroides cellulosilyticus. NCBI lineage: Bacteria > Pseudomonadati > Bacteroidota > Bacteroidia > Bacteroidales > Bacteroidaceae > Bacteroides > Bacteroides cellulosilyticus. Next base: position 3,232,872 of record NZ_CP081903.1, read on the forward strand.
ACAGATGGATAGATGGTCATCGTACTCTTTTAATGAATTGCTATCAATGACGGAACACACAAGCGCGAGATATTTAGTCTCCGCTTTGCCGTTTTCCGCTTTGAATGTAGCAATGTCAAACCACCCGCCGAAGGTTGGATTGACAATGAGAATATCCGGTGTGTTCAAGTGGATGTAGCTTTGCAGAGATTCCGGAGAAGAGACTTCTATTGGATGTACATTCAGGTTGGGCAAGCGCTTTAGTACTGCTGTAAGCCCACTACGAATAATAACTGAAGTCTCCGCAACTGCTATTTTTATAGAAGAGGCATTATTGTTCATTTTTCAATCTCCTTTCCAATTGTGCCACAGCAGGAACAAACATGTAGTCTTCTACCTGGCAGTGTGAAGCAAGGTCATGTTCGCAGTTGAAGATATCGAAAAGAACGGCGTTGAGCTTGTTGTTATTCTCTTTTTCCGGATAATATTTAATGATGATATTTTTCAGCTCTGTCAACTTGGTCTCTATCTGATTGTGTTTGCTGGCAAAGGTTGCTATGTCGTAATTCTCGGCAAGCTTGCCTTCCAGTAGTTTTTCTACATAGGTAAACACAGCCTCGTTTTCATACTCCATATGACGGCGTACTTCTTTGGCATATTCATCGAAGAATTTTAAAATGAGATAGGCTATGTTGTCAGTGCCTGAGCAGTCAATGGACTCGATAAGTTTACGGCGAATGACTGGTAACTTGAAATCAAGAAAATAAGTGTGTGCCTGTTTCAGATAGTCCATAAGTGCAGGGATGGAAAAAGCGTCTTCATCCTCACTATAGGTATAGGCATATTGTTCTTCACTGATGAAATTGGCTACTGCGAGAAAGGTGCGGTAGTCTACGCCTTGAGCTTCACAAACGTCCTTCACGCTTTTATCTCCAAAACCCAGGGAGAGGCCAAAACGGCTCATAACCATTAATAAGGAGTAGTTATCACAGATAAGGTCGCTCATTTTGTCTGTGGCGCGATACTTATGCGGTTCATTCATTGCAGATTATCCTTTCTTTCTTTGTTTATTCGTGCGCAAAGGAACGGATTTTTCCTGAAAATAGCAATCGCTATTTGTAGGTATTTTCTGTTTAGTCTTATTTAACGAGAAAAATTAGTTTATAAACTAAATATTTTAGTTATTTGCAGAAAACAAATAAAGACTATGAAAGGATTGACTGCGAAAGAAGAAGAAATCATGGGATTTTTCTGGGAGAAAGGTCCGCTGTTTGTGAAGGAGATGCTGGCTTTCTATGAAGAACCGAAACCGCATTTCAATACTTTATCCACGATTGTAAGGGGCCTGGAAGAGAAAGGTTTCCTGGCACATAAGACGTATGGCAATACGTACCAATATTATGCGGTGGTGAATAGGGACGATTTCAGCAAAGGAACGTTGAAGAAGGTAATCAGCAAGTACTTTAATAATTCGTATCTCAGTGCAGTGTCGTCTTTGGTAAAAGAGGAGGATATTTCGCTGGACGACCTGAAGCAACTGATTGCCGAAGTGGAGAAAGGAACAAAATAGTAACTTTAAATGCCGGAGATTATGAAAAACATTGCGATAACTTGTTTGGTTCTGGTAGCTGTCTGCGTAGGTTTACAGGCAAAGAAAACAGTGAAAGCACCTTATTTCATGGCAGCTAGCAGTAACCAGCTTGAAATAGAGAAAGTGACGTTGGGCAAGGATACAACGTGGGTGGATGCAAAAATATACACGATCTCGGGCGACGATGTGAGAATAGATTCGACAACGGTTTTGCAGGTTGCCGGAAAAAGATATGCATATTTGGGTGGCGATGGCTTCTCTAAAGGATTGTGGACACGAGTGCCGGCTTCGGGTGAGTTGTCCGTGACGTTGAAATTTGAACCACTCCCTATGGATGCGGAAAGTTTCGATTTCATGGAAATGCCGGATGCGGATGATAAGGGTTGGTGTATATACGGGGTGCGTCTGGACGGGAAAAAGCCTGCTATCGGAGTACCTGAGAAACTTCTGGACCAGCAGTTGGATTACTCCCTGCCTTTGCCTGAGCCTGAACTGAAGAATGGAAAGACAGTGATACGCGGGCAGATATTGGGATATAATCCGAGATATGGAACCACTTTGAATTTTAATTGTGCGGACTGGTTGTTTTTTGACGTGTTCGGACAATCAATCCCAATAGCCGAAGACGGTAGTTTCCGCTATGAGACTAATCTGATGTTGCCCGGTGATGCAACTTTACGGGTCGGGAAAAAGCGTTTTGAATTATTTCTTGTCCCGGGTGGTGAACTTGTAGTGACTTTGAATCTGCCGGCGATTTTTTGGTCGGAGACACGTCTGTTCAAAAAGAAAGAGAATGGACAACTTGTTTGGTTTGAGGGGACTTATGCCGGATTGAATACGGAACTGGCTAAATATGGCTCATTGATGAATATCTACAGTGCCGATAATTTCTATGAAAATATCTGTGGAATTACTCCTAATCAGTATAAGAAATATGTGACTAAGATTTACGAAAAATATCGTGAGGACATATTAAGGAATAAGTCGTTGAGCGATGCTGCACATATTTTCCTGATAACTAAACTGGAAATGTCGTATTTCTTTGCCATCAAGGGATATAAAAGTAACATCAGTTATGCCCCGATGATTAGCGGAAAGAAAGGGGTGAAGCGGGCAGATATGACAGTGGATGAAAACTATTATGATGAAATCCTGAAACTGGATTTTATTCATTCGCCTAATATCCGTTATGGTAGTTATCCGGACTTTGTCCGTGTGGCTACCGGAGATTTTAAAGGAAAGTTTGAACCGGAGCCTATCTGGGAGGATATTTTGCGTGCAAAGCCTTTAGGGGATGCTCTTGCCCGGATGAAGCCGTTGAGTGAGGAGCAACTGTTGACTTTGGATAGTATTGCCGAGACGGAGATAAAGAAAGCTCTGAATATCCGGAATCAAAAAATAGTAGATTTGCTTGCGGAGAGTGCAAAGAAAACCGGTTATACCATTTGCCAACTGGATACCGCAGTTACGGCAGATAACCTTATAGCTACTATCACCCGCCCCTATCGTGGAAAAGTGGTATTGATAGATATGTGGAATACCTGGTGTGGACCCTGCATAAGGGCAATGAAGAGCTTACAGCTGGTTAAGGAAGAATTGAAAGATGTGGTGTATGTGTATGTGGCGGATGAATCTTCGCCCGAAGGAAAGTGGAAAATCACGATACCTGATATTCACGGTATGCATTACCGGATTACCAATGAACAGAGTTCCGCTATGGGAAAACTGTATGAGTATCCCGGAATACCTACTTATTTCATTGTAGACCGGGAAGGAAATATTGCATATAAAGTTACCGGTTTCCCCGGAGCAGAAGTGATAAAAAAAGAATTGAGTAAATTATAAAATAGTACATCAATATGGGAATTTTCTTTGTCTATATATTGAAGTCATCGATTTGTCTGGTGGGGTTCTACCTGTTCTACCGTTTATTGTTGAGCCGCGAAACGTTTCATCGTTTCAACCGGATAGCATTGCTGAGCATATTGCTACTGTCGTGCCTCTTGCCACTGGTGGAGGTGACTGTGGAGAAACAGACAGAGGTTCATCAAACAATGATGACTCTGGAGCAGTGGCTGATGCTGGCAGATATGATGAATGCTGAAAGCACGGCAGAGTTGCAGGCAGAGGAAGTGACGGTGACCTGGATACAAGTAGCACTGCTGGTGTATCTGGTCGGTATCTTGTTCTTTGCCTTCCGAAATGGGTATTCATTGTTGAAGTTAGGCGGACTACTGCGGTCGGGTAGGAAAGAGCAACTTGAAAAATACACCGGTGGCAAAGAGAAAGTGATTCTGATTGTACACGACCGTGATATAGCTCCGTTCAGTTGGATGAAGTATATCGTTATCTCGCAGAAAGACTTGGATGAGAACGGGCGGGAAATACTTATTCATGAGTTGGCTCATATACAGAACCGGCATTCATGGGATTTGCTGGTGGCAGATATCTGTATCTTTTTTCAATGGTTCAATCCGGCTTCGTGGCTATTGAAGCAGGAACTGCAGAATATCCATGAGTATGAGGCAGATGAAACAGTTATTGAAAAAGGCGTTGACGCGAAACAATACCAATTATTATTAATTAAAAAAGCTGTCGGCACAAGGCTCTACTCTATGGCCAACAGCTTTAATCACAGTAAACTTAAAAAACGTATCACTATGATGTTAAAAGAAAAATCGAATCCGTGGGCGAAGTTGAAGTATCTGTATATACTTCCGGTAGCTGCTATTGCAGTTACTGCTTTTGCCCGTCCTGAAATCTCGGAAACCGCAGAAGAGATTTCAAGAATGTCGGATGCACTCGGGATAGAACAAGCAAGCTTGCTCTTCTCTCGTTTGCACGACATTTCTGCCGTCAAAGTTAATGATTTGACAGCAATTGTGGAAGCAAAAGCCGCAAAAACTACCGAGGAAGCAGTACAAATGAGTACAGTATTGAAAGATACGGCGAAACCTGTAGAAGTGAAATACATACCTACAGAGGTGACCGACAAGCTGAAAGGTACTCCGCTTTATGAGGTGGTTGAACAGATGCCGGAATTCCCCGGTGGCGGAATGGCTGCTGCGTTGGAATACATTCAGAAGAATATGCAGTATCCTGAATCTGCAAAGGAAAACGGTACGCAAGGCCGTGCTATGGTGCAGTTCGTTGTTGATAAAGAAGGAAATGTGACGGAACCTAAAGTTATCCGTTCGGTAGATAAAGAATTGGATGCTGAGGCCATCCGATTGGTGAAGTCGATGCCGAAGTGGAAGCCGGGTATGCAAAAGGGACAGGCGGTAGCAGTGAAATATACAATGCCGGTGTTGTTTAAACTGGAAGGGGGAAAGAAAGTGAACTCTTCGATAGTGGTGAACTCAATGCCAACAGGTTTCTCTGTTCTAGGTGCAAATGCCCCTTTGTATATTGTGGATGGCAAAGAAGTTACCTCCTCGATAATGTCCGCTTTGGATGCTAATAAAATAGAGAGTATGACTGTTCTGAAAGGTAAAGATGCTACTGACCTATATAGCGAAAAAGGAAAGAACGGTGTCATCCTGATTACCTTGAAGGGGAGTGAGCAAAAGCCTATTACTTTATCAACCAAGAGTTCTGCTGTCAGTGTACCCGGAGTGAATGCGGTTTATCTGAATAATAGAAGGTCGGATTGGGCAGATGTGGATGTGTTTGTTGACGGCGAAAAAATCGAATTGTCCGGTAAAGCATTGGATGAAGTTGTATCTCCCAATGAGATAGAGAGCATCAATATTGAGAAAAATGCAGAAGATGCAAATAGGGGGAAGATCTATATCACTACCAAGAAAAGTAAAGGAAAATACACTATGGTTACTAGTGAAGGCAAGGAGAATGTTTATTTTACCGTCAAAGGTGGTGAGAAAGCTTCTGGCAAAGGTGAAATGAGAGTTGAAGGGGTTGTTCAGGATAAAGATGGAGAGCCTGTCATTGGTGCCACTGTTTTGCTTGAAGGAACAAATATGGGAACGGTTACTGATGTGGATGGGCGCTTTGTCATACCTGCTGCAAAGGGGGACAAGTTAGTAGTTTCCTATGTGAATATGAAGACCGCTAAGGTGAAAGTCGCACCGAAGGTAACGGTTACTTTAAAAGACGAATAATACGTATATTTTAGTATGAAAATAAATTCTCTCTTTTTGTTTCTCTCTATGATGTTTGTGTGGGCGGGGCTTTGCTCTGCCCAGACTACCAGTGATAAATATTACCTGATCAACGGATATTTTTTTAATGGCATGCCACCGGGAATCAGGAATGCGCAAGGAGACCGCTTTGTCATGCTGAAAGATGACGAAGGACACATGGCTTTGGAGATTAGGTTGCCTAAGGGAAAAACTCTGCCGGAGTACGCTGTCAAATATCGGATTCCGGTAGAAGAAGTACCCGGAGGAGAAGAACTTCTGAGAATCTCCCGTTCGGGGACGGAACCGGTGATAAGCATATCCAGCAATTCGGTTACTCTTGATGAATGGGTGGGAAAAGCATTTCCAGACTTTAAAGTAACGGATACTACAGGGCGTGTCTGGACCAAAACTGATATACTTGGAAAGCCTTTTGTTCTGAACTATTGGCATACCGGTTGCAGACCATGTATCAAGGAAATGCCGGACCTGAACGAATGGATGAAAATCTGTCCGGATGTAACTTATTTCTCTACCACTTGGAACACAGCGGATCAGATAAAGAAGATTGTGGAAAACCGTCCCTTCCTCTTTACCCATATTGCCGATGACTTGTTCTTCTTCAATCTGTTTAAAGTGCAGGTCACGCCAACTACGTTGTTGGTAGATAAGAAAGGTATTATCCGTTATTGGGAAGAAGGTACAAGCGAGAGTAAACGGGCCTATTTGCTTGATAGATTAAAGGAATTATCAGCCGAATAATCAACTTTGTTTCTTATTTCTTTGTTTAAATCATTACTTTTAAGTATTTTTGTTTGAGACGGTTCAGTATTCTATCACTTAAAAGATAATGCTATGAGACGAGGAAAACAAATTCACCAGGGATATAGCTTCTTTTGGGGAGTATTTCTATTATTAGTAATGTCTGCCGCTATATCTATTTATGCTGAAGCCCCTTCTATAAAGGAGCTTGTACTTTTCAAAGATACTTTGAAGAATGACACGATTGTGCCGCAGTCTCCGAAGAAAGGCGGTACATTGGTTATTAGAGATCGCATTCCTATTCCATCTGATGAGCCTTTATTTATTGTAAATGGAATGGAACTTCCCTATGAGATTTTTGCAGCATTGAACCCCGCGCATATTGAAAGTCTTGAAGTTTTGAAAGATGCTTCAGCCACTGCCATTTATGGCACACGTGGAATAAATGGGGTCATTATTCTGAAGTTGAAAACTCCACAACAGGTAAAGGAGGAAAAAAACATTAAGAAAATAGATGATTTTCTCAAGCCAAAGGGAGTAGACAGGAGGAATGCACGTTACTATATTGACGGCAAAGAAGTTCCGGCCAGTACTGCGTATCAAACGAGTATTGAGCAAATGGAAGTAAAGACCGGTGCAGACGGAATACTGGAAATTTATATTAAACCAATGATTTTCCTAAGGGGAGAATATGAATAAAAGTGATTGTCAAGAGTGGAATGATCAAAGATTACGGAATGGGAAATACCTGATGACTTATGTTAAAACAAATATCCTTATTAATCCTGTGTGCGGTAGCAATCGTCTTATTCACGGCTCCTGTGCAAGCCTGTACTTCTGCTGTTGTATCGGGTAAAGTAACGCCCGACGGTCGCCCCCTGCTTTGGAAAAACCGTGATACGGACTTTATGCGAAACCATATTGATTATGTGAAAGGCGAGAAGTATAACTTTATTGCTGTAGTAAATAGCGCCAATGCATATCTGAAAGAGGCATGGATGGGAACTAATTCCTCAGGATTTGCTTTGATGAATACACAATCGTATAATCTGGTGGATGTAAAGGGCGATGAAGAACGGGGGGCAGCCAATGGGCGTGTTATTTATCGTGCACTCGAAGTTTGTGCAACGGTAGAGGACTTCTGTCATTTTCTGGATACCATTTCCAAGCCCAGCGATATCGAAGCTAATTTTGGTGTAATCGATGCACAAGGCGGGGCAGCTATGTTTGAGGTAGATTATCATAAATATGTGATGTATGATGCCAATAACCCGAAGGACGCTCCTTATGGTTATATTGTCCGTACCAACTTTTCTTTTGCTGGTAAGGTGAACGAGGGTGCCGGTTATGTGCGCTATATGGAAGCAGACCAGGTACTGATGAAAGCTTCGGCTACGGGTAGCATTACCCCACAGTCTATTTTCAATGATTTATCGCGTTCGTTCCGTAACCGTATGCTGGATATTGATTTGCGTAGCGGGGCATATAATCGTCCTCAGGCATCGGGTTGGTTTGTAGATCAGGATTTCATTCCGCGTAGCAGTACATCATGTTCCGTGGTGGTACAAGGGGTGAAACCGGGTGAGAAGGCCGAACTGACTACTATGTGGACACTGTTAGGGTATCCTCCTACCGGTATAGCTGTTCCGTTGTGGGTGAAAGATGCCGGTAAACTTCTTCCCGGAATGGTACGTTTCGGCAAAGAACATGAGGCAGCTCCGCTCAGTGATTGGTCACTTCGTTTGGCAGACAGAGTTTTCAGCTATAAGCAGGGAATGGGTACTGGACGTTATCTGAATTGGGAGAGGTTATATAGTCCTGAGAAAGGTGACGGTTATATGACAGCGATTACTGCGGTAGAAGATGAAGTCTTCCGCACGACGAAGCCATTGCTGGAAGAGTGGTATAAAAAAGGAAGCCTCGATACACAAGCAATACCGAAGCTGTATGACGAACTGGAATCATCCATCAGAATGATTTATCAGAGTTTACTGGAATCAGAATAGAATTTACATTATCGAACGGAGGTACGCCAGTATCTCCGTTTCTTGTTCCGGATGGAACCAACGGATTTCTTCATCTCTTTTGAACCATGTCATCTGCTTGCGCGAATAGATGCGGGAGTTCTGTTGGATTTTCTCTATGGCAAAAGGCAAGGTCCATTCTCCGTCGAGATATTTGAACATCTCTTTATAACCTACCGTATTCAATGAATTAAGTGCCCGATAAGGATATACCTTTCTGGCTTCTTCTTCCAAGCCATCCTCTATCATAATCTCTACCCGCCGGTTAATGCGGTCGTAAAGTTCTTCCCGGTCGCGCGTCAATCCTATTTTGATGATGCGGAAGGGGCGTTCTTTTTTCTGTTGTGTACGGAATGAGGTGTAGGTCTTCCCTGTCATATAGCATATCTCCAGTGCATGGATTACGCGTTTAGGATTCTTCAGGTCTACTATTTTGTAGTATTCCGGATCGAGTAACTTTAGCTCTGCGCACAATCTTTCCAGACCTTCCGTTTCATACTTATGTAGCATCACCTGGCGTGTTTCAGCATCTACGGTCGGAATATCGTCAATGCCTTTGCAAACGGCATCCACATACATCATAGAGCCACCGGTAAGCAATACTGTATCCTGTTCGGTAAATAAGGTTTCCAGAAGTTTCAGTACCTCCGCTTCATATTGGGCGGCACTGTAATAATCGGTGAGTTGCAAGGTTCCTACAAGGTAATGTTTCACGCGTTGCAGTTGCTCGGGGGTAGGGGCTGCCGTCCCTATTTTCAAGTCGGCATAGAGTTGCCGGGAGTCTGCGGAAACGATGCAAGTTTGGTAATGCTCTGCCAGCCGCAGGCTGAGTTCGGTCTTTCCGACTCCGGTCGGTCCAATAAGCACTATCAGGGTTTTCATAAGGAAATGGTATTTAGAGAATCATTTCCCATCTGCAGATAACGCGGATAACGCAGATCTCTTCTAGGCTTAAGTCTTTCAAATCTGTGTTATCCGCGTTATCTGCGGATGAAAAATTTTAAATAATATTAGAACTTTTCTTCCTCGAACGGTGCTGCGCCACCTTCGCCTCCGCCCATGTCGAAACCTTCCTGGTCGAATTCTTCCAGATCAAAGTCCTGATCTCCATAGAAGTTTTCATCCAGATCAAGCGATCCGCTGTTGGCTGCCATTTCTTCGAAGTCAATTGTCTGTTTCGGAGCATCACCTTCCTTCTTGGTACACTTGGCACCTTTCATTTCTTTTCCGGTAATGATCTCGGAGAGTTCAATGAAGAAACAGCGTTCTGTCATGTAGTCGAACACATAGAGTAGCTTCTGCTTTTCATCTTCTATCAGTTCGCTGATAGTGGTGTCTTTCATTACCCAACTGTCCATCTCCGGATTGTCATCCATCTCTTCCAGTGTAATTTCCTTTTCTTTTTCCCAATCATCATCACAGATGAAGAAAGAAGTCATCTGGTCGTTAGTATAGCCTACTGACTTCACTATAGCCTCATGGAAGTCGTAGAATGTAGCTTCCGGGTCAATTTGTATTTCTCTTACGAAGTCGTCCACTTCATCGGAGATAAGTGTAAATCTGTATATCATATTCTAATTACTTTATCGTTTTATCACCTAATAATACCACGTTCGGAGTCACGGATGAAACTGACAATGTATTCGATTTCCGGGCTCGTCGGAATTTCTTCTTCTATTTTCTTTAATGCGTCTGAAGTGTTCAATCCACTTTGATAAATGATACGGTATGCGTTGTGTATATTCTCAATGGTTTCATTGGAGAATCCGCGACGACGCAACCCGATAATGTTGATACCGCTGTAAGCAATCGGTTCCCGGCCTGCAATGATGTATGGCGGAATATCCTTACTGAAACGGCAACCGCCTTGTATCATGCCATATCCGCCTACACGGCAGAATTGATGCATCAATACATTGGCACTGATAATGGAGAAATCGTCTATCACAATCTCACCTGCCATTTTGGTAGAGTTACCAATGATGCAGTAATTACCGACAAGGGCATCATGAGCTACGTGTACACCTTCCATCAACAGGTTATTGTTACCGATAATGGTTCTACCTTTGGCAGCCGTACCACGATTGATGGTAACATTTTCACGAATGGTATTGTTGTTACCGACTTCAGCGGTACTCTCTTCTCCCTGAAATTTCAGGTCCTGAGGGATGGCACCGATAACAGCTCCCGGAAAAATCGTATTTCCATTGCCGATACGTGAACCGTACAGAATGTTGGCATTTGCCATAATCTTGTTGTTATCGCCGATTACCACATTCTTGTCAATGAATACAAAAGGAGCAATCTCTACGTTTTCCCCGATTTTTGCCTCGGGATGAATATACGCTAAGGGACTTATCATGCTGATTTATGATTTATGATTTATAATTTATGAGATATTCGCACTTATAATTAGTCACGAATAAATCTTAAATCATAAATCCTTTTACTTGTTCTTAACTATTTGTGCCATAAACTCTGCCTCGCAAACCACTTTCTCGCCTACGAACGCATAGCCTTTCATCGTGGAAATGCCACGGCGGATAGGTACAAGCAATTCTACGCGGAAGATAAGGGTGTCACCTGGCACTACCTTCTGACGGAACTTCACACCATCTATTTTCATGAAGTAGGTGGAGTAGCGGTCGGGTTCGTCTACAGAGTTCAATACAAGCAGACCGCCTACCTGTGCCATAGCTTCAACCTGCAACACACCCGGCATTACCGGTTCCTGTGGGAAGTGCCCCTGGAAGAAAGGCTCGTTGGCAGTGATATTCTTCACGCCTACAATATAATTGGCACCTATTTCAATCACCTTGTCTACCAATTGGAATGGGTAACGGTGTGGCAACAGTTCGCGGATACGGTTTACATCCATGACGGGTTCGCGGTTGCAGTCGTAAGTCGGAGCCTGTATATCGTGCAGGCGGATTTCCTTACGCATCTGGCGGGCGAACTTATTATTAATGGTATGTCCCGGACGTGTAGCGATGATACGTCCCTTGATAGGCTTGCCTATCAAAGCTAAGTCGCCAATTACGTCGAGCAATTTGTGACGGGCACATTCATTGGCCCATACCAAAGGTTTGTGATTGATGTAACCCAGTTGCTTGGCATCCATGTGGGGAACTCCCATTACGTCGGCCAACTTATCGAAGTCTTCCTGAGACATTTCTCGTTCGTAGATAACGATGGCATTGTCCAAATCGCCGCCTTTGATAAGACCAGCCTGCAACAGTGGCTCGATCTCGCGTACGAATACGAATGTACGGCTGCCGGCTACTTCATCTTGGAATTTCGACATATCCTCCAGCGTTGCAAACTGATTGGGAATGATGGTCGAGTCGTAAGATACCAGTACATTCAGACTGAAGTTCTCGTCGGGCAACACGATAATGGAAGAACCGGTCTTTTCATCGCGAAACTCGATTTTTGACTTGATGATATAGAAATCTTTAACGGCATTTTGTTCTTCTGTACCTACGCGCTCTATTTCTTGTGCATAATATTGGGCGCTACCGTCCAGAATGGGAAACTCAGGACCGTTGACTTGTATCAGGCAGTTGTCTATGCCTAAGGCATAAAGGGCTGCCATGCCGTGCTCTACAGTGCTAACCTTCACACCATTCTTGGAAAGAACGGTGCCGCGAGTGGTTTCAGTCACGTTGTCCGCAACCGCATCAATGGTAGGTTGTCCCTCCACGTCGATACGCTGGATTTTATATCCGTGGTTGTCCGGAGCAGGATTGAAAGTAACGGTCAGGTCAAGTCCCGTGTGAAGGCCTTTACCACTGAGGGAAAAACTGTCTTTCAGAGTCTTTTGTTTCAACATTTGTTACTTATTTATTTGTTGTTTTAATTCATTCAGTTCTTTACGGAGCTGGCGGATTTCCTTCAACATCTCAGGTAGGCTCCGTTGAGCTATGGACGCTTTGAAATATTGTTTCAACTCCATTGGAGGTGTACCAATCAGCTGGCTGCCGTCTTTTAAATCGCCCGGTATGCCCGACTGGGCGCCGAGGCTTACTTTATTACCGATGTGGCTGTGTCCTGCAATGCCTACCTGACCGCCGAACATGCACCATTCACCTATTTTAGTGGAACCTGCTATGCCTACTTGTGCTGCCATAACAGTATGTGCACCTATTTCGTCATTGTGCGCTACCTGTATCAGGTTATCCAGCTTTACGCCTTTGTGCACGATGGTTGCTCCCATTGTAGCACGGTCTACACAAGTGTTTGCGCCTATCTCTACATTATCTTCCAGTATTACAATACCTATTTGGGGGATCTTCTCATACCCTTCAGGGGTGGGAGCGAAGCCGAAGCCGTCTGCACCGATCACGCTACCGGAGTGCAGAACACAATGATTGCCTATCCGGCAGTCATGGTAGACGGTTGCGCTGGCGTATATGACACAGTCATTGCCTATTTTAGCACCGCTACCGATAGTCGCATGCGGATGTATCATTGTATTGTCTCCCACTTCTGCGTATTCACCAATGCAAGCGAAGGGCGCAATGTAAACATCCTTGCCGATTTTCGCGGTCTCAGCAACGAAAGCCAACGGATCGATACCCACGCGTTTGGGCTTACTCTGTTCGTAAAGATTGAGCAGTTTAGCCAAACTTTCGTAGGCGTTATCTACTTTTATTAAAGTAGCTTTTATTTCCTGTTCAGGAACGAAGTCCTTGTTTACCAATACAATACTGGCTTGGGTCTCGTAGATATAAGATGTATATTTGGGGTTTGACAGAAACGATATAGCACCGGGGATGCCTTCTTCTATCTTGGCAAAAGTATGTACAGTTGCATTCTCATCTCCAACGATTTCTCCTTGGATAAATGTTGCAATTTGTTTAGCAGAGAACTCCATTGTCTTATTCTTGTTAGATGGTTTTAAATCACAAATAACGGACTTTTTTTTTATATTTCCTTGTCCTTGGGTGAATATTTTATACTTACCTATGCAAACGTTGGTAGCAAAGATAGTATTTTTTTACCTTCTTAGACAATAGGGAAATATTGAGCATGTCCGATGCTTCAGCAATATTCTTAATACTTCCGTCTTTATAAAGGATATCAATACTATCGTCTGCCGGGTCGTACATATTCTTCTCGATGCTGGGGGTAGAGACGAAATAGCTCGCTTCAGAGAGGGGTATGTCCAGTTGCTGACTGATTTGCAAAGTTAACTCTTTTTTTCTTTCTTCACATATTGGTTCGGTAGAAATTTCCACTTTAAAGATATTACGGTTGATCATACCGAGGCTCAATGTGGACAGAACCTTGTCGTTGTGGGTGCTCCAGACCTTTAATGCGGTCCATATATCATTGTCGTCCAGTTGGATAAAGTTCTCCAGACACTCCGGATTGTTATAGAAAGTTTCCTTGTTGATGTCATTGTAAAGGAAAAAACGCAATGCCGGTGAAGCAAATAATTCTACACCTTTACTTGCTAATTCTTTGGCACGGAGCAGGGCGCTGATGAGCATTTTCTCGTATGCCACGGACGTTTTGTGCAGATATACCTGCCAGTACATCAAGCGGCGGGCCGTGAGGAAGTTCTCAATGGAATAGATGCCTTTGGATTCTACCACGAGATGGTCTTCTTTCACATCGAGCATCTTGATGATGCGTGCCGAGCCGATGTTACCTTCTGTTACGCCGGTATAGAAACTGTCGCGGCGAAGGTAGTCCATACGGTCCATGTCGAGTTGTCCGCTGACCAGTTGGTGCAGGAACTTCTTGGGGTATTCGTCCTTGAATATCTGGATGGCAAGTGTGAGTTGCCCGTTCATTTCTTTGTTGATACGTTCCATCAGCATGAGGGAGATATCCTCGTGAGATACACCCTGTACAATGGTGTCTTCCAGTACATGAGAGAAAGGACCGTGTCCGATATCATGCATCAGAATGGCCGCCTGCACTGCTTCGGCTTCACTGTCGAAGATGAAGTTCCCTTTGCTAGTGAGGTGCTGGATAGCTTCGCTCGTCAAATGGAAAGCACCCAGCGAATGTTGAAAGCGCGTGTGCTGTGCACCGGGATAAACCACAGACGACAAGCCCAGTTGCTTGATGCGGTTTAAACGCTGCAAAAGGGGATGCCGCACGATGTCGTACAGCAACCCCTTCGGGATATTGATGAACCCGAACACCGGGTCGTTAATGATCTTTCGTTCGAACACGTTGTTAGTGATTAAGGGTAAGTGATAAGTGATTAGGCGTTAATCACTCCCTTCAACTGTTCCGCCATCTGCTGTTGCACTTCCTTTGCGGCGTTGCGTGCAGCTTCTGCAAATTTTTCAGTCTTATCCACATAAATGATGCCACGGCTGGAGTTTACAATCAGTCCACAAGTGGAGTTCATGCCATACTTACAGACTTCTTCCAGTGAGCCACCCTGTGCACCTACACCCGGCACAAGCAGGAAGTGGTTAGGAACAATTTTGCGGATATCTTCGAAAGCACGGCCTTGTGTAGCACCTACCACGTACATCATCTGTCCGTTGTTAGCCCATTCCTGAGATTTGCGCAGTACTTTTTCGAAAAGACGTTCGCCGTTGGGATCTTCCGTCAACTGGAAGTCGTGGGAACCTTTGTTGCTTGTCAGTGCCAGGAGGATTACCCATTTGCCTTCGTAAGTCAGGAACGGGGTAACACTGTCTTCACCCATATAGGGAGCTACGGTTACAGAGTCGATGTCCAGTTCGTCGAAGAATGTGCGGGCATACATGGCAGAGGTATTTCCTATGTCACCACGTTTTGCATCGGCAATGATGAATTGGTCGGGATAGTTTTCCTTGATATATTTCACAGTCTTTTCAAAAGCAATCCAGCCTTTCACACCCATGCTCTCATAGAAAGCGAGGTTCGGTTTGTAGGCAATGCAAAGGTCAGCCGTTGCGTCGATGATGGCTTTATTGAAGGCGAAGATCGGATCTTCTTCTTTCAACAAGTGTTCCGGGATTTTCTTGATGTCTGTATCCAGACCTACGCAGAGGAATGATTTCTTACGCTTGATATTTTCAAAAAGTTGTTGTTTATCCATTACTGAATCTATTTAATCTGTTTATAATTCGTTTGGTTATTTCTTGAATAAGTAGCCTTCTATGCGTAACCTGAGAGCATCTTTCCTTTTCTTATTGTAATCCAAAGAGAAACTTGTTAGCATGAAAAGGCATCTGTCGGAATTACACTTAAATCGGGTAGGGGGCATTTGATTATATTTGTGATTATCAAGTGCCTCCATTGTTTTCAGGTCAATGAAGATCGTATCGCTCTTATTATTAGTCTGAGTGGTAAGGGGAACAGGCAGTATTCCTGTTTCCAGATAGTCGTATGGTATGTGGAAGTATCTGTCCTGTATATCTCCATCCGGTATGGCTATGAACTGATGGTACCCGTCCGGTATCTGGATGCTGACTTGATGGGAACTCTTGCCGCTGTATGATACAAAGGAAGCGGAATCGTCTGTTGTATCGGTAGTACCGTAATTTTTGGAAGAATAGAATGAGGCATCCTTATCCACAAGGTCGGCTATACTTTTCCGTCCGAACCAGTTGCGCAGATATCTGAACTTGTCGTTTACTTGCACTGCCGTTTCTGCCGGGAGCGATTCCATCCAGTCATCGTATTGTTCACGGGTGAGTGGCAGTTTCAAATTAGTGCGTTTCAGTTCTTTCTCTACGCTGCTGCGCATGATATTCCGTGTGATACTTGCATAATTAACAGGCAGTGCCGAAGTTAGCAGAAAGAGGATGGAGAACGAAATCGGTATCCAACTGATGCGCCGGGCTTTAGTGAAGACGAGTCCGATACAAACAATGTAGCACCAGATGTTGAGAGTTATAAGGTAAAGGCGATTGATGGTGACGCCGTAATCGTTGAAGCGGCGTATAATGCCGATTGTCATCAGTACCAGCATCGGCAATACCAAAGCGGGCAACCAGCGCGCAATCCATTCGTTTATAGGTTTCTTCTCCTGAATACGTACGGGATACAACCCGAATTCAATGGCGATACATCCTGCCATCAGTGCTACCACGAGCCAGGATACCCAGCCTGTGGGCAGTTCCCAACTGATAAAAATGCGGGCTGCATAAACATAAAGCACGAGGAGGTATCCTGCCATGAGCGGGAGAAAGAGAAAATGTATCGTGCCGTTCAGGAACTCCGATGGTTGCGGCTCCCGGTTATGTTTTTGCTCATCTTTGGGCAACATGCCAAGGAAGAGCAACATCGGAAGCAATACGCTACATATAATAAGAATATATAGATAGCAATTCCAACTTACATCCACGTTGAAGAGTTGGCGAAGCGAGAACACCAGCAGACTGATTCCACCGCTCATGATAAGCCCCACTACATTGGCCGTGACAAAAGCGCCAACCGTATATGAAGCGAAGTTCCAGCTTGGAATATCATTCTTTTCTTTGATGAATGAAAGGAAGAAAGCCGAAAGCCACAGTGCCAGGATGGCGGCTCCGTGGGCTATGCCTATTTCGGTAAGCGACTGTTCCGGTGAAAGGCTGTAGAGGTACACCGCATCGGCAATCAGCAATACGTGCATTACTATATGTACGATCACTCCTTTTATCTTGCTCTTTATCTCTTCGCTCCACAGGTGGAGAGTGAGTGAGAGCAACGTACCGATAGAAAAATAGTAACCCAAAACCATCACCAGCTTCCTGTCATCATCCAGGTCGGTAGCTACCAGATAGACTAAATAAGCGGTAAGTGCAAGGACAAAACATACTGTAGAAGGAAAGCGCCTCAGGCAATTTTGAAACGCTTCCGTCAGGGTATGAAATACTTTATGTAGTAGCTGTCCTTTCATTCGCTCTGCTTCTTAACCTGTTGGTTTACAGTTCGCTTTCTTTCAGGCGTTCTGCATTTTCCGCTACAATCAAGTGGTTGATACAGTCCTGAATGTCACCGTCCATAAAGGCGGAGAGGTTATAGATGGTATAGTTGATACGATGGTCGGTGATGCGTCCTTGCGGATAGTTGTAGGTACGGATTTTAGCGGAGCGGTCTCCGGTAGATACCATTGTCTTTCGCTTGGAGGCAATATCGTCCAGATATTTCTGATGTTCCTTGTCGTAAATAAAGGTACGCAGACGTGAGAGGGCACGCTCTTTATTCTTCGGTTGGTCGCGTGTTTCGGTACACTCAATCAGGATTTCTTCGGAAGCGCCGGTGTTCGGATTTCTCCATACATAGCGCAGACGTACACCGGACTCAACTTTATTTACGTTCTGTCCGCCGGCACCGCCACTTCGGAAAGTATCCCATTTGATTTCGCCTTCATTGATCACTACATCGAACTCTTCTGCTTCGGGCAGCACGGCTACGGATGCGGCGGAAGTATGCACGCGCCCCTGAGTTTCAGTAGCCGGAACACGCTGTACGCGGTGTACGCCCGATTCGTATTTCAATGTTCCGTACACATTGTCGCCCGTAACGCTGCAAATGATTTCCTTGAATCCGCCTGCTGCGCCTTCGTTGACGCTGGATATTTCCATCCTCCAACCTTTCGTTTCGCAATATTTGGTGTACATGCGGAAAAGGTCTCCGGCAAAGATAGCGGCTTCGTCACCGCCTGTACCTCCACGAATTTCGAGGATGGCGTTCTTGCTGTCCTGTGGGTCGGCAGGTACGAGGAGGAGTTTGATATGTTCTTCCAGTTCCGGCTGGCGTGCCTGACAGGCATCCAATTCTTCGCGTGCCATTTCCCGCATCTCCGGGTCTGTTTCATTGGAGATGATTTCTTTGGCTTCCTCGATGCCGCTCAGCACCTGGATATATTCTTTGCGGGCCTCCATCAGGTCGCCCAGCTCTTTGTACTCTTTGGTGAGTTTTACGTAACGCTTCTGGTCGGCAATCACTGCCGGGTCTGTAATTAGCGTCGATACTTCTTCGAAGCGGGCAACAAGCCCTTCGAGTTTCTCTAATATGGTATTGTTGTCTGCCATTGAATTAGTATTTGAATTCTCCGAACTCACTATTGATAATCAGTTCTTTCTGGTTGCTTTCTTCAATACGTCCAACAATCTGTGCATCGATGCCGAAGCTCTTGCTGATGGCAATTACTTCCTCGGCATGCTCGGGCGACAGGTATACTTCAAGGCGGTGTCCCATATTGAATACCTTGTACATCTCTGCCCAGTCCGTATTGCTCTGCTCTTTAATCGTTTTGAACAAAGGAGGAACAGGGAACAAATTATCCTTAATCACGCGGCAATTGTCACCTATAAAGTGCAGTACTTTTGTCTGTGCACCACCCGAGCAGTGTACCATACCGTGGATTTCAGGGCGAAGTGCATCCAGCAACTTCTTCACTACCGGTGCATACGTGCGGGTAGGGGAGAGTACCAATTTACCAGCATCCAGCGGGCTGTCTTCTACGGCATCCGTCAGTTTCAGACCACCGGAGTAAACCAGTTCTTCGGGCACTGCCTTGTCATAACTTTCGGGATATTTCTCTGCCAGATATTTGGAGAATACATCATGACGGGCGCTGGTCAGTCCGTTGCTGCCCATGCCACCGTTATATTCCTTTTCGTAAGTAGCCTGTCCGTAAGAAGCCAAGCCTACAATTACATCGCCCGGACGGATATTGGCATTATCAATCACATCGCTGCGCTTCATGCGGCAAGTTACGGTACTGTCTACGATGATGGTACGTACCAAATCGCCTACATCGGCAGTTTCACCGCCTGTAGCATATACGCCTACACCCATTTCGCGGAGCTCGGCGAGCAATTCATCCGTACCGTTGATGATGGCGGAGATTACTTCTCCCGGAATGAGGAGTTTGTTGCGTCCGATGGTAGAAGAAACCAGGATATTATCTACTGCACCTACGCAGAGCAGGTCGTCGATATTCATAATCAGTGCATCTTGTGCAATGCCTTTCCAAACAGAAAGATCACCTGTTTCTTTCCAGTACATATAAGCCAATGAGGACTTCGTGCCTGCACCGTCGGCGTGCATAATGTTGCAATACTCCGGGTCACCGCCCAAAATGTCAGGGATAATTTTGCAGAAAGCCTGCGGGAAAATACCTTTGTCGATGTTCTTGATGGCATTGTGCACATCTTCTTTAGAAGCGCTGACACCGCGCATCATGTATCTTTGGTTACTCATGAGATTAATAAGTTTGTTCAATATTGATGGCGCAAAGATAGTGATTATTCTTCAGATACCTGCTTATTCTTTAACTGTTATTGTTCCGTCAATTAAAAGAAATGCGCTATCTTTGTAGAATAAAAACTAATAATAAACTTTATGGAAGAGAAGAAGGAAAAACAAATAGAAGAAAAAGCTATGACTGAGGTGGTGGCTAAGAAGAGGAGCAGTAGGAGAAGAACTGTGAGCAAGACGCTTGAAGCTGCAAGAAGACTTAAGGGTAGTCTTATCGTGAACGATCCTAAATTTTTGCTTTAAGCATGAGATACCTTATAGATACAAACATTTTTGTTTATTTGGCCACTGACGTAGATTCTTTAAATCGCGATGTTTTGTCATTGCTTGAAGAGCCTGATGCATTGTTGTATATGAGTGCCGAGTCTGTCCGCGAATTAATAGTTGCCTATCGCAACAAAGGCTTGTGCTCCAAGCGGTGGAAATCAATAGAAGAGATGGTAGTCGCCATTGAAAACGACTTCTACGTCAAGATACTCCCTTTAAAGAAGGAGCACATGAAAACTTACGCAAAAATGGAAATGAATGAAGCCCAGGGACACAAAGACCCTTCCGACCATGTAATCATTGCCCATGCCATCACTGAGCATTTACCGCTCATCTCCAGCGATACCCGCTTTGAATTCTATAGAAATCAAGGGCTCGATCTGATATTCAACAGAAAGTAATCCTCGTAAATCACAGATTGCATTCTACTGTTTTACTTTCAATCTCTCCCAAATCGTTTTCTTTTGAGACATTTTTATTAAAGCACCCCCCATCAGGCAACAAGCGCAACGCAATTCTTCTTTTGAAAGTGTATTCAGCTTATCCGTAATACAGGATAAGGGATAGTTTTCTTTGAAAAAGGCGAATACGTCGGCTGAGTTTTCTAAGTCGGTTTTCATCTGGCAGGAGCAGGTAAGAAGTTCATCCATCGTGTTATAAGTTTTAAAGGGTTAGTCGTGTGTTCCTACTTCTCTAATGTAAAAAAGAGACGTGGGAACTATTAGTATTATTATTCCTTCCCAAAGGCTCTGGTAAACCTATCAAGCAAATAATAAGTAATAGCCCCACGCCAGAGTGTATATAACAAAGTTATACGCAACCCAGACGTGGAGACCTTCACTTATTATCCGTGCTTGTAAAAATTTACCAGACTTTTAGGAAGACGAATAATAAAATGATATCTCCAAATCGCAAAATATATTTCTTTCCCAACGAAAGAAATACGCAACAAAGATACAAGTTTTTTTGAAAAAGTATGCATAGAGTGAGATAGAAATGAACTATAAATCTTTATCGTTAACCTTACTGAACAGTGATCTTTAAGTGAAGTAATTGTTGCTATTATATTGCCAATGTTTTGCCATCGTACTGGCAAGCTTTTGCCAATACGGTGGCAAGACTTTGCCAACGCGATGGCACAACTTTGCCAATGTGGTGGCAAAAGATGGCAGATGTACTTCGAGCGTGAACAGCTTTAACTTACTTTTTTCTTTCCTCTTGCAACTAATTCCCTAACCGGGCGTCTTATGTATAAAAGACTATCTTAAGATGGAACAAAATAATAAGGAAAAACAGTTCACTTCCCTCATCGAGGAATACAAGCGAGTGATCTATAAAATCTGCTACATGTATGCAACGGATGGAGATAATTTTAAAGACCTCTACCAAGATGTAGTAATAAACCTTTGGAAAGGCTTTGAGGGTTATGAAGGAAAGGGTAAACTTTCTTCGTGGATTTACCGCGTGGGATTGAATACCTGTATCTCCTTCTACCGCCAGCAGCAACGCCGGGGCGAACATACTTCCTTGGATTCCCTCTACGGCTTGGAAGCAGAGGATAGTGAAACGACCAAACGCTTGAAAGAGATGTATCGCCTCATTGCGGGACTGGACAAGTTTGAACGCGCCGTCATCTTGCTGTGGCTGGATGAAAATTCTTATGAGGAGATTGCGGAAATTGTCGGCGTGCCGCGCAACACCGTAGCTTCAAAATTGAAACGAATTAAGGATAAACTTACAAAACAAGCGAATAGCTAAAATAAAACAGATTATGGAACTGGAAGAATTGAAACAAAATTGGAATATAATGGAAGAAAGGCTCGGGCGCCTGGAAATGGAGCAGCGCCAGCAACTGAATAATAAGGTGGTCAGTAAAGTAAAGCAGGTACAGGATCGTGTGTTGCGTCGATTTACGGTTTTGATTCTCTGTTTGCCTCTCATGGCTTGGCTTTTGGTGCGCAATCAGGTGTATGATTTCAGCGTACTGACGTGGGTATTGTTGTTTCTGTTTGTAGTTGTGATACTCGCCCGGCAACTTACGTGGATGTTGCTACTAAGGAAGATTGATTGCCTGAAGATGACTGTACGTGAAGTGTGTCTGGCAGAAAGTCGTTTCCGGATGTCTTTCAAAGTGGGGATAGCTGTGAGTGTGTTGTGTGCCGTACCTTTACTGGTAAGTATGATATGGGATATGTCCCAAATGGGGGATCGTTATATATTGATAGGTGCCTGGACCGGGCTTGTCGTAGGGGTGCTGATAGGAATCCGTTTGTTTCTCAAAGCCTGGAGTGGGATAAAAGAACTGAAAGAGGCAATAACGGATTTGCAATAGTAATCTTAAAAAATGAAAGTACCCCTTCCACCCTGGAAACTCGAATAGATCGGAGTTTCCGATGGGTGGAAGGGGTATTTGTTTTTTATAGAACCGTTTGTTACGGTAGGAATATACTTATTTAGAACTGTACCTGCGGTGCTGTTTCAGCTCCTTCGGAAGCTTCAAAGTAAGCACGCTTTTCGAAACCGAACAGACTTGCAAGAATGTTCTTCGGAAAGCGGCGGATGGCAGTATTGAAGTTCTTTGCTGCATTGTTGAAGTTGGTACGTGCCACGTTGATACGGTTTTCAGTACCTTCCAATTGAGCTTGCAGTTCCAGGAAATTCTGGTTTGCTTTCAAGTCGGGGTAATTCTCAGTAATGGCAAGCAACTTACCCAATGCAGAAGTTACCGCACCTTGAGCTTTCTGGTATTCAGCCAACTTTTCCGGAGTCAGATCATTAGCATCTACTTTAATTTGAGTAGCCTGACTACGGGCCTCTACCACACCTTCCAGAGTTTCTTTTTCATGAGAAGCGTATCCTTTTACCGTACTAACCAGATTCGGAATCAAGTCGGCACGGCGTTGATATTGTGTTTCAACGTTTGACCATTGTCCGCTTACGTTTTCATCCATAGTTACCAGTCCGTTATAACCAGTGACACCCCAAATGACGAGGAGAGCTAAAACAACAAGAATGATAATAGTTGATTTCTTCATACTTTTCTTTTATTAAATGATTATTAATTAGTTACAAGCTACAAGCTACAAGTTACAAGCTACGAGTTGCTGCGCTGTGGTACCGAAAGGCACTTGTAGCTTGTAGCCCGTAGCTTGTCACTCTGAGAGTTTCAACTCTCAGAATCGGGAACCGGCACCTCCGCCACCTCCCATACCTCCACCGAAGCTGCCTCCGCTGAAGCCACCGCCGCCTCCGCCGAAGCCTCCGCCGCCACCAAAGATGACCGGACCTCCTCCGCCACCTCCGCGATAGTTTTCATCATACGACTGTTTGCGGCGTACTACCTTGTGTCCGCAGTTGCGGCAAGTATAGGTAACATCTTCCGTTTTTACTCCGTTGATTCGGGAAACCACTTTACTGCTGGTGCGTTGCAATTTGTGCTGTCCGCAGTTGGGGCATTTGCTTGCGGCACGTGCTGCCATCCAACCGATTCCTCCGGCAACAACAAAGAATCCGATAACTGCTGCCAGAATGCCGAAGAAGGAAATGTCTTCTTCATCATCTGTATCATTCACCATGCTACCGTCCAGTCTGCCGCATACGGCACGCACACCGGCAACCATACCCGCATCCCAGTTACCATCTTTCAGATAAGGAATCATGTCGCGCGTCTGGATACGTTTACAGATGGCATCGGGCAGATCTCCTTCCAGTCCATAACCTGTATAGAACTGGATGCAGCGCTGGTCGGTCACCAGAAGAATGATCAGACCGTTATTCTTTCCTTTCTTTCCCACACCCCATTCATTGAGCAGGCGGTGTGCAAAGTCAAAGCAATCATCATTGCCGATAGACGGAACTACGGCAACTACTGTCTCAATGCCCGTCTGTTGCTCCAATGCATACAGCATACGGTCGATGCTGTCGCAGGCAGCCTGAGAGAGGATGCCGTCCGGATTGCAGACATAGCGCATTTTGTTCTGAAGATGTACTTTGGGGATATTGTCTGTAGTATAGACCTTCTGTGCCTGCATGGATAGCAGCAGGCATAGGAATAAACTTATGGAGATTAATCTTTTCATACTAATGTATTTGTGGGACGAATATAGGAAAAATCACATCAATAGATGTATTTTCCTACAAAATTCTTCACACGTTCGGTGTATTCCTCCGGATGATCCTTGTAGGACATGGCGTGTGTGGCACCGGGGGCAAGCCACAATTCTTTAGGTTCCGATTTTGCCTCGTAGAGAGGATATACCATCCAGGTGGGTACGTATGTATCTGCATCGCCATGAATGAAGAACATCGGCAGTTTGCATTTCCTGACCTGATTCAGCGAAGAAGCTTCCTTGAAGTTCCAACCGTATTTCGCGTTGCACAGCCAGCTGGTGGTGTACATCAACGGGAAAGGAGGCAGTCCGAACTGTCCTTTCAACTCGTAGGAGAATTCGTCCCATACGCTGGTATAACCGCAATCTTCCACAAAACATTTCACAAAAGGTTGTTGAGGCTCACCGGATACCATCATGGTGGTGGCGGCACCCATAGAGATGCCATGTACTACCATTTGGGTATTTCCGCCGTAAATATCGTTGGCAATGTCCATCCAGCGCAATACGTCCAGCCGGTCTTTCCAACCCATTTGAATGGCAGGGCCTCCGCTTAATCCCTGATTCTGCAGGTCGGGCAGCAGAATGTTATACTTTAAATCTTTATTGTAAAGGTAACCTATCATCAGCATACGGATGCAATCGTCCGTATAACCATGCACGATGACGGCTGTTTTGTGGGTAGGTTCGGGAGCGGCTGCGTAAATGGCATGCAGTTGCACCCCGTCAGGGTTGATAATAAAGGTATCCCGTAAAGCACCGACAGTTTGCAAACTATCTATCCAAGGCTTGATTTGCGGGTACTCGCTGAGCATATACTCGTAGGAGCCGGGAATATCTTTCCCTTTGTTGTGCTCCGGTCTCAGCGAGTAGCCGAGCATGTAGAAACTCGCACCTGTGAGGGCAATAATGATAACTGCTAGCAGTCCGATCAGACTGTACTTGATACCTTTCTTCATCTTTCCTTCCTTCCTTTCACTCTATTTGTTCCATATTTCCCATGCGGCAAATGCTTGCAATAACAGCATTTCCAGTCCGTTTTTAGTAACGGCACCGTGAGCCTCTCCCTTTTTCATGAAAAGGGTTTCATTAGGATTATATAACAAATCGTAGAGTAAATGGTTGGGAGTTAATTGATCATAAGGAATATCCGGACAGAAATCCACCTTAGGATACATGCCTACGGGTGTGCAGTTTACGATAATAGTATATTCCTGCATGATCTCCGGTGTCAGTTCGTCATAAGTGAGGTAAGACGATTCCTTTTTTGTACGCGATACGAATACGCTTTCGATGCCCAGATTGGCCAGTCCGCGATAGACGGCTTTGGATGCACCGCCTGTACCCAGAATCAGCGCTTTCTTGTGATGGGGTTGCAGTAAAGGCTCAATGGACTGTGTAAAACCTATGATATCCGAGTTGTAGCCGACAAGCTTTATTTTTCCCTTCGGCTGGCGGATGATTTTGATGACGTTCACTGCGCCGATCTTTGCGGTATCTTTGTCCAGCTCGTCAAGAAAGGGGATGACCTGCTCCTTGTACGGGATGGTCACATTTAGTCCGCAGAGGTTGGGATTTTCCTCTATGACTTCCATAAAGTCATTGATGTTGGGTATTTCAAAGTTTACATATTCGGCGTCGATATTCTCCGATTTGAACTTTTCATTGAAATATCCGATGGAAAACGAATGTCTCAGCGGATAGCCTATTAAACCGTATTTCTGCATAATTCTCTTAGTGTGCTATGTCAATAATTATTTCATTTAGTCGCAGTATAAAGAGTGCATATACCGAATGTCAGTCTGCGGAAATTAACCTGACTGAAACCTGCTTTGCGAATAACTTTCTGCATCACTTCGCCTTGCGGGAAAGCACGGATGCTTTGGGGCAGGTAGGTGTAAGCACTATTGTCTTTTGACAGGCATTTGCCGAGCAGGGGGATGACTACTTTGGAGTAGATGGTGAAAAGTTGTTTCATTGGAAAACGGTCCGGTGTGGAGAGTTCCAGAATGACGAGATGTCCTCCGGTTTTCAGCACGCGGCACATTTCCGCCAACCCTTTGTCCAACCCTTCGAAGTTGCGGATACCGAACGCTACGGTTACAGCATCGAACGTGTCATCGGCAAATGAGAGAGAGGTGCAGTCCTCCCGGGCAAAGGATATTTTGTCCGAGAGGTGCGCCTGTTTTACTTTATTACGTCCCACGTCCATCATTCCCTCTGAGATGTCGGTGCCTATCAGTTCGTCAGGCTGCAACTCGCGGCAGGCAAGAATGGCAAAGTCACCTGTACCGGTGGCTACGTCCATGATGCGCTTCGGCTGGAAAGGCTTTAACCAATTGATCGCTTTCCGACGCCAACTGCGGTCGATGCCTAATGAAAGGGTATGGTTCAGCTTATCATAAGCAGGAGCAATGTTGTCGAACATTTCTTCTACCTGTTCACTCTTCTTTCCGTCC
The DNA here is from genome assembly GCF_020091405.1 of Bacteroides cellulosilyticus. Classification (NCBI taxonomy): domain Bacteria; kingdom Pseudomonadati; phylum Bacteroidota; class Bacteroidia; order Bacteroidales; family Bacteroidaceae; genus Bacteroides; species Bacteroides cellulosilyticus. The sequence continues at coordinate 3,259,407 of NZ_CP081903.1, forward strand.
TCACCGTAGGGTTTGATATGTTCCTGGGGATAATCCATACTAACCGTTTATCACTTATTTAAGTATTCCGTTACGTTTTTCTCGATACGTGAAGCAATGTTGCTGGTATCTTCCTTCACGAATTGCTCTCCGGTGATGTGCTCGTACAGTTCAATGTAACGCTCACTGATGGATGCTACGATTTCGTCTGTCATTTCCGGAACTTGTTGTCCTTCCTTGCCCTGGAAACCATTGTCCATCAACCATTCGCGAACGAATTCTTTAGAAAGTTGTTTCTGTGCTTCGCCTTTTTCAAAGCGTTCCTGATAACCTTCAGAGTAGAAGTAGCGGCTGGAGTCCGGTGTATGGATTTCGTCCATCAGGTAAATAGTACCGTTGTGCTTACCGAATTCATACTTCGTATCTACCAGAATCAGACCACGTTCTGCTGCGATCTCGGTTCCTCTGTTGAAGAGTGCCATGGTGTATTTCTCCAATACGGCATATTCTTCGGGAGTAGCCAGGCCTTTAGCAAGGATTTCTTCTTTTGAAATGTCTGCGTCGTGTTCACCGATTTCAGCTTTCGTAGTCGGGGTGATGATGGGTTCGGGGAATTTCTGGTTTTCCTTCATTCCTTCGGGCAACTTTACACCACAGATTTCGCGTACACCGCTTTTGTAAGTACGCCATGCGCTACCGCAAAGATAACCGCGTACAATCATTTCGATGGGGAAACCTTCGCACATCACACCTACCGTTACCATCGGGTCGGGTGTAGCTGTCTTCCAGTTGGGACAGATATCAGTAGTCGCATCCAGGAACTTGGCTGCAATCTGATTCAGCATTTGTCCTTTGAAAGGAATGCCTTTCGGCAAAACAACGTCGAATGCGGAGATACGGTCGGTTGCTACCATAACCAGCTTTTCACCATTGATGTTGTAAACATCGCGTACTTTTCCGTGGTACACACTTTTTTGTCCCGGAAAATTGAAATCAGTTTTTGTTAATGCTTTCATCATTGTTATATATTAAAATTTTGATAATTGTTATCTAAAGGAAAAAGCTCCATTGCCTACTGGAAGTGATTCATATTTATCATAGAAATTCTCTAAAACTTTGCTTTCTAAAATCTTAGGGGATTCCTTCCCTTTTATTCTTAAATAATATACGTCAACCCCTCCTTCCATTTTCATATAATTATATCTGCTGTAAACCCATGATGATTTAGGATCATTATAGTGATAATGTCTGATGTGCTGTTGTATTCGTGTCTTTAACTTATCAGCTTTACCGATATAAATAATAGGCGATTTTCCTTTTGGAAGTATAAAACGTTGTTTTCTGCTTACAAAAAAGTAAATTGCGGGAAAGTCGTCGATCATGTTTATATCTATTTCACTTTCTTCGAATAATGCTAAGGGGCCTTTTATATTTAGGATTCTATTTGTATCTAAATAGCTTTTCAAGAAGGTAAAGCACTGTTTCATAGCTTTTCCTCCTTTCGTCTTTCCTGTTCCGCTTTTGCCTCCTTATCAAATCGTTCGTAAGCATCTACAATGCGGGTTACCAACTGGTGACGCACAATATCTTTCTTGTTCAGTTCCACAAAGCTGATGCCTTTCACACCTTTCAGGATGCGGAGTGCCTGTACCAGTCCCGAAGTCTGGGAAGAGGGCAGGTCGATCTGTGTCATATCTCCCGTTACGATCATCTTGGTGTTCATACCCATGCGGGTGAGGAACATCTTAATCTGCTGGGTAGTGGTGTTCTGTGCTTCATCCAGAATTACAACTGCATCATTCAACGTCCTTCCGCGCATAAAGGCGAGGGGAGCAATCTGAATGACGTTCAGTTCCATGTATTCTTTCAGCTTGGCAGCCGGAATCATATCCTGCAAGGCGTCATACAACGGTTGCAGATACGGGTCTATCTTATCCTTCATGTCACCGGGCAGGAATCCAAGTTTCTCACCGGCTTCCACGGCGGGGCGACTGAGGATGATTTTCTTGATCTCTTTATTTTTGAGGGCACGTACGGCAAGGGCAATGGCAGTATACGTCTTTCCCGAACCGGCAGGACCTATGGCAAATACCATGTCGTTCTTGGCGAAACCTTCTACCAGTTTAAGCTGATTTTCACTGCGGGGGATGATCGGTTTGCCTGTCACGCTGAATACGATGACGTTACCCGACTTTTCTGCTTGCGGTGCATTTCCTTTGATGATGTCGATGATCACCTCTTCTTTCAATGAGTTGTATTCGGCGCAGTATTTTTCCAGTTTGGTAATGTTTTCTTCGAATGCGCACATCTCTTCTTCATCTCCCAACACTTTGATGACATTGCCGCGTGCAACAATGCGCAGTTTGGGGTACAAAGCTTTTATCAACTGCATATTGGCGTTATTCACACCGTAAAAGATAACCGGGTCGATATCCTCAAGAACAATCAGTTTTTCTATCATTGAATTGTTTATAAGTTCATGTCGTTTTATAGGTAAAACAGTTGCAAATTTAGTGAAACGTTTGGATACTTAGCTGGTTCCGGCTGTTTTTTTTGTTGCAGGCTTCACGATGACGCCTTTTCCATTCTTGGTGCAGTGAATACATTCTTTGCGGAGTGTCCTTTCTTTGAAATCGAAAATGAGATTGGGGTTGAAATGCTGTCCGTTGATGCGGGTTTCAAAATGAAGGTGTTCGGTGCTGGCACGTCCGGTACGTCCGGTCAGTGCAATGGGTTGTCCGGCCTTTACGACGTCACCACTCTGAACAAGATTCTTAAAATTATGACTGTATATCGTTTCCAATCCCGAAGAATGGCGCACAACGATTACGTTACCGTAAGCACTGTAAGGCTTCGACATACGTACAATGCCATCGAAAGCACTGCGTATCGTGTCTTTGGCGCAAGTCTTGATATCAATACCCGAGTGACGGCCGCTACCGCGTCCGTAAGGAGAAATCACTTTTCCTCCGGGAAGCGGAAAGCAATAGGCGGTATCAGGTATTTGCTCCAGATGCAATTCTAACAAATTTTCGTTATCGAAAAGCCCCGGTGTAGTAACCCGGATATGATTGATTTCCATTTGCGAGAAACTTGGTTTCTCTTCAGGCGGAGTATAAGCCAGTGCGAATGATAGTAGCAGAAAGAATATGTTCATGATTAAAGGTCCTTCTTGTTATTCAAAATAGATAATTTTTCCTCCATCCGAAGAAGTATATTTTTTCAGTAACTCCTGTATCATCTCGGCAGCTTCCCGCAGACCTTCCTGTCCGCTGTAACCATTGACGATGGCAAGGATATGCTGGGTGCCTAAATCCATTTTGGTACGTTCGTTGTCGCTGGTGGGAGTACCGATACCGCCTACGGCATCGCGATAGACCGGAAGTCCTTCGATGTTCAGAACGCCCCGTCCGATACCTTCGAATGGTTCTTCAGCGCGTCCAACTCCCAGTTTGAGGTCAGTGCCCTGTATCTTGTCCGCATCGAAACCACCGATGGAATAACCGGTGCGCAGGGATACCAGATTAATCAGGTCAACCAATGTATCTATTTGGTAAAGGGCAATTCCACGCATCAGACGGCGTCGTAAGGCTTCGGCAGAAGGACGGTAACGGCTGGGGTCTTTGCCGCAACGTTTATAAGCTTCCCGGGTAGCTGCAATGGCGGGTTGCAGTTTGATGTCCTCCGGCTGGGTAGTGGAAGTCAGTTCCCGGGTGAAAGCATTGATTTCTTCCCAAAGCCCTTCGCAAAAGGCTGTATTGGTAACTTCTGCATAGACGGCTGCACCTTTGAAGATGGGGCAGGCCTTCTTTATTTCTTCTGATACGGTGATCTGGTACATAAACTGAAACTGCTATTTAAACTTTTCATGTAAAACAAAAATAAAATAATCACTCCGCAACTGATGGCAGCATCCGCTAAATTGAATACCGGACTGAAGAATACAAAATTGTCTCCTCCTATAAACGGCATCCAGCTTGGCCAGTTAAACTCAAAAAGAGGAAAGTAGAACATATCGACCACTTTTCCATGCAGCCAACCGGTATATCCTTCCCCTATAGGTACGAAAGTAGAAATCTCGGCGGGTGTACTCTTACTGAAAATAACGCCATAGAATATGCTGTCGATGATATTCCCGATAGCTCCTGCCAGTATCAACGAAACACATGCAATATAACCACGCTTATATTTAGCTTTAATAAGTATGACGATATACCATCCAATCGCGATGGCAAATATTGTGCGGGCAATAGTCTGAATGGCTTTAGGCACTATCTGCATACCGAAAGCCATACCGGGATTTTCTATAAAGCGAAGATAAAACCAATCCGTGATATGAATGCTTTCATTATAAAACATATTCGTTTTAACTTCAATCTTTATGACTTGGTCAAGAATCAAAATTCCCAATACAATGAGAATCGATAGCTGTCCTTTGGACAAAATGTTCTTCATATTAAAAAAATTATGGTTTTGTGTCTACTATCATAATTCCCGATAGTATACGTCCTGATTTAATCCCCAGCCGTCTTGCCGAGAAAAATTCTTCATGCCTCGTATAGGTACAAATGCCAGATGTTTCTATTTGCTCGCCGGGTACACCGAAGTCGAGCAACTGCATCCGGTTTGCAGCCCACAGGTCGATATGATGCTTATGTGTTTCGGGTTTCCATTCTGATATATAATCCATTGCAAAACCGTTCATGCGGAAAGCTTCGTACACTTCTTCGCCCACTTCAAAAGAAGGCAAGGATATGCCGGGGCCGATACAAGCGATTACGTCTTTTCCATCGGTTCCGTAGAGTGCCCGCATCCTGTCGAGAGTGTGTCCGGCTATGTAATTCACCGTTCCCCGCCAACCCGCATGGGCGGCGGCTACCACTTGGTTCTTGCGGTCATACAACAGGATAGGAATACAGTCAGCCGTAGAAATACAAATGCAGCAACCCGGTTCCTTGGTGATTAGTGCATCCACTCCTTGCAGCATGGCCGTGCGCTCGTCAGAGGTGGCATTGAGATACTTTTCATCAATCACCTCCACCTTTGTACCATGTGTTTGGAACGGAATGACTAATTCTTTAGGCTGTTGAGGCATGGAGTTACAGAGTAATTCCTGATTGCGACGGACAGATTCCGCATCATCTCCCGTGTAAGGCGTACAGTTGAAAGAGGCATAATCTCCTTTGCTGAAACCTCCCCGGCGGGTAGTTGCGAAACAAAAAATGTTGGAGTACGGTGTCATAACCCCGTATCCCAACATTCGTTTATCTTCTGTCAGAGCAATCATTGCTTGTCATCCTCCCAGTCTTCTTCCTCATACTCAAAGTCTTCCAGGTCTTCCACGTCCTCATCGTCTTCCACATATTCATAGCTGAGGTCTTCATCCTCACCCATGTCTTTCAACTCTTGCTGGAGTTTGTTTACATCCTTCGGACGGTGAACAATAGCTTCTATTTTGTTGCTATCCTTATTCAACTCTTCCCAAAGAATGTCTTTCAACACGGAAAGTCCCATGCCGGTAATGGAAGAAATGAATACATGCGGAACGTTTGCAGGGAGTGTAGGCTCTATTTCGTCCATCAATTCCTGATCGAGCATATCGCTCTTGGTGATGGCAAGTACCCGTTGCTTGTCCAGCATTTCAGGATTGAAAGTGCTCAGTTCATTCAACAGGATTTCATATTCTTTCCGGATATCATCGCTATCGGCAGGCACCATGAAGAGCAACAGAGAGTTACGCTCGATGTGCCGCAGAAAGCGCAATCCCAACCCTTTTCCGGCACTGGCTCCTTCAATGATACCGGGAATGTCCGCCATGACAAACGACTTACTGTCACGGTAAGAAACAATACCCAGATTGGGTTCCAATGTGGTGAATGGATAGTTGGCTATCTTGGGCTTGGCGGCAGATACGGAAGCAAGCAAGGTTGATTTTCCGGCATTCGGGAAGCCTACCAGACCTACGTCTGCCAAGAGTTTCAGCTCCATGATTACTGTCATTTCCTGCATCGGTTCGCCCGGTTGTGCAAAGCGGGGTGCCTGACGGGTGGCTGTCTTGAAGTGCCAGTTACCCAGTCCGCCGCGTCCGCCTTTCAGCATAATAACTTCTTGTCCATGCTCGGTGACGTCGCAGATGTATTCGCCCGTTTCGGCATTGTATACCACTGTGCCACAGGGAACTTCAATAATTTTGTCTTCTCCGTCCTTACCAAAACTGCGGTTCTTGGAACCGGATTCTCCATGTCCGGCCAGTGCATGGCGGTCGTAGCGCAAATGCAACAGCGTCCAATAGTTACGGTTACCGCGCAGGATGATGTGACCTCCTCGTCCTCCGTCACCTCCGTCGGGGCCGCCATTGGGTATGTATTTCTCACGCCTCATGTGCGTAGAGCCTCGTCCGCCCTTTCCGGAGCGGCAATATATCTTTACGTAGTCAACAAAGTTCGATTCAGCCATTTCTTTCCTTACGATTGATTTTAAAATACTTATTTTCTTTTTCGATGCAAAAGTAACGATTCTCCAAGACTACCTCAAACTTTTTTATTCCTTTTTATTTATTAATCCGCAGTGGAGGGCATTTCTAACTTATTTTTAGCACTACTCGTTTATAAACGGTAAGTGCCGGAGTTGCTTCATCCGTCAATTCTAAAATGATATGTATGTTTTGGCCCGCAGCATCAGCAGGGATATGTACTTTGCATTTTTCCGCATTATCCCTTTCTATTTCTACTTCACCTTTGTAACTGCTTGGTTCAGTATAAACACTCCACTTGTATATCAGCTTGTTACCATCAGGATCAGTTGAACCGCTGGCATCTAAAACTATGGAATTTCCGGCTTTTACCTTCTTAAAAATACATTTCAGCGAACGGTCTCCATCAAGCACTGCATGCGGATGGTGATTCACCGCTTTATAATCATCGGTTGTAGTCCACAACATACGTGCTGCAAAATTATTCCAAATGTGCAGCTGCCATTTGTTGATGGCGGCACAGCCCTCTTTACAGCTTCCATGCATATAATAAGGGTCATATTGCGTTTCATCTTTCCCGCTGCGCACTATAAAATCCATACCTCGTATACCACTCGTCTTTTGATTGGAGAAACGACCGCCCCATCCTCCATATTCAAGTGAGTCGGGTACGTTCAGGCCATTCGCATATACATAAAAGAAAGCTGGAGAGTCACCTTCCGTTGCCCACTTCCGGTCAGGATAATGCTTGCCTAATGGCTGATGACTTTGAATATTCTGTTTAAGCCATTGATCGGAAGGTCCCCAACCATATACTTCTTTATTTCTGATATATACTATTTCCGGGAAGTTCTTGGCTATCCAGGCTCCGGCATCATCTTGCCCTAGAACATCATATATGCGGATTTTTGCAGTAAACTTCTTAAGGGCTTTTTCGCTGCGTGTATGCTTCACTTTCCATAAAGCTTGCGCTATCGTATTCATTCCACCCCAAGCTGCAAGCCATACGGGGCGTTGATCCTTTTTCTTATCAACTACCGAGATTATCAATTCTGATCCCGGAGAATCTTTAGCTTGACCTACTCCGGTCATGTTAGAGGAAGGTTGCCCTCGTTTAATAATTGCTCGTAGTTGATTCAAACTGGGATACCCTTCTGCATGTTTATTCAAGCGCGGCAGAACTTCTCCAAATTGTTCTACTACCTCTGAAATTTTAGCCGTTTTATCTGGGTCATCCATCCAGACTTGTGAACTGATTAACCCCTCAATGTCGATTACATTTGAGCATAATAACAAGTGTATCATTGACTGGATATCATCCGGATCAGTTCCCCCTAAATCAGTGGTTACAATCAGCCGATGTTTGTCCTCATTAGCCACTTGCGCCTCTGAATAAAGGCTCCATGCTGTAAGAAAGAAAAAGAAGAAAAGTACTTTTTTCATGGCATTTAAAGATTATTTTTGCAAATTTACCACCAAAATGTGAATAACACTCTCTATTTATATATACGAATATAATGAATTCCGAGAAATGCTACAGTTTTGATAAGTTCCGTGAGGAGTTTAAACCTTATGGACTTACATGTGAGACATGGATACCCCGTGTTATGCCCAGATACGATAGGCATAATGAAATAGAGATAAATTACCTGCCCCAAGGGAATATCACTTACTTGCGACACAGCGAAAAAATAACGATACCCAATAAGCGGTTTACGATATTCTGGGGACTTATTCCTCACCAAATAATTCATTATGAGAATGTAGAAAAGTATTATGTATGTACCATTCCTTTTGCGCATTTTTTATCTTGGAAGCTTCCGGCACAGTTTGTAGACAGCTTGCTCAGAGGAGATATTCTATATGAACAAACAGATGAATATTCTCAATATGATGAGTTCTTACTAAATAATTGGTTGAAAGATAGCAGCGTAAATATGCAATCGGATCTTATTTTATTAGAAATGCAGACCAGAATCACTCGTATGGCTCATCACTTGCAGTCTTCAGATGATGGTATAGCATTGGCTTCATACCAAACGACACTTATCGAAAAAATAACCATATATCTTACTAAGAATTATTGTAATGATATTAAAGCCAATGATATCGGTGATGTAGTAGGTCTGCACCCTGATTATGCCAATCATATATTTAAGAAGGCATTTGGTACTACAATAAGTGACTATATTGCTGAGTTAAGAATAGCTCATGCACAACGTAAATTACTGACTACTGACATGAGCATTACCGACATTGCATACGAATGTGGATTCAATTCTGTAGCCCGGTTTAATGCTACATTTTTTAAGAAAATCCAATGTACCCCGCGTGAATATAAAAAGAAGATCGTGAAATAGTTACTTGTTATTTTAGGGCAGACGGGAGAATAACAAAGCGCGGTAATATCATTTTCATGGGTATTATCGCGCTTCTAAATTATGATTGTGTAACTTTACTTTGCAGCGTCGATCGCAGCGCAAACATCAGCAAAGATTTCTTCCAATGCACCTTGTCCTTTGATGTGCTGGTATTGTCCTTCCTGCTTGTACCAGTCAATCAGCGGAGAAGTCTGTGAATGATAAACATGAAGACGTTTCTTGATAGTCTCTTCGTTGTCATCGGCACGACCGGAATCCTTACCACGTTTGATGAGGCGGACCATCAGTTCATCTTCAGGTACATCCAGGTCAAGCATAACGCTTACTCCCTGATTTCTTTCAGCAAGCATTTTCTTCAGAGCTTCTGCCTGTGCAATCGTACGGGGGAAACCGTCAAAGATTACACCTTTGCTGTCTTCAAAGCTGTCGAATACACTTGCAAGGATATCAATCATCAGTTCGTCAGGGATCAACTGGCCTTGATCGATATAACTTTTAGCTGTTTTGCCCAGTTCTGTGCCGTTCTTGATTTCTGCACGCAACACGTCACCGGTTGAGATGTGGTTAATACCGTACTTTTCTACGATTTTCTCACTTTGTGTTCCCTTTCCTGAACCGGGAGCACCGAAAATTACAATGTTCAACATTTGTGATTTACAATTTAACTGTTACTTATATTATACCTAATTCAAAATTCTTTTTAATCCACTACTGTATAAATATCCGCATAATTGCGTCCGAAACCGTCATAATCCAATCCGTAACCTACAATGAAGTCATTGGGGATTTCCATGGCTACATATTCGATATTCAAATCCACTTTCAACTTATCGGGTTTCACCAGCAACGAAGCGATGTGGATTTCTTTCGGGTTACGTGTGCCCAGCGTGTCCAACAGACGTTGCATAGTCAGACCAGTATCTACGATATCTTCCACAATCACTACCGTGCGGTCTGTCAGATCTTCGGTAATACCAATCACTTCTTTGATAACTCCGGTAGAAGACACCCCCTGATAAGAAGCCAGTTTCACGAAAGAAATCTCGCAGGGAATAGTAATGTTTTTCATCAGATCAGCAGTAAACATAAACGAACCGTTCAGGACGCTGAGAAACAGAGGATTTTTACCAGCCAGATCGCGGTTGATTTCATTTGCAACGCGAGCTACTTCTTTCAGAATGTCCTGTTCCTTGATAGAAACAGTAAACTTTTTGTCTTTTATTTGTATGGTGTCCATAAGGGATAGATTTTTTAAATTGGCACAAAAATACAATTTTTATTCCACTCCATGCATCATCTTCTGCAATTTCTTTGAAAGCAGGAAGAGGATAAGAGAGGCTACACCGGACATGATAACGAATACCATAAAGAAGTCGAACATGGTTTCAATGCGGAATCCGAGCAGGGTTTTCACCTTCCCGTCTTCGGGGTAAAGGCCACTTAATGTTCCGGCAAATTTATTAGCAGTGGACATGGAAAGATACCAAATTCCCATCATGAGAGATGCGAAGCGGAGGGGAGTCAACTTGTTTACCATTGATAATCCGATAGGAGAGAGGCACAATTCGCCTACTGTATGGATAAAATAAAGTCCGGTCAACCAGATGAGGCTGACTTTTACCCCAGGCTGGGTGTCTTTCACACCGAAACAGATAACCAAATATCCCAGTGAGAGCAATAATAAACCGATAGCTTGTTTGGTTGGAGAAGCCGGTTCAGCACCTCGTTTGTTTAAGAAGCCCCATATTCCTGGCATGATAGCAGCCAGGATTACCACGAAGAACGGATTGAAAGATTGTATCCATGAAGCTGGGACCTCCCAACCTAAGACGAAACGATCAGTTTGTTCGGCTGCAAAGAGGGTTAGTGAGGCGCCTGCCTGTTCGTAAGCTGCCCAAAAGAAGATGACAAAAAAGGCGATGATATAGATGACGAAAATTCGGCTACGTTCTATTTTTGTCAGGGAGCCTTCCAATAGAATGCTGACAGGGAATACAATACAGGCGGTAAAGATGCCAATGCTGATCCAATCATCTCCGAAACACCAGTAGAAGAAGATGGCAAGCGCAATGGCCAGCATACCCAAAAGCAGATAGTTACGTTTCTTTCTACTATTATCCACTTTTGTCTGTTGAGTGGTTTTCTCTACTTTCGGTTGTTCTTTCTTGGCATCGGGAATAATCCCCAGTTGTTTGCCGTCAGGATCAACAAGGTACTTATTCTTCTGTGTTTCGAATATAACTATGGTAAATAGGGTGAAAATAGCGGCTATTAGAAATCCCCATTTAAAATCATGAGGATTTCCTGTCTCACCGAAATAACCGCAAACTAGCGGCGCAAAGAGCGAACCTATATTTACTCCCATATAAAATATGGTGTAAGCGGAATCCAAGCGTCTGTCTCCTGGTTTGTAAAGTTGTCCTACAAGAGAAGTAACCGTGGGTTTAAAGCACCCGTTGCCCAAAATGATAAAGGTGAGTCCCCCATACATCAACCAGTGGGAAAGCTCTTTAGTATCCAGCATCGACGCACTGAAGAACATCAGGAACTGGCCTACCGCCATCATCATGGCACCCCAGAAAACGGAACGCCGGATCCCCCAGTATTTATCAGCAATATATCCGCCGATGAGCGGAGTAAGATAAACCAGTCCGGTATAGCTGCCATAAATAGAGGCGGCATGTTCCTTATCGAATAAGAGTGCCTGGGTTAGAAACAGAATGAAGATAGCACGCATACCGTAGTAGCTGAAACGTTCTGCCGTGCTGGTAGCAAAGACAAGGTAAAGACCTTTGGGGTGTTTGGATGTACTCATTATAGTATAGATATTTTCTTTATGGGAGGCAAAGTTATAGAATCTGATTAAAAAAACGTTTCTGTATTCAAATAAATTGTCTCTCCTTTGTGCTGTAAGTGGAAAAAAATATATTTTTGCATACGAAGAGGATGAGAAAAAGATTTAGCAGGAAAGAGGTGCAGTCGCCTCGTAAGCTCAGGAGCTTTCTTAGAATGTAAATACTCTGGTATAAATACCACGATTTACATTAGTAAATACTCATCCTCTTCTTTTTTATACTTGTTGATAAGATGAATGGAATTCTGATAGCTGTATTTATTGTTACCTGCTTATTGGTCTACAAAATTATTTCTTCGAGTCGTAAACAGGAAGGATACAAAAGGTGGAAAGCAGGAAACCGCGACAACACGGAGCATACTGCCAATGCCGGAACCACCCGTAAGGGATGGTTTAGCCAGCTTTTTAAAACTTCTGCTCCGCGAATCTCTCCCTGGTTTAAAGAAGAAGCCATCTCTCAGTGTGCAAACTTGTTGGGAGTGGAAGAAATGAAGTTGAAAGAAATATTGAAGGATGTTTCTGCCCACTACCGGGAGTTCTGGATAGGTAAACGGAGGGGAGGTTACCGCATGATTTCTGCTCCGGACCACGAACTGAAGCCTGTTCAGGACGCTATTAATCACCGAATCTTATCCTTTGTAAATGTTCATCCGGCAGCTACCGGCTTTCGGTCCAGGATGTCTATAGCCGATAATGTCCGCCCGCATTTGGGAAAGCGGTGTGTGCTGAAAACTGATATTCATGATTTCTTTAGTTCCATACGCAGTCCTCGTGTGAGGAATACATTTGAGGCAATGGGGTATCCGCCTGATATTGCGAAGGTGCTGGGAACTTTATGCTGCTTACATCGTTGTTTGCCTCAGGGGGCATCTACAAGTCCGGCATTGAGCAATATAATCTCTTATGAGATGGATAAAAAGTTGTCTGCACTGGCTGCCGAATATGGTCTGACTTATACCCGGTATGCCGATGACCTTACTTTTTCGGGGAATGTTTTCCCGAGAGAACAGATTCTGTCTCAGGTCAAACAGATTGTCCGGGAAGAGCAGTTTGAATTGAATCATAAGAAAACCCGTTTCCTGAAGGAGCACAGTCGGAAGATTATCACAGGAGTTTCCATCAGTTCCGGTGTGAAGCTGACTATTCCTAAAGCCCGGAAAAGGGAAATACGCAAGAATGTGCATTATATTTTGACGAAAGGTTTGGCAGAACACCAGCGCCGGATAGGTTCTCACGATCCGGCTTATCTGAAACGGCTGATAGGGACACTTTGCTATTGGCGGTCAATAGAACCGGATAATGTGTATGTGTCCGATTCTATCGCAGCCTTGAAGCGCTTAGGGAAAAGTTATTGATTGTTGCGTTTCTGAGGTGTCGGTTCTATATCGTAGTATCCCTCTTTTGTTTTTATAATCTTGAATTTTCCCTCTTTAACCCATTTATTCCAATCATCGAATAGTCCGGTGATATACTGGAACAGGTCTTCCGCAATATTGATTTCCGCACCCGACTTCAGGTTCAATACTAATTGGTCGTTTTCAACGGAAAGGAACTTTTTAGCTCTGTCTACCGCAATTAGATAAACCGTCTGGTTGTATGCACGGTCTTCGTTCAATCCTGTGTGGTAGTTGTAGGGGCCGATTGCATCGTCAGACATCGGACGCTTGGTTTTCAAGAAGGTGGTGTCGGTGATGGAAGCCCGTAACTTGCGGGCCTCTTCCCATGCTTTCTTATGTTCCGAAGCAATCTCTTCGTTTTTGATGTCCTCTTGAATTTGCCTGTACATGGCTTTGAACTCAGGCCCTTCACCTGAAATCGCAAAATTACCGCTTTCGATGCGAGCGTTCACCAAGGGATTACATACTACCTTGTTGTTGCATACAAAACCGATATGCTTGCCTATCGACTGTTCGGTAGCGTCTGCCCATATCTTAATGGACTGGTCGTTCACTCTACCCATAATCTGATAGGCCATTTCACCTGTTCGCTCACTCATAAAAGAGTCAAGCCTTATAGAAACAAAATCTTTGGTTGTTACGATGGGCTCTGCCGAAAGGCTGTCTTGTGTGCCGCTTGTGATGTAGTACCAGCCGTTGGGGCGGTATGGTTCAAAACTCCCTCCCAGTGAAGTTAACGCTAAAGACGCAGTTACTAATAAAACAGTGAACGTTTTCATGCTCTGACTTTTTATATGTAGTTATTTAATCTTTATTTTTAGTCCGACACCTATCTCGCAAATCGGTATCAACTTGTGTATCTCGGCTTTTGCCCAGAAAGAAACGCAATGGCACGGATATAGCTCCCGAATATTATTCTCTTGCAAAGATAACAACTAATCAATATAATTACTATCAGACAGGACTAAATAAACTTGTTTATCAGACGTTTTCTATTATGATAAGGAATTACTGTTACTTTCTTCTGTTTTCTTTAATAATCCGCACTAACTTATTCTTTATGAGCTGTCTTCTCAGCGGAGACAAATGATCTATGTACAATTTTCCTTGTGTATGCTCAAACTCATGCTGAATGATCCGCGCGGTATATCCGTGATAAGTCCTGTTTTGTTCTTTAAATTCACTATTCTGATACTTTATCGTTATTGACCAGGGGCGTGTAACTTCTTCGTAAAGGTCGGGAATACTCAGGCAACCTTCCCCTGCAGTCCATACTTTCTCGCTATAAGCTATTATTTCTGCATTGATGAATGTTTCCTCTATTCCGCAATCCTCTTCCACAAAGAAGTGTTCTCTTTCCTTAGCGGACATATATGTATAGGTATCTCTGCTGTTTACTATGAACAGCTTGATGGGAAGATTGATTTGTGGTGCGGCTAATCCGCAGCCGTCCGCATCTCTCAGCGTCTGCCACATGGTTTCTATAATTTCCTGGATATTGGGATAACTCTGTTCTATGTCTTCACATTCTTTTCTTAATACGGAGTTGCCGTAGACGGTTATCGGTTTAATCATATTCTTTTTTGTGGCAAAGGTAGGCTGTAACTACCATTGTTCATCGTAAATTTTAGACGTATTTTCTATGTGTATACATAAGTTCTATGCGCGAAATTATATATGCAAAAGGTGTTTTGAATGCTTTAAGATGTACTCTTGACCGGATATTCTACATTTTCTGACCAGTTTTTAGTCGTTTTTGCCAATAAAAGGACAGTAATAGATATATATTGCTTTTATTTTCAACATCTCTCAATTAATTAACCATTAAATTTGCAATATAACCATTAAATTTTATACGCTTATGAAGACAAGATTGCTTATCTTATTATTATTCCTATATGTAGGAGGAAATCTAGTAGCTCAAAATGCTACAATTACGGGTGTTGTCACAGATAGTGAGACTAAAGACTTCTTAATTGGCGCAACTGTCATGCTAAAAGGCTCGAATAAGGGAACAATAACAGATGCCAATGGGCAGTATACCTTATTTATACCTAAAGGCAAGCAGACAATCCAATTCTCTTTCATTGGATATCAGACGCAAGATTTTGATATAGATCTTAAATCTAATGAAGTGAAGACACTGAACCTCGTTATGCGTCCGGATAATCATCTGTTGAAAGAAGTAGTGATCAGTGCTCAAGCCAAAGGGCAGACAGCGGCGATTAAAAGTCAGTTAAATGCAACTGGTATTATGAATGCTGTATCTGAAGAAAAGTTGCATGAACTTCCGGATGTAAATGTTGCTGATGCTATTGGTCGTCTTCCCGGTTTAATGATCCAGCGTGATGGAGGAGAAGGTCAAAAAATCATCATACGTGGTTTGGATCCTAAGTATAACTCGGTAGCTATTAACGGTATGAATGCGCCATCAACAAGTAGCACTGATCGGAGTACTGACTTGAATATGATTTCACCGGACATGATTGCTGGGGCTGAAGTGTTGAAAGCCAGTACGGCCGACAAGGATGCCGATGGATTGGGAGGAACGGTAAACCTAATTATGAAAGATGCCCCGAGAGACTTCAAACTTAATGTAACCGGAGAAACAGGCTACCATTCACAAATTAATGGAATGGGGCGGTATAAAGGTGGTATCATGGCGAGCAATCGATTTTTTAGCGAAAGATTAGGTGTCATATTTACCGCAAGCGCTGACCAGACGGACCGGAGCAATGATACATTTAATGCAGCTTATAAAGTAAATGGTAATACGCCTACTCCTGGGTTTGATTACACGAAACCATGGATTACAGGGGTTAGTCTGGAATCAAATTTAGAAAAGCGTCAACGTTTTAACGTAAACCTGAATATGGATTTCGACTTGGGAAAAGGTTCTAAACTCAAAATGTCTAATCTCTTTAGTAGAATGAACAGAGATCGTGATATTCGTCAAAAACGTTATGATTTAGAAGGAACCCGATTGAGATTTCAACAAACTGACCGTAATTCACATAATACCAATATTACCAATATGTTGCAAGGCGAGTTCAATGTTTTGGGAGCAATCTTGAATCTCGGAGTGGGACGTAGTAGTTCGCGCACAAGGACCCCATACGATCACCAAATGCAATTCCGGCTGAATGCCCCCTTTACAGCTGATATCGATGCATTATCTTATCAACCTCCCTATTTGATAGCTAATTCTAAATTCGTCAAAGAAGATGATCTTACACAATACTATCTGTATGAAGCTATTTTTAATACAGAGTTTGCCAAAGAAACAGAATACAGTGCATGGCTAGATTTAAAGAAGCCTTTTAGTTTCGGCGAAAAGGTCAATGGATACATTAAAATCGGTGGAAAGTTCCGTCAAAAAGAAAGAAGTCTTGAAACAGCTCGTAGGTATAGACGTATGGATTTGTCTGAAGGAGCTGATCCTGTATTCGAGAATATGCCTGATTTAACTCCATCATCTTTCAAAAATTCCTATATAGGTATCACTGATTTCTTAGACTCTGGTTATAAGCCTCATGACTTTTTAAACAATAAGTATAAGGATTTATGCATTAATTTTGCACTAGATCATAATGCCATGAGAAACTTTTATAATATCAACCAAGATATATATGGCAAAATCCTTACCACAAAAATTCTGAAAGACTATGATGGGAATGAGAATCTTTGGGCAGGATATATTATGGGTGAAATAAATTTTGGCAAGTATGTTACATTTATACCAGGTGTACGCTACGATTTTTCTCACCTGAAGTACAATGCATACAGTGGCTCTAATGTTCCTGACAATGAAGAAAAAGAACATGAGTTTGAATATGAAAAGAGTAATGACTCCGACAAATATGGATATTGGCTACCACAAATCCATTTGCGTATAAAGCCAACAAACTGGATGGACATCAGGCTGGCATACACTGAAACACTGTCAAGACCTGATTATAACCTGCTTGCTCCACGAACAATCATAAAACCGAATGTGAATGAAGTAACATGGAGCCGTACTAATTTGAAGCCTGCTTTATCTCGGAATTATGATGTTATATTGACGTTCTATCAACCGGATTATGGACTCTTTACTATTAGTGGATTTTATAAAGATATTAAAAACTTTACTTATACTCGCTCTGCCTATATGTTGAATGGTACAGTGACGGATCCTGCTAATTTTGACTTACCTATGAGTTTGTCAGGTGGTAGCATTACCTATCCTTTAAATAGTCCATATAATGCAACGTTGAAGGGGTTGGAATTTGATTTGCAACTGCAATTCCGCAAAATGAAGAACTTCATGAAAGGTGTGGTATTCAGTGCTAATCTTACTCTTATGGACTCTAAAATGAACTACTTTGAAACGTTGAAGTCAAGAATTAAAAATCCGGATTTTACTCCCGGAGGTACTGAGAAGCCATTCCTTCCAACCAACTCTGACATTATATATACAGACCGGTTGTTAAAGCAACCCTCTCTACTATTCAACGTTTCTTTGGGATATGATTACAAGAAATTCTCAGGCAGAATATCTTGCAACTATCAAGACGGAGTGTTGATTGCAGAACAGCATCGCCAAGATGCAGCTGATGTGGAATCTACACGTCCATTCGTGAAATGGGATATGCAGTTGAAATATAGTTTGACCAGACAATTCTCTCTGTATGCTACTTTGTCCAACTTTACACAATCTTCCGATCGTAAACGTCGTGATATAACGAACTATCCGTCCAGAGTTGAATACTATGGTTCGGCTGCATACATTGGCTTTAAATATGATATCTTTAAATAAACATTGTTCCACTAAAACACTAAAGTTATGAAACTATATAAAATATATTCTAGAGCTATAGGATTACTTTTCGCATTGTCACTCTTGTGTGTTGGCTGCGAGAATGAAGATATACTCGATATTAATGATTTGGAAATCTCTCCAAGTAATCCTGAGAGTGTAGTTATTGTAGAACCGGACGATGGTATTACGTCGGTCAACGCTTTAACCAAAGCTATTAATGAAAATGGAGATGCAACATATATATTGCGTCGTGATGGGGTTTACTATATGGAAGGCAAGAATGTCTTCAAACATAATGTTGTAATTAAGGCCGAAAATGGTTCTGGCAAAATGCCTATCATACAACCTATTTGTGACGCGCAAGGAGCTTTAAATGCTGATATGATCCGTTTGGAAGGTAGCGCCACTTTTGAGAATATCTATATCATAGGTAAAGATGCGGCAACTGGTAATCTCATGCAACGTTTATTTCGTATTGACGAATCAAATGTGAGACTGAAATTTGACAATTGTTTTATTGACCATTGCAGGAACTTCTGTATTCGTACTGACAATGTCAATAATAAAATTTATCTGAATAACTCTACCATTCGTAATTTAGCTCTCACAAGTGATCCAGCCAATGGCAGATTGATAGATTCACGTGGAAACGAGCAAGATAGTATTGTTATCAATAATTGCTATGTTTATAATAACACTGCCCATATTGTACGATTTGACAATGTAGTCACAAACTATTTTGGAATTAAGCACAGTACATTCTATAATGTTGGGCACCATATACAAATAAACTATGCTATCAAAGTTGAAATAGAGAACAATATTTTCGCTAATGTAGGGTGGAAATCGAGTGCCGAGAGTGATGTGTTTTGGCAAATTTCAATACCAAAGAAAGATGAACGTGCTCAGGATATTAGTATGAGTGTTTGCAATAACAACTTATTTTTCTCTGAGGAATTTGAAAGACTGTTTGCCAAATACCCGCAGAATTTGAAGCGTACTACACTCTCTGACGATGGCTATCAACTGATAGAGGAAGGTAAACTGACTTTTAAAGATAATTTCTCGGAAGTACTGACTTTTGATTATCCGCCTGTTTTGCCAATGGAATATATTGACAAGTTTTTTGAGAATATGGGAAGTAATATGTCCAAATGGGCAGATCTTCCATTTTATGTTGACGAAGACGGAGTAGAAGGTATTGAAGTAGGAAAGACATTCACATTTCATTATTCAACCTCTTTCAAATCAGCAACAGCTTCCACAACCCAAGGACCTATTGGAGCATCATTTTAAAACTAAAAGAAAATGAAGAATATACTATTTATATTTTTAGCAGTGTTATACTCTGCTTGCATATCGGCTCAAGAAGGAGATAGTAAGAAGGTTAAAGACAGAGTACATCCCTATCTGATAATGACAACAGAAGATGAATCTGTCATCCGTTCTGCTATACAAACAGATGGAGTGTGGAAGGAATATCATGCCATCATGATAGAAGAGGCCGATAATATTCTTGGCAAGCCTAATTGCCAAAGAGTTATTCTTGGCAGAAGATTGCTTGAAGTGTCGCGTGAATGTTTGCGCAGGACGTTACTTTTAGGATATGCCTACAGAATGACTGGTGAAGTGAAATATGCCAAACGGGCAGAAAGTGAATTAGATAATGCCGCAGATTTTGTTGATTGGAATCCATCTCACTTTTTGGATGTAGCTGAAATGACTACAGCTATGGCTATCGGATATGACTGGCTTTACAATTTTATCAGTGATCAGACTAAGCTTAAAATAGAGAAAGCTATAGAAACCAAAGGTTTGAATCCATCATTAGACAGCCAATATAATAGCTGGCTCTATCGAAATAATAATTGGAATCAGGTATGTAATGGAGGAATAACACTTGGTGCCTTGGCTATTTATGATAAAATTCCAACCCTTGCTGATGAGTTGATCAATAGGGCTGTCCAGTCTGTTAAACTACCCATGTCCGTGTATGCACCTGATGGTGCGTATGCCGAAGGCTATTCCTATTGGGGATATGGGACGACTTACAACCTCCTCTTAATTGATGCCTTGGAAAATGTTATGGGAACTGATTATAATCTTTCTCAGGAACCAGGTTTCTTGAATACTGGAAAGTTTATCCAGAATATGCTACTTTCTGATGGCAAATCCTTCAACTATGGAGATTGTTCATCATCTGGTCGCGTAAGTCCTGCTATGTTTTGGTTTGCTAATAGGACTGCTGATAAAGATATTCTTTGGAGTGAGAAATACCAGTTTAGCCTGTCTTCTAAAAAGAGTATTAGGTCCTATCGATATGCTGTATTGGCTTTGATATGGGGCGCTTCTACTTCTATGGATAATCTGCCTAAACCTACTCAAAGAATGTGGGTATCAAGTAAAACAACCACTCCTGTTGCCCTTATGCGGACTACCTGGGATTATCAACATGGATTATCCATTGCACTCAAAGGAGGGACAGCACAATCAGGACACACACATTTGGATGCCGGTTCTTTTATCTTTATCAGTAAGGATACTCGCTGGAGTACGGATTTAGGTCCTCAGGATTACAACTCATTAGAATCCAAAGGTATTGATTTGTGGAATAAGACTCAGGAATCTGATCGTTGGAAAGTGTTTAGATACAATAACCTGGCTCATAATACACTTTCTTTTGACAATAAATATCAAAATGTGAATGGCTATGCAACGATTACAGACTTTTTGGATAATGAAAACTACATGTATGCTATTGCAGACCTTACAAAGATATACGAAGGTCAAGCAAAGGAAGTAAAAAGAGGAGTAGCTATCATTGATTCTCACTATGCCGTTGTTAGGGATGAAGTAAAGACATTGGGACAGCCCACTGTTATTCGCTGGAATATGGTGACGGAAGCTCAACCTGCTATTATAGGAGAACATACAATACAGCTATCCCAGAATGGAGAAAAACTGTTATTGGAGGTGGAATCTCCGGCAAAGGTCAGAATGAAAACTTGGAGTGCGACATCACCCAACAGTTGGGATGCCAAAAATCCGGGTGTGATGTTCGTTGGGTTTGAAGCTGAACTGCGGCCCAATACAACAGAAGTATTACAAGTTAAACTCATACCGGAAGGTAATTTCGATTCCAGCAAAGAAATAATGCCGTTAACTGATTGGAAAAATAACTAATAATAAAATTATATGAAGAAAAAGACATTGATTTTGGCAGGACTAGTAATGGGACTCCTCTTACCATCATGCAGTAATAATAGTAATGATATGATGAGTTCTGTGATAGAAAAAGGATTAAAACGTAGCATTGAACAGTCTGAATTTATGGCTGCCAGTCTGATGGATCAGCCTGACAGGCTTCCAAAGACCACAGAGAAAGATGGAACTCTTGTTACGTCAGATACGCATTGGTGGTGTAGTGGTTTTTTTCCAGGAACTTTATGGATGCTTTATGAAGCTACTGGGAATGAAACGCTGAAAAAATATGCCGAAAGCTATACGATGCGTATTGAAAAGGAGCAATATGCTTTAGATACGCATGATTTAGGTTTTATGATGAACTGTAGTTTTGGAAATGGTTATAAAATAACAGGAAATGAAAACTATAAGAAAATTCTGTTACAAAGTGCCCGGTCATTAGCAACACGCTATAACGAAAATATAGGAGTTATTCGTTCGTGGGATAATAAGCCTAAATGGATGTATCCTGTAATTATTGACAATTTAATGAATTTGGAACTATTAGAAAATGCATATAAATTATCACAGGACTCATTGTTTGATAAAATTGCAAACAGCCATGCTACGGTAACTATAACAAATCATTTTCGCCTGGATTATAGTTCATGCCATGTTGTAGATTATGATACCATAACTAATAAAGCGCTCAAAATGGATACCCATCAAGGATATTCAAGTACTTCGGCATGGGCACGTGGACAAGCGTGGGGATTGTATGGCTATACAATGATGTATAGAGAAACCCAGAACGAAAAATATCTTCAGCAAGCCATTAACATTGCGAAGTTTATCTTGCACCACCCAAACCTTCCGGAAGACAAGATACCTTATTGGGATTTTGATGCACCTAATATTCCGGACGAACCACGGGATGCTTCTGCTGGGGCTATCATAGCATCCGCTCTGTTAGAGTTGGGGCAATATGTCAATGATGATAAGCTTTCTAAAGAATATCAGTCTGTAGCCGCTCAACAACTGAGAACACTCTCGTCAGACGAGTACCTGGCGGATCCCCGGACAAATGGCGGGTTTATTCTTAAGCATTCAGTGGGAAATAAACCCCGAAACAGTGAAGTTGATGCTCCACTTACGTATGCCGATTATTATTATGTAGAAGCGTTACTCAGATATAAGAAACTGTTGCAATAGGTATTTCGGCCAATTATATAAGAATGCGGGTTAGGACGGTTAAGGCAATCTAACCTGCATTTTATTTATAAACAACACTTAACAACTACCATGAAAAAGAAATTGGTTTATTTGTTTTTACTATTATGGGTCTGCTGCAATCAAGTACAGATTGCACGCGCCCAATTTGCTATGACAAACGTATATGGACGGAAATGTGTACTATTAAATGGGAAATGGGATGTAATCATAGACCCTTATCTGCATGGGCATAAAGACTCCATCTATAAGGATAAACCTTTAAAAAGTAAGTCCGATTTCAAAGAATATGCTTTTGAAGGAGGAGTACGGCTTAATGTGCCGGGTGACTGGAATTCTCAATATCCGGAATTAAAATATTATGAAGGTACAGTATGGTACGCAAGGCATTTCAGTATAAAAAGGAGTTCTGACGAAAATGTATTTCTATATTTCGGGGCAGTAAATTACCAATGCACTGTATATCTGAATGGAACCAAAGTGGGGGGACATGAAGGAGGATTTACTCCATTTCAGATAAATATAACAGACCGCATTGTTTCTGGAGACAATTTTCTTGTATTGGAGGTTAATAACTATAGAAATAAAGATGCGATACCTGCTTTACTCTATGACTGGTGGAACTATGGTGGCATAACTCGGGATGTTATGATTGTGAAAACTCCCCAACTCTATATTGACCATTATTTTATACAGTTAGACAAATATAAGCCGGATCTGGTTCATGTCAAAGTACAACTTTCTGAAAAGCGTGTAAATGAAAATATCCGAATTACTATTCCCGCTTTAAATGTACTTCGACAGTTGAGCACAGATAGCACAGGTATGGCGCAGGCCTCCATAAAAGTTAAGCAGTTACAACGTTGGTCACCGCAAACGCCTCAGCTATATCTGGTTCAACTGGCTACTCGCAACGATACTATTAAAGAGGAACTCGGATTTAGAAATCTTTATGTCAAAGGGAAACAAATTTATCTGAATGGTAGTCCTGTTTTTATGAAGGGTATCAGTTTTCATGAAGAAATAGCTCAAAGACAAGGTAGAGCTTTCTCTCAGCAAGACGCAGTAGCTCTGTTATCCGAAGCAAAGGCATTGGGAGCTAATTTGATACGACTGGCACATTATCCTCAAAATGAGTACATCGTAAGATTGGCTGAAAAAATGGGTTTCATGCTTTGGGAAGAAATACCACTTTGGCAAAATATAGATTTCACTAGTAAAGTAACTCTGCAGAAAGCATTGACTATGCATTCTGAAATGATAATGAGAGATAGAAACAGATGTGCTTTGACATTTTGGGGAATTGCTAATGAAACCAGTCCCTCCAAGTCGCGCAACAGTTTTCTAAAAGAAATTATAAATAATTGTCAAAAGATAGATACCACCCGTTTACTTACTGCTGCTTTTGATAAGGTGAAGTGGAATGGTGATACCCAAACATTTGAGTTGGAGGATACACTTACAGAATATCTGGACGTTATATCTATCAATAAATACATGGGGTGGTATCATCCGTGGCCAATTAAGCCATCTGAAATTAGCTGGAATATCTGTCCTGATAAACCGCTTTTTATTTCCGAATTTGGCGGAGAAGCATTATATGGCCAGTCTGGAGATGCTACAGTAGCGAGTTCTTGGAGTGAAGAATATCAGGAACAGCTGTATAAGGACAATTTAGAAATGTTTATCTCTATTCCTAATTTGACAGGTATAGCCCCTTGGATTTTGTTTGATTTTCGTTCTCCCTATCGTTTTCACCCGCTCAATCAAAATGGTTGGAATCGAAAAGGGTTAATCTCAGATCAAGGATATCGCAAAAAAGCATGGTATGTAATAAATGAATTCTATAAAAACATTAACTTTTAAGTATCTCACAATGAATATTCATATACTTTCTTTACTGGGCGTTGCAACTATTACACAAGTATCAATTGCGACGGCACAGACTGCGCCTAAGGTCAATATTTTATTTTGTGTAGCTGATGATGCAGGTCATATGAGTGCTTATGGGGTTCCATGGATAAATACACCTGCATTTGATACTGTAGCTCGTAATGGGCTTTTATTTAATAATATGTATACATGTAATGCCAAATCCGCACCCTCACGTGCTGCTATGATTACAGGTAGAAATTCATGGCAGTTGGAAGAAGCCTGTAATCATTGGCCGAACTTTCCTGAGAAATTTAAATCCTATCCGGAAGCTTTAGCTGATAATGGATATTATGTAGGCTGCACGGGAAAGGGTTGGGGACCTGGATATGCTGTCAATTCAAGAGGTGAGAACCGAAATCTTACCGGGCAGGTATGGAACAAACGTAAACTTACGCCTCCAACTACGGGGATTTCTGATTGTGATTATGCAGCCAATTTTAACGATTTTCTAAAGAGTTGGGACAAGTCTAAGCCATTTTGTTTTTGGTATGGAGCACTTGAACCGCACCGTGGCTATGAATATGAATCTTCTAAGCGCTTTGGAAAGAATATCAATGATATTGATTCTGTACCATCCTATTGGCCAGACAATGAGATTGTGAGAAGAGATATGCTGGATTATGCAGTGGAAGTAGAGCATTTTGATAAACATTTAGGTCTGATACTTCAGTCTTTAGAGGAAATAGGCGAACTTGACAACACTGTTATAATTGTTACTTCTGATCATAATATGCCTTTTCCACGTTGTAAAGGACAGGAGTATTATAACTCCAATCACATCCCAATGGCAGTCATGTGGAAGAATGGGATAAGACATCCGGGAAGACAGATTAATGAATACATCAGTGTCATAGATTTGGCACCTACTATTTTGAAAATAGCAGGTATAAGTGAGATGCAATCAGGGATGCAAGCTATCACTGGAAGAGACTTTGTTGACTTGCTGAAAGATGAAAACACAGGGATAGACCGCAATTACGTAATGATCGGTAAAGAACGGCATGATGTAGGTCGCCCCAATGATCAGGGATATCCTATCCGTGGGTTGATCAGAGGAGACTTCCTTTACCTTAAAAACTTTAAACCTGAACGCTGGCCTGCAGGTGATCCTGAAACAGGTTATATGAATGTGGACGGTAGCCCTACTAAAACTGAGATTCTGAAAGCCCGTCATAATCCCAAAACAAAATATTTATGGCAACTGTCTTTTGGGAAACGGGAAGCGGAGGAATTATATAATATAAAAAAGGATCCTAATTGCATGGTCAATTTGATTCAAAAGAAGGAATATGCTTGCATAAAAGATAGAATGGAAGAAGAAATGACCAGACGATTATTGGATCAAAAAGATCCGCGAATGTATAATAAGGGGGATATCTTTGATAAATATCCGGACACCAGCGAAGCCCATGACTTTTGGCACAGGATAAGGAACGGAGAACGAGTACCGGCAGATTGGATTAATATTTCTGATTTTGAAAAAGACTTTCCGCAATAAGAGTTTTTCTTGTAAAAAAGAAAATAAAAGAGTATCTATATGATATTTCATCCGCAGATGACACAGATTTATAATAGCAAATAATTGCTATATCTGAAGAATATCTGCGGATGTCAAACTGGTAATTCTGTTCCTATACCTTTTTCTGAATAGAATATTGTTTCGGAGTCATACCAAACTCTTTCTTAAAGCTTTGTCCGAAATAGCGTTGATCTGAATATCCAACCATATAACATATTTCTGAGACAGGATGAGAAGTTTGTTTTAACAGCTCTGCGGCCCGTCGCATGCGTCTTTTTCTGATTAAATCACTTGGTGACAAATTTGTGATTTCCATAGCTCTTCGATATAAGGTAGAACGGCTTATATTTAATAAACTAGCCAATTTATCAATATTAAACTCAATATCTGCTATGTTATCTTCTATAACGTTGATGATATTAGCAACGAATTTGTCGTCATCTGATGTGATAAGTACTTCTTTAGGGTCTATAATCAACTCTTTCCGAATGTTCTCTTTGATTGCCGTACGTACATCAAGTAGCTGTCTTATTCTTGCATCCAGGCTAGCTACATTGAACGGTTTTGCAATAAACACATCAGCCCCTGCTTCATATACCTTCTGCTCCGTTATTTCAGAGGAAAGTGAGGACATGAAAATGACGGGTATTGCTGATAATATCTGGTATTCTTTCATTTTGCGACATAACTCAAATTTATAGTCGTCTTCTTTCACCACATCAAAGATAACTAGAGAAGGTATTTTGTCGAGCATGTGCTTTATGTCGGTAGCAGCTGTGTTTAGTGATACGTTAAACTTATTTTGGAAAACAGATTTAATGAAGAGGTCTATGTCTTTGTCTCCCTCATACAGATAAATCACTGGCAAAGTTTTATCCGAATCAATATTCAATTCATCCACAGTTCTATCTTTTTGAACAGTTACAGGTAATAACAGCGATACAGATTGTGCTTTATCCAATGTTTTCATTTCTCTTGCACTGTAATGAGAATCGCCTAATAGCAAGTCGAAAGTATATTCCCTCATCCGGTTTCCTTCGATATTACGTATGGATAGTTCGCTATGATGCACTTTTAGATAATCGTATGCAATTAAAAAGCGAGTGTTTAACTCTTGTACATTAGACTCTCCTTCTCCACTTCGCGATGCAATAATACTTACGTTCAGCCTGTAATCATGGGAGTCAAGCATATATTTCACCTCAACCCTACCATTATCTATTATATAGGAAATAGCATCTTCCATAATATTATATAGAGCTACTTCTATCTTAGTTATGTCTATGATAGTTGTAACAGAAGTCACGTTTCCTTCTATTGAATAAGTTATATGTTTGGCGGCAAACTCATCTAGAAATAAATTGCAAATTCCTTGGATAACAGGAATAATATCCACTTTTGATAACTGTACATCATATTCCCCCAAGGATACTTTTTTGAACTCCATCAACTTCGATACTTGTTCCGACAATTTGAATACATTGCCTGACATCGTATGTAGCATACGCTTAACATCTGTATGTGTCAACTGGTCATAATTTTTCAGTAAATATTGCAGAGGCGCATAAATCAGAGTTAAGGGTACCTTAAAACCATATGACAAACGAGTGTAATAGTCTAATTTCCACTTAGACAATGCATCCTTGTGTCGCAATTTAGAACCTAAATTAAAGTTTCGGACAACTAATAGTAAAATGCCTGCAACTATGGTTACATATAAGGAGTAGGCCCACCAAGTTCTCCATGGTGCCTTTTCTACCACAATCTCAATAGTCCGTATATTGTCCATCCAGATACCCGAAGCATTAGTTGATTTTACTTTAAAAGTGTATGTGCCGGGAGTTAAATTGGAATAAGAAGCGTTATTTCTTGATGCGTCTGTAATAATCCAGTCTTTATCAAAGTCCTCTAACATATAGGCATACTCTATTTTTAGCGGATCTTTATAATAGAGAGAGCTGAAAGACAAGGAAAATTGAGTATCTTTATACGATAGCACTAACTTGCCCGAATTATTAATCTCGTGCAAGCGATTTTTCTTCTCATCGGAAAAATTCTCTTTATTCAGAAGTTTTATGCCGGATATATAGACATTATGCGGATAAGTGTCTGGTGTCAATTGAGTAGGATTAAAAAAGTTGAGTCCATTTACTCCTCCTATGAATATTTCTCCATTGCGGTTGACGCATGTTCCCAAAATATACCATGTCTTTACAATATCTTGATTTACATTCAATTCATAATACACAATCAAATCTTCTAGATTGATCTTATAAATACCGTGTAAACTAACCGCCCATACATTCTCCATATTATCCTGTATAATAGCCCCAATATAGGAACTCTTTCTTGAATATGGGAATTCTAATCTGGTAAACTTATCTTGCTCAATGTTGTATCTATATAATCCGTTTGCTGTTCCGGCCCATATTCTTTTTTGATGGTCTATATATATTGCCGTTATCCACGATCCACCAAACATATTTCTAGGGTATAATTTCGTACTTATAACTTTCAAATCATCGTCCAGTTGTAGGCGATATAACCCATCATTGTCTGATGAAAGCCAAATGTTTCCATTGCTGTCCCTACAAATGGCTCTGTGTTTGCCTTTCACCTTTTCTGGATAGTCTAATCTGGTGAATTTGCCGGTTGAAGCATTGATGCTACCAACCCCACCTTCGGAGAATGCTAACCAGATATTATTGTAATAGTCCTTAAATATGGAACGTACATATCGCATTCCATATTGCTCTAATGCAACATTCAGTGATTGATCGTCATAAAAAAGGCATCTTCCCGAATCGAAAAATTTGATTGCGTTTTTTGTGCTGATCAAGAAGGTTTGATCTTTGAATTTGGTGATGCACTGTATTTTGTTGCCAGCCATTATGTCATTTGTATTTCTCCGGTCAACATATTGCGTAATAGTATAGTCATTTTTATTGTTCCATTTTATTTTATTAATTCCATTGGATGTGGCCAACCATAAATAAT
This sequence comes from Bacteroides cellulosilyticus, assembly GCF_020091405.1. Lineage (NCBI taxonomy): Bacteria > Pseudomonadati > Bacteroidota > Bacteroidia > Bacteroidales > Bacteroidaceae > Bacteroides > Bacteroides cellulosilyticus. The sequence goes on from NZ_CP081903.1 coordinate 3,288,155, forward strand.
CATCGTCACAGTATATGGAAGAAATAATATTGCTGGATGGAACATTCTTTCCATTTTTACTATGCTTGATGGCATGAAAGTTGGAGGACTCATCATTGTATAAATATACTCCCTCTAATGTACATATCCAAATTCTGGATTTCTTGTCTTTATAAATTTTATTAATAGTGTTTTTCAGTTCGCTATCTCCTGATTTATCTATTAATAATTTATTTTTCAAGACTGCCTTTCCGCTATGGTCATATTCGTATATGGAAATACCATATCCCCTGGTTCCCACCCACACTTGATTTGCGTATTCGAAGAAGGAGATAACTTCATGATTATAGGCAATATGCTTAAATCCTGATATTCCCACAGAATCCAAAGTATCTATGTTACTATATAATATTTCTTCGCCACGGCATATCCATAGTTTATTACGGCTATCAATAAATAATTGAACAATTTTGTCTCCACTATATAAAGTGTTGGTCTTCGTTTTACCGTCATTTTCAATATGAATGATCACCAAACCGGATTCCGTGCCCAATAAGACTTCTTGATTTCTATAAATCACCATAGAGGTAATATGATTATTCAGTGATTCCTTATATATGGTTATTTTGTGGATGAAATTCCAGTTATAGTCAAAGAGGAAAACCTCTCTGTCTGTAGCTACAACTTGATAATCGCTGTTACACTGATAAGCTATAATATTTTTGGATTTCAACAATGGAGAACAAAGGTCACATTGGTTATTTATATAGTTGTAGGCATAAAGTCCTTCATTGGTTCCTATATACAATGTTGTTTTTCTGTGGCTTAAGAAATTAACATAACGGTCGCTTATCATTGAATGAATTAATGGCTGAAGAGAATAACCATCAAAAAGAAAAACGCCGTTATCCAAACCTAACCACATAAAGCCTAATGTATCTTGTTCAATAGAAGTAATTGTATTATAGAAAAAGTTTCCTTTAAAATCAAAAGACTTTATGTTTTGTGCCATTCCATAAAATGGATAGGACAGCAAAATACACAATAGTACTAAGATAACTTTACTAATATGTTTCATAGTATATTCAGCTAAAACTTTACATATAAGATAGTCGCCTTTATCACACCTATATCTCTTCAGGTTTCTACTAATATGCTATTTTCTATTAAGAAAACAAATCTACTAATTTATATTGTTTAATGTGCTATTTAGAATCTTAAAATGCAAAAAATACATTTGGAACTTGAAATAATTTAGGTTGTGATGTCTATTGAGTTATTCACGTATGGCGGGTGGTTTCCTAAAATTATTATAAAAGATTAAGATTGTCTGTCTCTATCAGTCTTTATGATAAATTTTAGCCAGCCTGTTTCGGGACATGCAATATTTATGTACTTTTGCATGCATGCCGATAAGTTTATTGGAACATATCATATCACAGTCTTTTGTCTCTGTAAAAAAGATAGAAGTCATTGTCCCCTCAGAAGATTTGCAGGAGTATATTGACAGCTTCTATGTCTTTCCTTGTTGTGCCCTGTCGGATACCTTGGCATATAATGACGGAACACCTATGTTGGCATTTCTGCCGATGGCGGAGGACAGCGTGGAATTAGAATATAATCATGTTATTTCAAGTTTTAACTCCGGCTGGTTCAGTACAAGGTCTTTTGCCCGGATGTCCATACGTCTTTTCGGACAAGTGCCTTATTTGTTGATAGTGCGGTTTAAGCCTGCATCTTTCTACCGATTATTAGCTCTGAATGCCAGACATTTTAATACCCGCCCGTTCTGGAATTTAGAATCCGTATTGGGTGATATGGATGCCCTGCTGAAGGATATGCAACAATGTGCCAGGGCAGGAGAGAAGATACAACTGATAGAAACCTACCTTCGGGGCGTAATATCAGCGGAGGAAAACTCCAATAGGTTGTTGGATGAGGCCATTCATTATATCAGGCAGCATAAAGGAACGTTGTCTATCGATGAATTGAAGTCGTACTTAGGCGTCAACTACAAATGGCTGGAACGGAATTTTTCTGAGGCTATGGGCATGACGCCCAAACAATATTCCTCTTTGCAACGGTTCATCAATGCTTATACCGCTTTTCTGGTGCAGAAAGACTTAGCTGGTATTACTGCGGAAAGCGGTTATAGCGATACGAACCATTTCATCAAGGATTTCAAGAAATATACCGGTGATACGCCAATGCAGTATTTGCGTACATGCAAAATCAGATAAATAAAACAATATTACCCGCTTCTTACCTTCATCGTACCCTCTTCGTATCCTCCTCTTGCCAACTTCGCTAATCCAACTTCTGTATAGAAGCGAAGAAGATGCGAAGTTGGTTAGGTGGAGAAGAGGTATACTTTTTTTTCTTGCTTATCTCTAATAAATAATCTATCTTTGTTCTATAAACAGTGTTATCAACCTGTGCATGTTAGTACTTTCTGAACTTCTTTTATAAAACAAACAGAATGAAAATATTTCCTACCCAAAGCATCAAAGAGTTGGATGCTTACACCATAGAGAATGAACCGATTGCTTCCATCGACCTGATGGAACGTGCCTCGCAGGCATTGGCAAAAGCCATTGCCGGACGTTGGGACGCAGAAACACCTTTTACGGTATTTGCCGGACCGGGCAATAACGGGGGGGATGCATTGGCCGTTTCCCGTTTGCTAGCAAAGAAAGGCTATAAAGTCTCGGTTTATTTGTTTAATACCAAGGGAGAGCTTTCTCCCGATTGTGAGACGAATAAAGAACGACTTGCGGATGTGGAGAATGTGGATTTCCATGAAGTGACATCACAATTTGTCCCGCCCGTGTTGACGGTTGACCATGTGGTTATCGACGGACTGTTCGGTAGTGGATTGAACAAGCCGCTGAGTGGTGGCTTTGCTGCTGTGGTGAAGTATATCAATGCTTCGTCAGCACAGATCGTGGCTATTGATGTTCCTTCGGGATTGATGGGGGAGGAGAATACCTTCAATATCAAAGCTAATATTGTCCGTGCGGATGTAACGCTGAGTCTGCAATTGCCGAAGCTGGCTTTTCTCTTTGCTGAGAATCAGGAGTTCGTGGGTGAGTGGGAATTGCTGGATATCGGTCTGAGTGAAGATGCGATAGAGGCGATGGGGACTGATTATAGTCTGCTGGAAGCTGAGGATATGCAGGATTTGTTGAAACCGAGAAATAAGTTTGCCCATAAAGGAGACTTCGGACGCGCCCTGCTTATTGCCGGTTCGCAAGGAATGGCGGGAGCTTCCATACTTGCCGCAAGAGCCTGCCTGCGTTCCGGAGTAGGATTGCTGACGATGCATGTGCCTTATTGTAACAATATGATTGTGCAGACTTCTGTGCCGGAGGCTATGACGGAGCTGGACCCTAGTGATACCTGTTTTGCCTGTCCTACGGATACGGATGATTATCAGGCAGTGGGCATCGGTCCGGGTCTGGGAAAGGCGGAAGAGACAGAGGGTGCGGTATTGGAACAGATAGACAGCTGTTTATCTCCTATGGTAGTGGATGCTGATGCTTTGAATGTACTGGCAGGGCATCGCAATTATATCGGACGTTTACCGAAGGGGAGTATTCTGACACCGCATCCGAAAGAGCTGGAACGGTTGGTAGGAAAGTGTCAGGACTCTTATGAACGCTTAACGAAAGCACGTGAGTTGGCGAGAACATCAGGAACATATATCATCTTGAAAGGTGCTTATTCTGTGGTTATTACTCCGCAAGGGAAGTGTTATTTTAATACTACAGGTAATCCGGGTATGGCAACAGGCGGCAGTGGAGATGTATTGACGGGTGCAGTGCTGGCTTTGTTGGCACAAGGGTATGCTTCGGAAGATGCAGCTTGTCTGGCGATGTATGTTCACGGGCTTGCCGGAGATATCGCTTGCAAGAAGTATGGGGCGATAGGAATGACAGCCGGGGATATCGTGACGTGTCTGCCGTTGGCGTGGAGGATGATGGAAGAATGAAAAGACAAGATATCAGGTTTTAAGTATTAAGTATTAGGTATTAAGTATGCAGTGTTATGGTACAGTCTTATATACTGCATACTTAATACCTAATACTTAATTTGTTATTTTCCTCTCGTTGTAATATGGAAGCATCCTTGCTTCAACTCATACTTTATATAGCATTTATCCGCTTTCCGCAAGTCGCGCAATACTTCGGAGAGTACGAGTTTCAATGTATCTGAACTGACATCCTGTAGCGGGCGTCCATCTTCATCTTCCACTTTCTTGAAGCGCTTCCAACTGACATCGAATGTAGTTCCGTAGAAATGCGCAGAGTTTGCCGAGGCATTGCCATTGCGGCGACGCAGGCGTTTTACGTCATCTTCGGTGCGGAGTACAGAGGTTACGATTATTTTATTGGGGTTTAGTCCTTTGGCGGTCAGCGAGTCAAGGAAATTGGTACCGATGGTATCCAGTAGTTGTGCTGCACCTTTAATGAGATATGGGATGGAATGTGTCAGCGAGTCTACTACATATAAATCATTCGTTTCGATGTGCTGAAGTTTTTCCTTCATGTGTTCGGCCTCTTTGCGGGAGGCAATTGGCGTAATGCCTATGGCTTGTGCGACATTCAGATGCGCTTCATTCAAGTCGCCGAAGGTTCGTCTGTAACTGATTACTCCTTTAATGTTTCGCGGTTCGTTCAGTTTGAGGGACATATCTTTCTTTTTGCATCCGGCAAGGGAAGTGCTGGTGATGATTATTGCTAAAAATAAGAGCGGAAGTTTATTGTATACCTGTTGCATATTGCTTGAAAATGTTTTTATGTGGGCACAAAAGTAGGAAAAAGAAAAGAGAGTTCTTCCTTATAGCCTTATTTTTGTACCTTTGCGCCCGGAAAATGAAAGCAAAAGAGTATGCAACGGTATTTTATTTATTTAGCTTATGACGGAACCGCCTACCACGGCTGGCAGATACAACCCAACGGAGACAGTGTACAAGAGTGTCTGATGCGTGCACTTGCCACATTGATGCGCCGTGAAGTAGAGGTTATCGGTGCCGGACGTACCGATGCCGGTGTGCATGCTTCCCTGATGGTAGCCCACTTTGATAGTGACGAACCGCTTGATACGGCTTTCTTTACCGACAAACTAAACCGCCTTTTGCCGCCCGATATTTCTGTTTACCGCCTCCGTGCAGTGAAGTCCGATGCGCATGCCCGCTTTGATGCAACGGCACGCATGTATAAATACTACGTGACTACGGCAAAGTCTCCCTTTAATCGTCAATACCGTTGTCGTCTTTTCCAGACACCCGATTTCGAACGAATGAACGAAGCGGCCCGTAGTTTGTTTAATTATACGGACTTCACCAGTTTCAGCAAACTGCATACGGACGTAAAAACAAACAACTGCCGCATCATGCATGCCGCCTGGACTCAGATAGATGATGTAACCTGGGTGTTCACCATTCAGGCGGACCGTTTCCTGCGCAATATGGTTCGTGCAGTTGTCGGCACTCTGCTCGAAGTAGGCCGTGGCAAGCTCACCGTTGAAGGCTTCCGGCGTGTCATTGAACAGAAAGACCGTTGCAAGGCTGGCACTTCCGTTCCGGGCAATGCTCTGTTTCTGGTAGATGTCACATATCCCGAGGAATTATTCATCGCAGATAATAACTGAATAACTAACAATTAATTAACTAAGAACCATGTGGTTATTACTCGCCTTTCTCTCAGCTGCCTTGCTAGGCTTTTATGATGCATTTAAGAAGAAATCATTGCGCGATAATGCTGTGCTTCCCGTTCTGTTTCTGAATACGGTATTCTCCAGCCTGATATTTCTTCCTTTCATACTGATTTCCGCTTTTACTCCTGCTTTGAACGGAACTATGTTTGAAGTACCTGTTGTAGGTTGGGAGGTACATAAGTTTATCATTGTCAAGTCGTTCATAGTTCTGTCTTCCTGGATATTCGGTTACTTTGGCATGAAGCATTTGCCGTTGACGATTGTCGGTCCAATTAATGCTACCCGCCCTGTAATGGTGCTGGTGGGTGCCATGCTGATATTCGGTGAACGTCTGAACCTGTATCAATGGATCGGAGTTATGCTTGCCATACTTTCTTTCTTTATGTTGAGCCGTTCCGGCAAGAAGGAAGGCATTGACTTTAAGCATAACAAATGGATTTACTTCATCGTGCTGGCTGCCATCACCGGAGCTATCAGTGGACTTTATGACAAGTATCTGATGAAGCAATTCAACCCTATGGCGGTGCAATCGTGGTATAATGTTTATCAGGTATTTATAATGTGTCCCATCATCCTTTTGCTGTGGTATCCCAAGCGAAAAGAAAGTACCCCTTTCCGTTGGGACTGGACCATCATCCTGATATCCATCTTCCTCAGTGCCGCCGACTTTGCCTACTTTTATGCCCTGAGTTATGAAGACTCCATGATTTCCATAGTCTCAATGGTTCGCCGTGGCAGTGTAGTGGTTTCCTTCCTTTTCGGAGCGCTCTTCTTCCGTGAAAAGAATTTAAAAAGCAAGGCTGTCGACCTCATTTTGGTATTGATTGGAATGTTCTTCTTATATTTGGGAAGTAAATAAATCTCAAGATAGAATATATGGCAGAAGATTTATGTATCAGCAATGGCAGCAAGGCTGAAAAGTATCAGACTTTGCTTCCCCAGATAAAGAGCCTGATTGAAGGTGAAAATGACCTTATAGCCAATCTGGCGAATGTTTCGGCTGCGCTGAAAGAGACTTTCGGTTTCTTTTGGGTGGGATTCTATCTGGTGAAAGAAGAAGAACTGGTATTGGGCCCTTTTCAGGGACCGATAGCCTGCACACGTATCCGGAAAGAACGGGGTGTTTGCGGCACGGCATGGGCTAAGGCGGAGACGTTGGTGGTGCCCGATGTAGATGCATTCCCCGGACATATAGCTTGCAGTTCGTTGTCGCGCTCGGAGATCGTTGTTCCGTTGATTCGTGAGAATGGCGAGGTGTGGGGTGTGCTCGATATAGATAGTGAAAGCCTGAATACCTTTGACGAAACAGATGCACGTTTTCTTGAAGAGATATGCTCCTGGCTCTGAAGATTGTGTTGAAGTAATAAAATACAAAATAGGAATAACAGAAAAATAATATGATGAAGAAATTGACTATGTTTTTGTGTTTGGCTTGTGCCTGGACGTGTTCTCTGCAAGCCCAGGAAGCTAAAACCTTTTTCAAAAATATGCCCGATAGCCTCAGTCCGTTGCTTACTGCCGTGAACCGTGCCGACTGTATCGACTTCCTTGAAAGTAAGATGAAAGCGGAAGTAACCAACCGTTTTGGCGGCAAATCGGAAATGACGGAGCTTGCTCCCGACTATATCCGTATCCAGATGACACCGCAAAGCTCCTGGCAAATGAAACTGCTGGCTACGAGCGACAGCACGAAAGTAATCTGTACCGTATCTACAGCTTGTGCCCCTGCTTGTGATAGTGATGTCCATTTCTATACCACCGGTTGGGAAGAATTGCCCGCTTCTTCTTTCCTCACGCCTCCTGTAATGAAAGATTTCCTGTCATTACCCGATACGGTGATGGATTATGAAGTGAGAGATGCCGGCGAACAGGCAGATATGTTGCTGATGAAAGCCGATCTTTCTGCAAAGGACAATACACTGACCTTTACTTTTACAACTACTGACTATATGGATAAAGAAGCGGCAGAGAAACTGAAACCGTATCTCCGCCGCCCTGTAGTGTATATTTGGAAGGGGAATAGCTACGAGTTACGAGCTACAAGTGACAAGTAGTTTCAAAGTGCGATAGCAAAACACAGCGCAGCTACTTGTCACTTGTAGCTCGTAGCTACTTCACCTTTATTCTGTCGAACCCTTCTCCATATACCCCGATTACCGCACTTTGTGATACAAATGCGTTTGGATCTATATCCTTTATCAATCGGAAAATAATTGTTGATTCGCGCTTCTTGGCAAGTACGAACAACATCTTTTGTTCCTTACCGCTATAAAATCCGGAAGCATTAATGACGGTGGCGCCCCGGTGTGGATATACATTGATGTGCCGGGCTATTTCATCATATTTCTCACTGATGATAAAGAACTGTACGGATTGCCGGGCACTGTTCACTACCTGATCCAGAACAAAACTGCAAATGTACAGGGTTACATAACCGTAAACCACCTTCTCCCAATCTTTCAACACAAAGTAACTGGAAGAAATGATAATCAGGTCACAGATCAGCATTACACGGCCTAATGTGATATCCCGGTATTTGTTGATGATGGCGGCAATGATATCCGTTCCGCCTGTGCTACCGTTGGAAGAAAAGGCGATGCCTATGCCGCCTCCGCAGAGGGATGCACCGATGACGCACGCCATAAAAGGCTGATCGTGCAGTAAGACCACGCCGCTTGCCAGTCTCTGAATGATGGAAAGGAAGAATGTCAGGGTGAATACGGCAAACACCGTTTTGATACTGAACTTCCAGCCCAGGATGCGGATGGAAAGTAGTAACAGGATGAGGTTGATACTGAAATAAGTGTACTGCACAGGGAAGCCGGTGGCGAAATAGACTATGGAGGCGATACCCGGCACTCCTCCGGTGGTGATGTCATTGGGCAACAGAAATACTGTCCAGCCTATACCATAAAGAATTAATCCGAGGGCGATCATTAAATAATCTCTTGTTTCCCGAATCAGGCTTTGCTTAGTAGGGACGTTTACGATTGTTTTCATCTGTTTTATGCGTAAGTTTGGTAATGAGTTTTAGAAACTTTCTCTATAAAATGTGCGTTGTTTGTTTACGCCTGCAAAGATAGATGTAATATTCGGAAATCTTGTCTAATCCGTCATGGTTCATGAGGGGATGTGCCTAATTTTTATTTGCTGATTAAATTTTTATAGACTACTGTTTGCAGTAATTCCTCCCGTCGCAGGGCTGAAACTGGAAGTTCTTTCCCATTGATGAAGACTCTTCCTTTGGCAATGGAATCAATGTGCGAGAGGTTTACAAGGAAAGACTTGTGTATTCTGAAGAAGGCGCTTTGAGGCAGAATTTCTTCCAGTGAAGCCATGGTCTGATGGATGATGAGAGTTTTGGACTTGAAGTGCAGTTTCAGATAGTTCTGCATACCTTCTACATACAGTATATCTTTCCAGGATATCTGGGTAAATGCATCCCCCTGCCTGATATACATTTCCCGGGCGGTTTCTTCTATTCCATTATTTTGCAGTAAGAGTTGGGTTCTGAAGGTATGGGCGGCCTTGGTCACTGCCTGGAAGAAACGCTGAAAAGAAATTGGTTTCAGTAAGTAGTCAACAACATTGAGTTGATAGCCTTCCAGGGCATATTCGGAGTAGGCGGTAGTTAGTATGGTCAACGGTGCTTCATCCAATGATTTCAGGAAATCGATGCCGGAAAGATAGGGCATATTGATATCCAGAAACATGAGGTCGATAGACTGGTTTTCTAATATTCCTCTTGCTTCGAGTGCAGAAGAACAGGTGGCGTTGACTGTGAGAAAGTCCAGTTTGCTGATGTGGTTGGCAATGCCTTTGATGGCGATTTGTTCGTCGTCTACGATGAGGCATTTCAGGGGTTGTTGTTCAGGGGAGTCTTTCATCTTTTATATTTCAATGCTAAGTGAGGTTTGATAATAGGCATCTGTTTGGTTGACGGACAACTGGTACTTCTTGTGAAACAGGATGTCCAGTCGTTTGATTGCATTGGCCAGTCCCAGTCCGGTGCCTGGTCGTTGCAGATGCGGGGAACTGGTGTTGCCGACTTCAAGAAGGATATGATGGACATTTTGTTTGAGCCGTATCTGTACTTGTCCTTTCTCCGTGGGTGTGTGCGATGCATGTTTAAAGGCATTTTCTATGAATGTCAGTAATAACAAAGGCGGGAATTCGATGCTGCCGTCTTCTACTTCCCATTCGGTGCTTACGGCCAGTTTGTCTTCCCAGCGAATGTTTTCTATCGCTATGTAGTTTTGCAGGAATTCTATCTCCTGTTCCAGGCTGATAAGTTCTTTCTGACCGTTATACAATTAGTAGCCAGGATATCGGAATATTTCTCTAACAGGGAGGAAGCTGAAGGCACATTATCCTGCATCAGGATGTTGATGTGATTCAACACATTGAACATGAAGTGAGGGGTGATTTGCTGCCGTAATGTCTGGAAGAGGAATTGAGATTTCTCTTTTTCTAATTGCAGGTTTTCCGAATAGAAGCACAGGCCACAGAAGGCGAGATTAATAACCAATGTACCCGGTAACAAGAGGATAGAGTTGAAAAGAAGGCTCTCTTCTCCCTCTACGAAGATGTTGGATACAGGGAACATACCTGTTTGTTCAAGATACTGGAAGAGAACGAAGTAGGAAGCTACCAGTGTACTTGTGGGGATGCAAAGCACTATAAACAATATCCAGAAAGGTTTCATCTGCTTGGTGCGTATCGCTTTTTTCAGCAGATGGTTGCATAGATATTGGTTCACCAGCATATAACTGCCACTTATGCAGATGGTGAGAAGCGTTGCTTCGCATATACTGGTCGACATATTGAGGAATTGTATCCAGAAAGTGCCGGCAATGAGTAGCCAGAAGATAGTAGAGAGCTGCCGCGGTTTGAAAGTCAGATGTTTCTTCATGTTGCAAAGATAAGGGATAAAGTGGTTGCTGCTTATCCGTTTCGTCATAAGCAGGCCGGGGTTTGGTCAAAAAGATTTCCTCGTTCGCATTGATATTGACAATCTTTGTGGCATACAAATCATTAAAAGAAAGAGCAAAAATGAAGTGGATATCTATTGCAACAGTCTTAGTTCTAATGCTTTCTGTGGAATGCACTGCACAGATCACTATTAAAACAGAGTATTTCGGTACATCGGCTTATCGGGATGAACACAATCAGAAAGTGGGTAACAGTAAAGGTTCCGCTATGGTCTATCACGGAAGTGCCAATCTGCCTCTGTCGATGAAAAAGAACGAAAGCAATCAGCCTACGATATGGGGTATCGGACTTTCGGGAGATTATGCGTCTCTGAATAATAAGAATATTGCAGAGCCTCTTGTGTTGTCCGAGATTCTGAATTTGCAGATGTCGCTTTTCCATGTGCGGCCTTTGAGTGAGAAATGGTCGATGATGGTAAGCGTCGGTGTCGGCGTGTATACGGATGATACACGGTTTTCGCATTTACGTTTCCGGAACGTATTGGGAAGTGCGGGGTTGGTCTTTGTCAGGCGTATACTCCCTAATCTGGAACTAGGTGTGGGTTTGGCATTGAACAATGCTTTCGGTTATCCTATGGCGTTTCCTGCATTATACGTAAACTGGAATTATGGGCATAAACTGACTTGCAGCTTTTCGGCTTTGGATGGAGCTAACCTTGCGGTTGGGTATAATGTGAACAAAACGTTCAGCATTAATTTCATTACGGAAATGGGTGGGCAGATGGCTTTGACAGAGTTGAATGGTGATGATAAGATTTTTACGCACCAGTACATTGTGGTAGGTTTCCGTCCTGAATTCAAGGTTTCCAAGCACATTTCTTTGCCTGTTACGGTGGGGATAAATGCGGTGCGCAATGCTTATTATGATGGCAGAAGCTTGTCAGCGTTCTTTAAGGCGATGGGGAGGGAATATGATCCTTGTTTCCAGATAGCGCCGTATTTCTCGGTAAGTATTGTATTGCAGTAAGTTGTATTTCACATCATGCAGTAAAGCGGCTGCCCACAATATTTCCTGTTCCTGTGCAGGTAAAGCCCGATATTCCGGCTGTTGCTGCAATGCCTCCAGTACCATGCCGGTATGTACGGCTACACTACCTTCTTCGTGATGCAAATAGTACTGCATCACGAAGTTCATATCTTGTACCCACCGGAACTGTTGTTCCAGTGAGTCCCAATTCTTATTATCTGTCAGTTCCCAATTCATTTTATTCCTCCTTTCCTATTTTCCAGATGAGGCGGGCACGCTTCCAGTTGCGTGTCCAGTGCTCATCGGTCAACACATAAAAGTGTGTTTCCAGTTTGCGATACTCTATCGAATGTATGGCATACAGGTTTTCACCGAATATCTCGATGTCCCCTAAATCATTTTTCATGAGTTCCCAACGCTCGCGCAGTTCCCTGGTCCACGGTGAGGTGGTGGGCGCTGCATGCGAGCGGGCAAATACACCGTGGCGGCTCAGACAATTATTTTCTCCGTCCAGCTTTTCGGTGTGTATCAGGGTTGCTATCTGTTGGATGTCTTCCCAATACGTATGGTTGATGCGGTCGTCACTGGTCGTTCCGGGAGAAAACGAGTAATGATACGTGCGACCATATTTTTCTGATAACATAAGTTGCTCCTTTCTTTTTAAATCATTCATCTACTTTAAATTAGCGGCTCCTGGATCACCTTCACCGGATTGCCACGTTGCAGGCAGTTGTGATTACTCCAGTTAGCCTGTGCCTGAATCATGGCTTGCTCTATGCTCCATGATGCCAGTTTCAACAGCAGGCGTTCGGTGGCCAGCTTCTTGTTTTGCCATTGCGAGCGTTGGTCGGAAGCTACTACGCTCATTCCGGTAGGGATATGGACGGCACGGACGGCAGACTCCGTCTTGTTTACGTGCTGACCGCCCGGTCCGGATGCGCGTAAGGTCTCATAACGGATTTCCGCTTCCGTAGCCTCCTGGCTTTCGGAGAGCGTGAAGGTCTGCACACCGACAAACCAGTTCTTCCGTTTATGATAAATGCGGTACGGACTTTTGGCAATCCACTGCACGCTACCTTCCCAGTCCTCAATCAGCGCATGATAATCTCCGCCTTGCAGGGAGATGACGGCTGAGAGCAGGGTACGGTTGAGAGGTCCCGTTTCGCGTTCCACGATTTCTGTTTTCACTCTTTTGGCGGCGGCTTGTTTCAAAATCTTTTCCAGCACCAGCGCCACTACGCGGCAACATTCGGCAGGGCCGCGTCCGGAGGTGATTTGCATATATACTTTCTCCATAGCCTCTTACTCTTTATTCATCCTTACAATGCGCGGCATGAATTTGCCCTGCACTTCTACTAATGTCTCTTGGGGCTGCATCACCCGGTCGATGTTCTTGTAGGCTAATGGCATCTCTTCGATGCTGCCTCCAATCAGTGTGACCCCGGCCTGCGAGAGAAATTTCTTCATGGCCGACTGGGTGAAACTCTCCTTTGCCTTCTGGCGTGACATAGCCCGTCCGGCACCGTGCGAAGCGGAACATAATGACTCTTCCACACCCCGACCTGCTACCAGATAACCGGGAGTTGCCATGCTTCCGGGGATAAGTCCCGGTTGCCCAGCCTGTGCAGGAGTAGCCCCTTTGCGATGCACGATGGCGGTGCGCCCGGGTGCAATCTCCTCTTTCCAGGCGAAGTTGTGATAATTGTTCACGTTCGCCATTGGCTTCAGTCCCAGAGCTTTCGAGAGGTTCAGGTGGATTTGTTCGTGACAGGCACGGGCATAGTCGCCTGCCAGGTTCATGCTCATCCAGTATTCCTGTCCTTCTTCCGAGTTCAAGTCGAGCCAGGCAAAATGCTGCGCTTCACGTGGCAGTTTGCAGACTTCACGGGCTATCCGGCTGTAATGCATGGCAATAGCTGCTCCCAGTCCGCGCGAACCGGAATGTGACAGCAATGCCATATAATTGCCTTCGGGCAGTCCCAGCATATTTTCTTCTTGCAGAAGAAGCTCTCCGAACTCCACGAAATGATTTCCACCGCCGGAACTGCCCAATTGACGAATGGCCTTTCCGCGTAAGTCCCTCAGAAGAGGTGTCAACCGAAATTCTTCCCGTTCTGTCACTTCATGCTCCTGTGCAAAGGTCAGGCCGCCCTCCATGCCGAAGTGGGTATAGTTTTTCAGTGCCTCTTTTATCTGATGCGAGTATCTTTTCAGATAATCCGCTTTGGCATCGAACACCGTCAGGCTCATCCGGCAACCGATATCCACCCCTACGGCATAGGGGATGACGGCATTGTCCGTGGCGAGTACACCGCCGATGGGCAGACCGTATCCGGCATGTGCATCGGGCATCAGTGCGCCGGCTACGCTGACGGGGAGCCTCATGGCCAGGTTCATCTGCTGTTTGGCGAGGGTTTCTATGAACTTGCTGCCATAGGTTTTATAGGGCAGCGGCTCATCGAGCAAGTCGTATGCTGTGAACTTCTTTTCGATGAGGGTGGGGGACAGGTGTTCGGCCAGTTTGCCCCATGTCTCATTCTCTTTATAAGTATCGGGATTTTTCAGCACGTCGCTCAGTGTCTTGATAATCTGTTCTTTGCTTTGGTGCTTGCAATGTTTGCCGACGATGGCTACTGCCAGACTGCGTGCTACATTGTCTCTATATCCCAGCTTACTTAAATCTTTTAATCGTATTCCCATATTTTCTTTTTTCATGTGTACGCATACGGCATGGGCTGCCTGCCTCGCGACGGGGCAGTGCAATATGCGTTTTGTACCCAATGCATGGGATGATGATAGGTACAACACTATCTGTCCACTGCATTGAAGTGAATAATAATAAAATTATAAATGTGATTGTAGGACTAATCAAGAAAATAGCAAAGCCCCATCATCCCGATGAGTCAACTTAGTCCTGGCTGAGATATTATAGTTCCAACATAAATTAGTCCCTTTCTTTCAGTTTTAAAGGGGTGAATACTGTGTTTAACAGTGGCAAAAGTAATGCATCTTTTTAAAGTATGCAAGGAAAAAGAACGTTTTTTTGCAGATGTAAACAGTTAGAGTATCTTCTTACAGCATCAATCCTTGGAGTCTGTATGGCATTGTCCGGACTGATTAAGTCAAAGATATTCTAAAGAATAGGTAAACTTTAAGAGATAAAGTTAGCGCTGATCGTCTTTTAAGCTATAATCATCCCACCACTTCCTGTATTCGTGGGATATGGGAGTAGTGGGTATTTCTTTATACTGTTGTATTTGTTTTTGAAGTGAATCTATCACCTTGTATTTTTCTTCCAATATAAGGCGAAGGACAACGAGTACCAGAATCAATATCATGTACATGCAGAAAGCAGTAATGTGTATAAAGAGGAAGAAATTTAGTTTCCTTCTGTTGTAGGGGTGTGATGAGTATTTCATAGTATTTAAAATTGAGTTATAATATGTAGTCTATATGATAGTTCTTCATTGGGCATGAGTAATGCTGATGCTCTAAATGAATAAATCTGTAATAGAATGTCAGATGGATAGGACTGGATTGAGGTTTGCCGAGTATTAAATTACCGACAAACTGTATTTTGTCTCTTATTTCTTTGAGGCAAGTTGAATTGAGAGTTTCAAGAACCTCATGATCCTGCGTTTTTATGATATACATGGCAGATGTTTTTCCTTGTTGTATAAACAGGATTATCTTGTACCATCGGGAGTTTTGTCTCGTGAGTACTTTGTAGGATTTGATAATGGGTGTTTGCATATGTAACGCGCCTAAAACAGTCTATCCTACTGCTGAGGTCTGCAACAACCCGAGGTGAAGAATAAACTGAATAGACGCGTATATCGTAAGTTTCAAGAACATACGAATGCCTATTCAGTTCAGTTCACCTCTATAGAGTTGCAGTTTCAGCAGCGACTAAACTAAATTCCATAAAATGTACTTCATTGTGAAGTACATTGCAAATATAAGCGAAAAAGATTAATAATGCGAGTTTATAGTTGAATTAATATAGGAAGAGCACCAATTACTCTAAATGGTAACTTTATTAACATGCTGGGGTCACTTTATTAACCCCACACGGTAACTCTATTTACATACAGAGGTAAAGGTCGTGACATACCGAGGTAAAAGTCGTTACAATATGAGGTAAAGGCCGTTACATCCTGCGGTCTGTCTTAAACTCGTTGACGGAGTTAACTCCCCTCTGCACAGAAAGGAATTAATTCCGTCAACAAGTAAAAAGCTAATTCTTTATAATGTAGCAATCTCTTCTTCGGAAAGACCAGTAGATTTAATAATTACATCTATGGGAGTATTGAGTTCTTTTAGGGAAAGAGCTATACTATAACGCTCTTCTTCACGCCCCTCTTCACGCCCCTCTGTGCGTCCTTCTTCCCGTCCTTCTTCACGCCCTTCTGCGCGTCCTTCTGCACGTTCCGTATAGATGTTGTCTCGGAGGATAACAATATTATCCAAATGCCGATAATAGGCCTTCAACTCGTCTTTAGTCATCCTGTCTATCTTCAGGTGTTCACGAACCTCCTCTAAACCGGGAGCAGTAGCGCTATCGGGAATATCACCTGTATTCAGATAATGAATCCATTCCTCTAACGGGCTTTTGGCCACCTGATTGAAATCATTTACTTTCAGAATATAATACTCGGGATAAAGTTGGCTGACAGTATCAACACTGAAAGTCTGTTTCTGAAAAGGAGTTAGTTCCAGAATATCCCCTTCATGGATACCGCGGAACTCTGTTTTGCCATGATATACGATATCTTTTCCATTGCCTAGGGAGAAATATACGATATTAACGCTGTAAACTTTGCGTACTTTATCGTATCCTTCGCCACGATTGATGTATTCCGTCACAAGCTTGGAAGTGCCGAACAGCATGCGCTGGAAGTAAGCATATTCATTGTTATTCTGGACTTCAATCAGGATAAGTTCGCCTTTCGAATTTTCAGCAAGCATATCCACACGATTATACTTATCAAACTCATCCTCTTGATTACTTTCGCTTTCCAGAAGTTTCTGAATCTTGATGTTTTCTTTCAAAAGGGTAGTCAGGAATCCTTCCAGTACCCCAAAATTGGCTTTGTTGCGCAGCAGACGCTTCATTGCCCAATCGAAACGAATATAATTACCAGCCATAAGTTCGTCTCCTTTCTCTTGTTTTGTTTTCATTTCAACAAAGGTAACTGGAAAATGTTGAATATCAAACGGTGGATATGGATTTATTTTAAGTGCACGTTCGCATTCTTTTATTAAACAACAAAAGCTGTCTCAGAATTCTGAAACAGCTTTTGTGTGGAAAAAATATGGTGTAACTTTTTATACTCCGCTGAATGCACTAAATCCGCCATCTATCGGCAGCAATGCACCCGTCACGAAACTTGCCGCATCGCTGCACAGAAATTGTACGGCGCCGTTCAGTTCGTTGATATCTCCAAAGCGTTTCATCGGAGTTTTGGCTAAAACTTTCTTGCTGCGGTCTGTCAGCGAACCGTCAGGATTGATAAGCACGGCACGGTTCTGGTCGCCGATGAAGAAACCCGGAGCGATAGCATTCACACGGATGCCGTCTCCGTACTTCAGTGCGAGTTCGCTTGCCAGCCACTGAGTGAAGTTAGCAACAGCTGTCTTAGCTGCCGAGTAACCCGGAACGCGGGTGATAGCGCTGTAAGCAGCCATGGAAGATACGTTTACGATACAGCCTTTACCTTGCTTAGCCATCACTTTGCTGAATACCATAGAAGGATAAACGGTTCCGTTCATGTTCAGATTAGTCACTTTCTCCCAGCAGGTAACGTCCATGTCGAAGAAGTTCTGGTCGGGAGCCAGCGTAGCACCCGGCATATTGCCACCGGCAATGTTGAGCAGGATGTCGATACGTCCCCATTTGGTAACGATGTCATCAGCCAATTTTTCAAGGCTGGCGATGTCCAATACATTACCTACGATGCCGATCACATCTTCACCGTAAGCTTTCAGTTCTTCTACACGTTTGTCCAGTTGTTCCTGACGGATGTCAACGGCTACTACTTTGGCACCTTGCTCCATGAAACATTTGGCAATGCTGCCACCCAATACACCACCTGCACCGGTGATAACGGCTACTTTACCTGCAATACTGAATTGTTCGTTCATAATCTCTTTATTTAATTATTAGTTTTTAATTGTTTATTTCGTCTTGCACCACTGCCATCATTCCTTCTACCTGTGCCAATGCCAGCATACGGCCGTGGAATGAATATCCGGGGTTATATCCCTTGTCTTCGTCACCCAGCATCATCCGTCCGTGGTCTACGCGCATAGGCAGTTCCGGGTTTTCTTTCTCAAAGATACGGATGAGGTCAATCAGATGTCCGCGTCCGGTCAGGTGCGAGCTTTCTATAAAGTTGCCTCCGGGCATGGCAGCCGTGCTGCGCAGGTGGACAAAGTGAGTACGTTTAGCGAATTTCTTTGCTAATTCACGGGTATCGTTATGTTCGCCTGCACTGAGGGAACCGGCGCAGAAGGTCAGTCCGTTATGCGGGTTATCCACTGCATTCAGGAACCAGGCGATGTCTGCTTCGTTGGTGACAATACGTGGCAAACCTAATACTTGGAACGGAGGATCATCGGGATGCACACACATATTCACACTATATTCTTCGCAGACAGGCATGATGGCGGAGAGAAAATAACGCATGTTTTCGCGTAGCATATCACGGTCGATACCTTTATAGAGTGCCAACAGCTTCTTGAAGATGTTCACCGGATTCTTATCTCCTTCTTTGATATTTCCGTTGACGAAACCTTGCGTCTTTACGATGATCGTGTCGATGAGATCATCCTTTTCTGCTTCGGTGATGGTCTTGTCCAGTTCTGCAACCTTTGCCAGTTCTTCGGCGGAGTAGTCCTTTTCGGCTCCTTCGCGTCCGAGGATTCGAAGGTCGAAGTAAGCGAAGCGAACACGGTCGAAATAGAGTGACGAAGTGCCGTCTGCCCAGGGATGTTGCAAATCCGTGCGTATCCAGTCGATAACGGGCATAAAGTTATAGCATACGGTTTTCACACCGCACTTGCCCAGGTTTGCCAGACTGACTTTATAGTTTTCTATCAACTGTTCACGTTCCGGTCCGGCATACTTGATCGCCTCGCAAACAGGTAGGCTTTCTACTACAGACCAGCGTAAGCCGTAAGACTCGATATAGGTTTTCAGATCGTTGATAGCCTCTTCGGTCCATATTTCACCATTGGGTACATCGTGCAAGGCAGTCACAATTCCTTCCACGCCGATTTGCCGCAGCATGTCGAGCGTGATTTTGTCTTTCTTGCCAAACCATCTCCAGGTTTTTTCCATAACATTTATATATTAATAGTTTAACTGATTCTTGACTGCAAATATACGTGCAAAAATAATGCTGCGATAAATGAATATTTGCAGAATATATGCGGATTTTTGCATGTATGCAGTAGCATTTCTATTGTCTTTCCTTATCTTTGTGTGTGAATTAAACTTTGCAGAATATATGCGCCGACCGATTATAAATGAAAAGTTGCCTATATCGGAGTCGAATCCGATCAAGGCACGGCATTACGATTATGATCGTTTCACTTATCCGTGGCATTTCCACAGTCAGTATGAAATCATTTATGTAAAGGAGAGTCATGGTCTGTGCTTTGTAGGCGATTGCATTGAGAAGTTCTCTGCGGGTGATGTGATTCTGTTCGGTACTAATCTGCCCCATTACATGCGGAGCAATGATATTTATGGTTCGGAGAACGCCACTTCACGCGTGCAAGGGACTATCATTCAGTTTGAGCAGAACTTTATGCAGTATTCCTTTGATTATTACCCTCAGTTTCAGCAAATAAAAATGCTGTTGGAGGAATCGAATAGAGGTATCATCTTTCCGAAACAGGATGCAACCCGGGTAGGGGAGTTGCTTTCCGGCTTTCTTTCATTAAGTGGTTTTCACCAGATAAGTGGGTTGCTGGATTTGTTGCAGGAGCTGGCAGTCAGTCCGCAAAGAAGGACGCTGGCAAGTCTGCATTATTACGAAAAGTTTCCTACGCTGGGGAACAAGCGGATTGATAAAATCATTTCCTTTATAAACAATAACTACACCCATAGCCTCAAATTGAATGAAATAGCCGGAATGGCGAGCATGAACTCCAGCGCCTTCTGTCGTTACTTTAAGGAGAATATAGGGAAGACGCTTTTGCAGTATGTGATGGAAATGCGTGTGGGATATGCTTGTAAATTGTTAGCATTGGGAGAGATGGATATTTCGCAGATAGCTGTGGAATGCGGCTTCGATTCGATCACTCATTTCAATCGCACGTTTAAGCAGTTGGTTAATCTGACGCCGACGCAGTACAGGAGTAATATTATGAAATAAGAGGGAATGTTTTTGAAATAATTCTGTTCACAATGAAACATTCTTTATTGTGATTTGCTTCAAATTAAAAATAATGTTTACTGATTCCGGCAGATAATCGTTGCCTTTTGTCAATAGCAAATTTATGTATTATTAACTGGAATACTGCCAAGATGAGTGTCATGACTCGAATGTCTTATGATTGTGAATTTCTGATATCTTTTGCCTGTGGTTAGCGAGGCAAATGCCACACTTTATTCTCCTCTATGCCACATCTTAGTCCGCTGAATGCCACATGTTTAAACTGTTGAAGTGTGGCATTGGAGACGACGGAGTGTGGCATTACGGTTGTACAAGTGTGGGCTCACGGTTCTATAAGTGTAAGCCCACGCTTATAGAACCGTGAGCTATCGGAGCCTGCTGCGTTGAGGGAATAAAAAAACGGGGAAGCAGTTGCTTCTCCGTTCTTATATGCCATGAAATGTAGTTTAATGCAAAGTTGAATAAAGATTATCTATAAAAGGATGATACAAAGATACGATATTGAGAAGGTGATGTCAAGTGTTTCGCTAATTATTTTCGGTTTGCATATTTGTTTTTTAGCTTCTTGCATTCTTCTCCTACCATTACATATAACATCTACTCTTTGTTAGGACAGTTGGACTTAGATATGCTTCTATTGAAATCCCAAAACTTGGAACTTACAGATATACCTCTATTTTTCTGGTAAAAGGAACATCTATTTTTAGAATGTTGTATCTTTGCAAAAAACGGTGTATGAAAGATGTACTTAAAATATCAATCTTACTAATTCTTGCACTTAGCAACGCGGCTTTATTTGCACAGACGAATAGATATCTTAATTCAGATAAAGACACGTTAGATATAAAATTTGTAAAAGATACGTTGGTAACAAGTACAATCCAAGATACCCTTGCTACTACACATGCAGCTAAAGATTCAATAACTGCAAAACAAGATGAAATTAATGACTCTGCATTGTATTATCGACTAATCTTACACTACCGAGACAGTGTGAATCACAATCTTAAAAGAATATACAATAAAGATGCCTTTAAATTTAAGGATGATTATTTTCGAGAAAAAATGAGAGAACTGTGGATAGGAGATGTTTTACGAGATATATTTTTTAAATAATTATGAAGTTCTATTTTTTATCCTTATGTATAATGCTTGCTGTCAGTTTTGCTGCTAAAGCACAATCAAAGCTTATTTTTAAAGATAAGTTTATGTATACGGATGTACAGGTGTTCAATGAGACAAAAAAGCACTCAATACCCTCTCTTATTGATACAGGTTGTTCGTTATGTGTAATTGATTCTATTTTTGCTATTGATTCATGCGGAATAAAAGGAGATGAATTACAAGCAATTCCTGTTAACCAAACTAAAGATAAGATTTCAAGTGCTTTTATAGATTCTATCTTTTTTTGTGGAAAGACATATTATAAAGTGCATTGCTTAGTTGCAGATCTTACTGGGCATTATCAAAAATATGCACCAAAATTTATCGTCGGGGCTAATGTCCTTAGATCAGGAGCTTGGAAATTTGATATGGAAAAGAATATTGTTGAACCCTACGATTCTAATAATAAAACGAAAGGAATTATTTATAAATGGAAAAACCATGAAGATTATCCTGATGTGGCAATAGATTATATCATTTTAGATAGTAAAGTCAATGGAAAAAAAACACGATTTGCTTTTGATACAGGATGTAGAAACAATAAACTTCAACGTGGTTTATATGTAGGAAAACCTGAGCGAATTCAAAAGGAAACAGCGAATATCGTAAATAAATTATCAATTAAGATGGCTGAATTATGTAGAAATGTAACATTCAAGGTAGGAAAGGATGAGTATACGTTAGATTTTATAATAGGTGATGGCAATATTGGGCTCTTAAACATCGAATTCTTACAAGGTCATTCCTTTATACTTAATTATAAGAAGCAGATACTTGAATTGTTGTAAAAGAGAGCTTGAATTATAATTTCAACCTTATTTGTGTATCAATAAAGTATAAATCCATAAAGTAATTGTTGGGGACTGTATCGAACACTTCATAATCTTCATTGCTTCTTCTGATAGCCCTATTTTTATTAACTTGCCTGTTTTCTGACGGATGTAATGTAGTCTCTTTCCTTCTATAATATTGGCTTTTGTTAGATTAGCTATATCTGTGAAGTTGATTCCACCACATAAATAACTGAACATGAATATGTCTTTACTCAGTTGAATATATTGTCGTTTACCAAGTTGAAGTTCAGTCTGCTTATCGAGGATTATCTTCTGAATATACTCTTTATTGGGGCAATTAGGCTTTGGCTTATTCCTCGTAAAGTCCCAATAGCGAGGCTTAATAGATATGCCTAAACTCTGATATTTACGCTTTCCACTTTTAGAAACTTGAAGCATTAATGGACTTTCACCATTAGATAATGTCTTTGATTTATAACAAACCACTGATACAGAGGCATTCATACGCGTTTTCTGGTTTACATCTTGGTTTACATGCACCCTCTGAAATCGCCTAATTTTGTAGTTTTATGGACTATAAAAAAAGAGAAATCCTGATAGCCAATTATTTGACTATCAGGATTCTCTCTAAGAGCGGAAGACGGGGCTCAAACCCGCGACCCTCAGCTTGGAAGGCTAATGCTCTATCAACTGAGCTACTTCCGCAATTTTTGTGGGCAAAGATGGATTCGAACCACCGAAGTCGAAAGACAGCAGATTTACAGTCTGCCCCATTTGGCCACTCTGGTATTTGCCCTTTTGCACTTTGAAATCTATCTCAATTCTCTCATTGAGTAGCTTTGTTTCTCAATTGCGGTGCAAAGATACGACTATTTTTGTAAACTCCAAGCGAAATCGATCATTTTTATTGCAGTAATTGCACATTCGTCACCTTTGTTACCCAGTTTGCCACCGGCGCGGTCCTCGGCTTGCTCCATCGTATTGGTGGTAATTAATCCGTAAATCACTGGTACGTTGCCAGTTGCGTTTAGTTGGGCGATTCCGTTGGTGCTTCCCATACAAACATAGTCAAAATGTGGAGTATCTCCTCTAACTACGCAACCAATTGCAATAACTGCATCCACATTACTATATTCAATGAATTGGTTGGCGCCAAAAATTAATTCAAAGCTACCCGGAACTGTTTTCACCAAAATGTTTTCGTCTCTGACACCATGTTTTTTTAAAGTATTCATTGCACCCTCTAAAAGTTTTCCGGTGATATTGAAGTTCCACTCAGAAACAACAATGCCGAACTTCATTTCTTTAGCATCAGGAACAGAATTGAAGTCGTAGTCTGAAAGGTTATGATAAGCTGTTGCCATAGTTATTCTAAAATTGATAATTAAAAATAAAAGGGGGGATAAAAAAAGAAACGGATTACACGGATTTCACGGTTGTTTCTTTTTTATCCGTGTAAAATCTGTGTAACCCGTGTCTGATATACTATATAATAAGGTATATTACTTCTTCAGCAGTTTGGCTTGCTCGATGTACTTATCGATATCCATTGACTGGTAAGAACGGAAATATTTGTCCTTAATCTTGGTATATGCTTTGATAGCGTCGTCATACTTGCCTTGCTTAACGAGGATTTCTCCGGCTTGTTGCAAGTAGATAGGACTGAGTGAATTGTTATCAGCTTCGTCAGCAGCGCTCAGCAACATTGAAGCAGCTTTGTCTAGCTGGCCTAATTGTGCGTAGCAGTTACCCATTGCACCTTTCATTGCAGGAGCTATCATCTGGTCTTTTCCGCTGAAGCTATCCAGTGCTTTCACAGCAGCTTCGTATTGTCCCAGGTGGGCGTAGCAGATACCCATATATGCTTTTGCCAGGTTGGCAGCTTTGGTTCCACTGTATTCGTCAGCAATTTTAGCGAAACCTACGAATCCGATACTGTCGCCATTCAATGCCTGTTCGTAAAGGTCGGCCTCAAAGTATTCCTGTCCTTTGAACAATGCAGCCTGTGCCTTTTCTTCGCGTGGTTCAGCATAAAGGTTCTTGTACATTACTATACCGGCTACGATAATGATTACTGCTACTACAGCGCCGATAATTGCTTTTTTGTTTTTAATGAGAAATGCCTCCGATTGTGATAATGCTTCTTCCACATTCAGGGCTTCGTTAGCTTTCTTTTGTTCTGCCATTTTATATATTCTTTTTGTTATTATTCTTATTTAGCCATTTCGACCCGCAAAAGTAACTTTTTTATAGGTATCAACGAAATTTAGCGGCATCTTTTTTTCTTTTACACTTGAAAACCCGAAATTCTTCCTACTTTTTAATAAGCTAAGCTTCACCTCCGCATTAAAAATAAGCATGCTTATTTTGTACTGCATTCGGTTTAGATAAATCTCTCACATTCGGAAAAAAGAATGAATTCTCTTTTCGCTCACTAAATCGAGATTTTGCATTATCTTTGTAACTGAATTTACTGCTGTAATATGATACTGAAACGTATATCCATACTTAATTATAAGAATCTGGAACAAGTAGAGCTCTCATTCTCACCCAAGTTGAACTGTTTTTTCGGACAGAACGGCATGGGGAAAACGAATTTGCTCGATGCCATTTATTTCCTTTCGTTTTGTAAGAGTTCGGGCAATCCTATCGACTCGCAAAACATCCGCCATGATCAGGAATTCTTTGTCATTCAAGGTTTCTATGAAGCTCCCGACGGTACGCCGGAAGAGATCTATTGCGGTATGAAGCGCAGGCAAAAGAAACAATTCAAGCGGAATAAAAAGGAATATACCCGCTTGTCCGATCATATCGGATTCTTGCCTCTGGTCATGGTTTCTCCTGCCGACTCAGAATTGATTGCCGGAGGCAGTGACGAGCGTCGGCGCTTTATGGATGTCGTAATTTCGCAGTATGATAAAGAGTATCTGGAAGCTCTGATACGCTATAATAAAGCGTTGGCTCAACGAAATACGTTGTTGAAAAGTGAAGTCCCGGTAGAAGAAGAGTTGTTTCTCATTTGGGAAGAGATGATGGCACAGGCCGGTGAGATTGTTTTCCGCAAGCGGGAGGCTTTTATCAGTGAATTCATTCCTATTTTCCAGTCATTTTATTCTTTTATCTCACAAGATAAGGAGCAGGTAGGGCTGACTTATGATTCGCATGCCCGTGACGCATCCCTGTTAGATGTAATAAAAGCAAGTCGTGTGCGTGACCAGATTATGGGATACTCTCTGCATGGCATTCACAAAGATGAACTGAATATGCTTCTGGGTGATTTTCCTATCAAGCGGGAAGGTTCGCAGGGGCAAAACAAAACCTATCTTGTTGCCCTGAAATTGGCTCAGTTTGATTTCCTGAAAAGGACCGGCACCACAGTACCTTTGCTTCTGCTGGATGATATCTTCGATAAACTGGATGCCTCCCGCGTAGAGCAGATCATCAAGTTGGTAGCCGGTGATAACTTTGGGCAGATATTCATAACAGACACGAACCGGGAACATCTGGATCGCATTCTTCATAAGGTAGGCAGCGATTACAAAATGTTTCAGGTAGATCAAGGAGTCATAACAGAACGGGAGGAGGATGAAGCATGAAGCGTAACGATGCCGAACAAATAGGTAAACTGATACGTACTTTCCTTCGGCAGGAGAGTCTGGAGTCGCCACTCAATGAGCAGCGGCTCATCAACTCATGGGCAGAAATTCTTGGCCCCACTATTGCCTCTTATACCCGCGAACTCTATATCCGCAATCAGATTTTATATGTTCATCTGACCTCTGCCGCTCTGCGCCAGGAGCTGATGATGGGGCGTGACTTGCTGGTACGTAACCTGAACCGTCATGTAGGTGCGCAGGTAATCACGAATATCATATTCAGATAGGGATTAGTGGTTAGTTATCAGTGATAAACTATCCACTCTCTGTATCTTCAATGCTTTCAATTCTTCTATGGCACGATTGTAATAAACAGGCGTTTCCAAGTCTTTATTGTTATGCGCATCCAGCCCGATGATGGCAGTACAACCTTCATTGGCGGCAATGTGCCAGAAGTCCGGGCAGGGATAAGTCTGCAAATTGTGCGCCTCATTATAAGCTACATAACCGATATTATATTCCAGCGGAATATGGAGGCGTGCGGCTGTGCGGCAGATATGGCGGCTGATTAACTTACAATGACGGTCGAACTGAGGATATGAGCGCATGAATAAATCCGGGTGAGCCAGACAGCAGAATAAACCACTCTCCATTCCCTCGATGGCACTCTCTTCATAGAGTTCCAGCATATCGAGGTTCTCGGTATGATGCCCGAAGTAAGGGAACTTCTCATCTGTATGGTAATGGTGATTGCCGAACAGGATATAATCCAGTTGATACTCTTTGATTTTCTCCTTCAGCCAATGGGTATAGGCGGGAAAATACTCGCATTCCAATCCGATTTTGATACTGATCTGATCCTGGTATTTCTCGCGGAGCGAGCGCAGACTTTCTACGTATCCGGGTAATTCTTCGGGGAGCATACGCATGTCAGCCACATAATCGGTGTGATACTTCCACGGAGTGTGGTCTGAAAATCCCAGTTCCTGATAGCCGCCTTTGATGGCGCTGAGCACGTAGTCTTCGTCACTACCCGTAGCGTGCATGCAACGGGTAGTATGAGTGTGATAATTTGTTTTCATTGAATTGTTATAATCGTATCCATGCGGATGTCGAATGGCTCCGCAGGCACTTCTTCCACTAATTGAAAAGGAAAACAGATGCCGGCTTTGAAAGCCGTGAGGCGGGGGAGCAGTCGGTCATAATAACCTTTGCCTCTACCTAGACGGTTACCTGCATGATCGAAAGCTACGCCGGGAACGGCGACAAAGTCGATAGCTGCATAGTCGGTGAAGAGTTCTCCGGTAGGTTCTTCAATACCATAACTTCCTGTTGCCAGATCTTCGGGACCGGTATAGACACGCAATTCCAGATCGTCACCTACGACAACCGGAAGCAATATCCGTTTTTCACGGCTCCACTTCCGGACAAATTCATGCGTATCGACTTCGTCCTTCAGTGAATAATAGAGCAGGACGATATGTGCCGCCCTGAAAGCCGGGTGGGCTTCCAGGGCGGCAAGTATTTCAGCAGACTGGGATTGATGCGTAGTGGTAAGCCCGTGCCGGGTCTTTAACAATGCCATACGCTTCCGCAGTTCTTTTTTTCTTTCCTTCATCTTTCGTTTCTTCTTTCACAACATCTTCCGGAGCCTTGGGAAACGCTTCGCCGTTCTCCAGAATTTCCAATGCCTTTTGTACGGTAGGATCGCCCTGGTTGATATACCTTATATAAGGCTCCCTGCCTAGTATATTATAGATAATGTTTCCATAAAGGTTTCTTTCCATCAGCTTGTAGGACTTGTGAATAAGAATATTGCGTCTCTTCACTCCCTTGCTGTCTGCAAAACGGATAAACTGTTCTACGATACCTTGCTGGCGAAGATATTTCAGCATGTCTTCTTCATTTTCGAACTCATTCAGTTTAGCCCGGTTGCGGTCGGAATACTGGAAGCTGAACTGTAAAGTCAGTCCTTTATTGAGCACTTCAATCAGATAAGAAGAGGTTCCAGTAGTATCCTGCGGTACGAATACATCCGGCATAATACCACCACCACCGTAAACGGGACGTCCCAAACGGGTGGAGTAGCGCAAATTCTCGTCCAGCTTGATGCTATCCTTAGAGAAGAATTCACCATGCTCGTAGCGGGTCAGCCAATCCATTTCGTACTTGGCATCCTTACCGTTCTTATACGGACGTTGTATGCAACGGCCGGATGGAGTATAGTAACGGGCGATTGTCAGGCGGATAGCAGAGCCATCGCTGAAATCAATCGGTTGTTGTACCAATCCTTTTCCGAAGGAACGGCGTCCTACGATTGTACCACGGTCATTATCCTGAATGGCTCCTGCAAAAATCTCACTGGCGGATGCCGAACTTTCATTGGTCAGCACAACCAAAGGCATCTTCTGGCAACTGC
Source organism: Bacteroides cellulosilyticus (assembly GCF_020091405.1). Lineage (NCBI taxonomy): Bacteria > Pseudomonadati > Bacteroidota > Bacteroidia > Bacteroidales > Bacteroidaceae > Bacteroides > Bacteroides cellulosilyticus. The sequence goes on from NZ_CP081903.1 coordinate 3,316,188, forward strand.
CTGTTCCGTTGGCATAATCTTCCATACGGGGGTATTTGCGTCCCTGGGCATAGACGATGAGTTGTCCTTCCGGCAGGAATTCATTCACCATACGCACGGCAGCCTCCATGTAACCACCGGTGTTGTCGCGCAAGTCGATAATGATTCCCTTACAATTCTGATGACTGAGTTGAGCAATAGCATTCAGCAGTTCTACATGAGTGGTACGTCCGAACTTACTGATTTGAATGTATCCATAATCATTGCTGAGCATATAAGCTGCATCAATTGTATTCTGTGGAATATCACCGCGGGTGATGACAAAGTCCAGCAAATCCTTTTCTGTGGCACGTTTGACACCCAATTTCACCTTGGTTCCTTTCGGGCCTTTCAAAGTGCGCATGGCTTTCTCATTGGTCAGCTTTATTCCGGCGAACAAGCTATCGTCTACCATAACGATGCGGTCGCCTGCCATCAGTCCTACTTTCTCGGACGGACCACCTTGAATGACACTGTTCACATGAATCGTATCATCCTGGATGGTGAATTGAATACCGATACCGCTAAAGCTGCCTTCCAACTCTGAATTAACTTCCTCCAGATTCTGGGCAGGAATGTAAGTAGAGTGGGGGTCTAACTCAGCCAATATCTGTGGCATTGCTTTTTCCACAAGGTCCGTCATGTTGACGGTGTCTACATACTGGTCTTCAACAACCCGCAGCAAAGCATTCAGCTTGTTGGACGAGCCATTAATAATGCCCAGCGTATTTCCGGCGAAATGCCTGGCATAAAATGTTCCGATCAGAATTCCCATTACCACGCTGATTGCAATGACGAGCGGGGTAAAGCGGGAAGAGTTTTTTGTACTCATATCTTTTAGTTGTTAGCTACGAGCTACAAGCTACGAGTGGTGGCTGGTGGTTCGTAGATTTTAGTTTATTGTTTGTTTAAGGTTTTCATTCACTACTTGTAGCCTGTAGCTCGTCACTTGTAGCTACATATACTACCTCGATACCTGCACGCTTCAAAAGTTCGATACCGTCTTCCAAACGATATTTTTCGGAGTAAACCACTCGTTTAATACCTGCCTGGATAATCAGTTTTGAACATTCGATGCATGGCGAAGCGGTGACATACATAGTGGCACCGTCGCTGCTATTGTTAGAGCGTGCTATCTTCGTGATTGCATTCGCCTCGGCATGCAACACGTAAGGTTTGGTAACGTTATTATCGTCTTCACATACATTTTCAAAACCGGCAGGCGTTCCGTTATACCCGTCAGAAATGATCATTTTATCTTTGACGATGAGTGCACCTACCTGACGGCGTTTACAATATGAATTTTCCGCCCAGATACTTGCCATACGTATATAACGCTTGTCCAGCGCTTCTTGTTTTTCTTTAGCAGAACCTTCCATAGTCTTAATTACCTGAATTACGTTGTGGAGCGAAAGAGATGAACTTTACAGTCTGTCCCTCTTTGTAATAAATATATAGATTCTTATTATCTCCTCCATATTTGAATGCACTCTTTAGTCCGTCCATAAAGGCCTTACCTAAATACTTATCCCCATCGGTGCCTCCTCCATTTTTTATGGTAATCTTTAATTCCCGATTATCCCCATTTGCACTCCAGTCACCATTGACAGAGGCACTGGTGGCTTTCCCGCTAAAAGTTCCGATTGCTACATCGTTTACGTTAGCACCTTCAAACACTAAAGTGTAATTATCTCCTGTAATCGTCTTAAAACTTTTTTCTCTGGCATCTTGATCGTTTTGCCAGAAGTCGTACATTTTGTTTTGTCCTTCCACTGCAATGTAAGTCATGTACCAGGTTTTTCCGGTGAAGATGTCGATGACATCGTCTTCCTGCTCACAAGCGCTCAATACGGGTATGAAGAGAGCGGCTAACAGTAGCTGTATATAGGTCTTCATCTTTTTCATTTCTTTATTCCATTTCTGATTAATAATGCATCAATAGTTGGTTCTTGTCCGCGAAAGCGTTTGTATAGTGTCATCGGGTGTTCTGTTCCTCCTTTGGAAAGAATGTTTTCCCTGAAGGAAGCGGCTACTTCCGGATTGAAGATTCCTTTTTGTTTAAACAGTGAGAAAGCATCCGCATCCAGAACTTCCGCCCATTTATAGCTGTAATATCCGGCAGAATAACCTCCGGCAAAGATATGCGAGAACTGTGTACTCATACAGGCATCTTCTACCATAGGAAGAATCTGTGCTTTCTTCCATGCTTCTTTTTCATAAACCTTCACGTCGCCATCAAATGGGGTAGTACGGGTGTACCATGCCATATCCAGTAATCCAAAGCTAACTTGACGCAGGCAGGCATAAGCGGCATCGAAATTAGAAGAATCTACAATGCGCTGTACCAATTCGTCCGGGATGAGTTCTCCGGTCTGATAATGTCTGGCAAATGTGTGAAGGAACTCCTTTTCAATAGCGAAGTTCTCCATGAATTGAGAGGGGAGTTCCACAAAGTCCCAATATACATTTGTACCGCTCAGGTTTTCATAGGTGGAATTCGCGAACATACCATGCAGACTATGCCCAAATTCATGCAGGAATGTCTCCAGTTCACCAAATGTCAGTAAGGCGGGTTTGTCTTTTGTCGGCTTGGTGAAGTTCATCACGATAGATATGTGCGGACGACTGTTTTCACCGGTTGCCTCGTCAATCCATTGCTCTTTATAAGAAGTCATCCATGCACCTGCGCGTTTACCCTCTCTGGGATGGAAGTCTGTATAGAGCACGGACAGGAATTTACCATCTTTGTCAAATACCTCATATGCATCCACATCCTTATGGTATACCGGGATATCGCTGTTTTTCTTGAAAGTAATGCCATACAAGCGGGTGGCCAGACCGAATACACCTTCTTTTACCTTGCTCAGTTCAAAATAGGGACGGAGCATTTCATCATCTATCTGGAACTTCTGGTCTTTCAGTTTATGGGAATAATAAGACCAGTCCCAAGGCATCACTGTGAAGTCACTGCCTTCCATTTGGCGTGCCAAAGCCTCTACCTCTGCATATTCTTGCTTGGCGGTGGGAGTGTAGGCATCGAGTAGCTGATCCAGCAGTTTATATACATTGCCGCTGTTTTCTGCCATTCGCTCTTTTAGGTTATATTCAGCAAAACTGCTGTATCCCAAAAGTTGCGCAATAGCCAGGCGGGTATTAACAAGCTTCTTTACAATCTCCAGATTGTTGGTTTCATTGTCATGGGTACATTTGGTATTATATGCCATATAAAGCTTACAACGCAAATCGCGGTTACTGGCATACGTCATAAACGGGCTATAACTGGGGGCCTGCAAGGTGAATACCCATCCTTCCACGCCTTTTTCTTTGGCAGTTTCTGCGGCTGCATCAATGGCGCTTTGCGGCAGGCCGGCAAGTTGTGCAGGGTCTGTCAGTACCAGTTTATAGTCGTTGGTTTCTTTCAGGTTGTTTTCTCCGAATTGCAGGGTCAGTAAGCTAAGTTCTTTGCTCAGAGCACGGTATTGCTCTTTGGCTTCTCCTTCGAGATTAGCTCCACTACGAACAAAGCTATTGTACACCTTCTCCAGCAGCTTGTTTTGCTCGGGAGTAAGATTAGCCTGGTCTTTCTGGTCATACACTGCCTTAATGCGTGCAAATAACTTCTCATTCAGAGTGATGTTATTGCCATGTTCGCTCAGCAACGGCATGATGGATTTTGCCAGTTCCTGCATGTCATCGTTGGTTTCCGCACTCAGCAGATTGCCGAATACAGTGCTGACTTGGTTCAACAGTTCGCCGGACTTTTCATAAGCAGCGATCGTGTTGGCGAATGTAGCCGCTTCCGGATTATTGGTGATAGCATCAATCTCCGCATTGTGACGGTTGATACCTTCACGAATAGCGGGTTCATAATGTTCGGTCTTTATCTTTTCAAACGGGATAGTACCGTGAGGCGTAGAATACTTTTCAAAAAAAGGGTTTTGAGCCTGTATTATATTCATAAAGCAGAGTAATGTTAGCGTTAGTTTTAATTTTATCATACTTACTTAGGTTCGGTAAAAATAATCTAACCGCAAAAGTGCAAAAAAAATAGCTGATTTAATGAATAACCCGTTGTATTTTAACAAAAAACAGGCAACCTCGTCGAGATTGCCTGTTTTAAATATTATTTTGTACTCTGCTTATTAGTTGTTAACTGAAGCCATGTGAGCGATCAGGTCAAGAACCTTGTTAGAGTAACCGATTTCGTTGTCATACCAAGATACAACTTTTACGAAAGTATCAGTCAAAGCGATACCAGCTTTTGCATCGAAGATAGAAGTACGAGCGTCACCCAAGAAGTCAGAAGAAACTACTGCATCTTCAGTGTAACCCAGGATACCCTTCAATTCGCCTTCTGAAGCTTCTTTCATAGCAGCACAGATTTCAGCGTAAGTAGCCGGTTTAGCCAAGTTAACTGTCAAGTCAACTACAGATACGTCCAAAGTCGGAACACGCATAGACATACCAGTCAGTTTGCCGTTCAAAGCAGGGATTACTTTACCTACAGCCTTAGCAGCACCAGTAGAAGACGGGATGATGTTGCCAGAAGCAGCACGACCACCTCTCCAGTCTTTCATAGAAGGACCGTCAACTGTTTTCTGAGTAGCAGTTGTAGAGTGAACTGTAGTCATCAAACCATCCAAGATACCGAACTTGTCGTTCAATACTTTAGCGATAGGAGCCAAACAGTTAGTAGTACAAGAAGCGTTAGATACGAATTGAGTACCTTTCACGTATGTTTTTTCGTTTACACCGCAAACGAACATCGGGGTGTCATCTTTAGAAGGAGCAGACATTACTACATATTTTGCACCAGCTTCGATGTGAGCTTGAGCTTTGTCTTTGCTCAGGAACAAACCAGTAGATTCAACTACGTATTCTGCACCTACAGCATCCCATTTCAAGTCAGCCGGGTTTCTTTCTGCAGTGATGCGGATAGCCTGGCCGTTAACGATCAGCTTGCTGTTTTCAACATCTGCTTCGATAGAGCCGTTAAACTGACCGTGCATAGTGTCATACTTCAGCATGTAAGCCAAGTAATCTACCGGGCAAAGGTCGTTAATACCAACGATTTGAATATCGTTTCTTTCCATTGCAGCGCGGAATACGAAACGTCCGATACGTCCGAATCCATTAATACCTACTTTAATCATTTTGTTTAAACTTTTAAGGGTTTTATAATATTTGTTCAAATATCTCTCTTCTCTTGCGCATTTATTTCTGAAATGCGGTGCAAAAGTAAGAAAATGTTTTTATATTCGCACTTAATTTTATAATTAAATAATGGAAGTGATGGGAAAAAGTTCATTTTTACAAGATTTTAAATCATTTGCCATGAAAGGCAATGTGATAGACATGGCTGTCGGTGTAATCATCGGTGGCGCGTTTGGTAAAATTGTGTCCTCTGTTGTGGCAGATATTATTATGCCGCCTCTCGGTTTACTGGTGGGAGGTGTGAACTTTACAGACTTGAAGTGGGTGATGAAACCTGCTGAAGTTGTGGACGGTAAAGAGATTGCCGCCGTAACCTTGAATTATGGAAATTTCTTGCAAGTGACGTTTGACTTTCTCATTATTGCTTTTTCTATTTTCCTGTTCATCAAGTTGCTGACCAGGCTGACGGCTAAGAAGGAGGCGGAAGTTCCCGCAGCACCTCCTGCTCCTCCCGCACCTAGCAAAGAAGAGGTCTTGCTGACGGAAATCAGGGATATCTTGAAAGAAAAACGATAAAAAGAACAAAAAATAATCCTCAACGTACCCGGTCCGTGTCTGGCCCGTACCTGGTCCGTATCCGGTCTAAGCGCTTAGGTACGGAGCAAATACGGACCTGATACGGTTCGGGTTATAAGCAGTAGGGAAAACGGAACAATTCATTCCCTGTCAACAAGGAGTTAACTTCCTGTCGACAAGAAGTTAACTCTTTGTTGACAGGAAGTTAACTCCTTGTAATGTATTGATTATCAGTGATCATTCTTTTGAATGATTTTACTTATTCCATGTGACTTTTTGTCTTCCAAATAGGTTAATTATATCATAAATATAGATTTTTCGGCTATTATTCCTGTTTTTCGCTTGGTTTTTTCTACTTTTGCGGAACATTTTAATTAAATCCATACAGATTATATGCAAGAAAAGATTGTCATTCTTGATTTTGGTTCGCAGACTACGCAGCTTATAGCCCGTCGTGTCCGTGAATTGAATACGTATTGCGAAATTTTACCTTATAATAAGTTCCCGGAGGGGGATGAGAGTGTAAAGGGGGTTATTCTTTCGGGAAGCCCGTTCTCTGTATACGATGAAAGTGCATTTAAGGCTGATCTGAGTGAAATTCGTGGAAAGTATCCTATTTTGGGTATCTGCTACGGTGCGCAGTTTATCGCTTATACCAATGGCGGTAGGGTGGAGCCTGCCGGAAGTCGTGAGTACGGACGTGCACACTTGAGCTCTTTTGACAAAGACAATGTGCTGTTCAAAGGCGTGAAGGAAAATACACAGGTGTGGATGAGCCACGGAGATACAATTACGGTTATCCCTTCCAATTTCAAAAAAATAGCTTCGACGGATAAGGTGGCGATTGCTGCTTATCAGATAGAGAACGAAAAGGTGTGGGGCGTACAGTTCCATCCGGAAGTATTTCATAGCGAAGATGGCACGCAGATGCTGAAGAACTTCGTGGTGGATGTTTGCGGTTGCAAACAGGACTGGAGTGCCGCTTCCTTTATTGAAACGACGGTTGCCGAATTGAAGGAACAGTTGGGTGACGATAAGGTAGTTCTCGGTTTGAGCGGTGGTGTGGATTCTTCCGTAGCTGCTGTATTGCTGAACCGCGCTATCGGTAAGAATCTGACTTGTATCTTCGTAGATCACGGTATGCTCCGTAAGAATGAGTTCAAGAATGTACTGCACGATTATGAATGTCTCGGTCTGAATGTTATCGGCGTGGATGCCAGTGCCAAGTTCTTTGCAGAACTGGCAGGTGTAACGGAGCCTGAGGAAAAGCGTAAGATTATAGGCAAGGGTTTTATCGAAGTATTTGATGAGGAGGCCCATAAGATTAAAGATGTGAAATGGCTGGCACAGGGTACGATCTATCCTGATTGTATCGAGTCCCTTTCTATTACCGGTACGGTTATTAAGAGTCATCATAATGTAGGTGGTTTACCTGAAAAGATGCACCTGAAACTTTGTGAGCCGCTTCGCTTGTTGTTCAAAGATGAGGTTCGCCGTGTAGGTCGCGGATTGGGTATGCCTGAACATCTGATTACTCGTCATCCTTTCCCTGGACCCGGTTTGGCTGTGCGCATTTTGGGTGATATTACTCCGGAGAAAGTAGCTATTTTGCAAAATGCGGATGATATCTTTATTCAGGGCTTGCGTGACTGGAAAGTGAAAGAAGCTGATGGCAGCGAAACTTCTCTTTATCATCAGGTTTGGCAGGCGGGCGTTATCTTGCTTCCCGTGCAGTCAGTTGGTGTGATGGGAGATGAACGTACGTATGAACGTGCCATTGCGCTGCGCGCTGTGACTTCTACGGATGCTATGACGGCAGACTGGGCACATTTGCCTTACGAATTCCTGGGCAAGGTTTCCAATGATATTATTAATAAGGTGAAAGGGGTGAACCGGGTAACCTATGATATTTCGTCAAAACCGCCTGCAACGATAGAGTGGGAATAGGATTATTCTTTTTAAGAGTGTATATAAATAGCCTCAACTGTATAAAGTTGGGGCTATTTTTAATCTATGTTTATAATTTAATGTTCTGAAAAGGAAGTTGAATAAGCATCTTTTTTCTTGCAGATGTTATATAAGTGTTATACATTTGTGATACATAATATAACAAATGTAAGATATATGGAGGCAGCGATAGATAGAAAACAAACAGCGTTTCGGCTCAGTACGGATTTGCTTGACCGTCAATTCTCGAAAAATGCAAAAACTATACGAACTATTGAATTTGCTTATTAAAGATATAGAAATACCCGAAACATTTCTGCCGCATAAGCTTATAGGACAGTATAAAGGTTGTATGGAATGTCATATTGAGGGAGGCTTTTTACTAATATGGATTGACGAAGATCGTAATTATATAGACGTAATCAGGTTGGGAAGTCATTCTGAATTGTTTGAATAGTGATGTATGCTATTATAAAGAAAAGCCCGGGATTGAAAACTTCCCGGGTCTTTTTTTCTATGATTATCTTATTCGAACGTCTCTTCTTCTTTATCATCATTTTCCTTTTCTTCCGGATCATTCTTACCGCGTAAATATACAGATGGGGATACTCCGAACTGTTTCTTGAAGCATTTACTAAAATAGAATGGGTCTTCGATACCTATCTTGTAAGATACCTCTGCCACTGTATAACGATTTTCAAGTAAAAGTTCGGCAGCTTTCTTCATGCGGATGATACGCATGTATTCATTGGGGGAATAGCCGGTTATTCCACGTACCTTGCGATAGAAGGTTGAACGCCCCAGTCCCATTACTGAAGCAAGGTCATCTACGGCGAATTCACTGTTACTAATCTGTTCTTCCAGAATAGCCTGAAGCTTATCGGCAAATTGTTTGTCTTTCTCTGACGTACAGATAGCAGGAGTAATCATTCCCGGATCATCCGAGAATTTCTTCCGTAACTTTTCACGTTGCTTTATCAGTTGGAATGCTCTTGCCAGCAATAGCTTGGGACTGAATGGTTTGGTGATATATGCATCCGCTCCGCTTTCTACGCCTTTCAGATGATTTTCCGCTGAGCTCATAGCTGTCAATAATATAATAGGTATATGACTGGTATCGAAATCATTTTTAAGTTTGCGGGTGACTTCAAATCCCGTAAGTCCCGGCATCAATACGTCGCAGATGATGAGATCAGCATCGTAAGTACGTGCGCGTTCCAAGCCTGAAAGTCCGTCCGCTTCAGTTACCACCTCAAAATAAGGCTTGAACTCTTCTTTCAGGAACTCACGTACATCGTTGTCATCCTCGATGATCAACAGTTTGTACTGATTTGAAGGAGTTTTTTCCTCTGCAATATCTACGTCCGGAATGTTTTCCTCTTCATAGCTTTCCTGCCGATATGCCTTTTCTTCCAGAAAGGCATCGTGAGGAATCAGGAAGTCTTTCTCTTCATATACACTGGTGTCGGTGGGGAGTGAAACCGTGAAAACAGATCCTCCCCCCTGATTCTCATCATAAGTAATGCTGCCTTTATGAACATTTACCAGTTCGTGTGTCAGGTGCAATCCAATGCCGGTGCTGTTACTTGAGAAGTTGCTTTGCATGAAACGTTTGAACAGTTCTCCCCGTTTCTCTTTGGCAATGCCGATTCCTGTGTCTGCTACGGAAATTTCCAGACATTTCTTATACTCGTCCACTATGGCTGAAAGTGTGACTTTACCATTGCTTGGAGTATATTTAAAAGCATTGGACAATAAATTATAAACCACCTTGTCCAGATTTCCTTTGTCGATAAACATTTTATAGGAAGCTACTGAAGGTTGGAAACGGAAATCCATGTTTTTAGATGCCGCTGTGTCCTTGAAACTTAAAAAGATCTCATGCAGGAAGCCCATGACATCTGTTTCTTCCAAAGAAAGGGCCAATTTGTTGTTTTGCATTTTTCTGAATTCCAATAACTGATTAATCAGACGCAACATACGCTGTGTACTTTTATTCATGACTTTCAGTGAATTGGTCATTTCCTTGGGAACTTTATCTATACTTTGTATTTTTTCCAGCGCTCCTTGTATTAAGGTCAGGGGAGTACGGAATTCATGTGAGATATTCGTAAAGAATACAAGCTTATATTCCGTCAGTTGCTTTTCTACCTGCACTTTATTACGCAAAAGATTGAAATCACGCACCAACTTGTAGGTGATGTAAAGCGCAACTATAAACAATAGGGTATAAATGAGGAATGCCCAGGATGTCTGCCAGAAGGGAGGAGCTATTGTAATTCTCAGAACGGCCTCCTGATCGCCTGAGATGCCGGTAGCATTGCAGACTTTTACATGCAGACTGTACTTACCCGGTGGTAGGTTTTTGTAAGACGCAAAGCTGAGCGGAGAGGGCTTACTCCATTCTTTATCATAATTCTCTAAACGATAAGTATAGGTATAACTGTTTATTTTCGAATAATCGAATGTCGTGAAATCTATTACGAATGATCTTTGAAAATACTTCAATTCTATCTCATCTGTGTACATCATGGCGCTGCTTAACGGTGAATCAGTATCTCCCGGGCGCATAGATATTCCATTGACTTGCAGATTAGTGAAAGTAACCACCGGATTGAGAGCAAAATTAATTCCTGTTTGTCCGGGATTGATTACCAGTAATCCGTAGTTGGTACCGAATAGTAAACTGCCATCTTTACTGACGCATGAACTATTGTCGCTATATACATCCCCCAGTGTATAAGCCGAGGAGAAGAAGTTTTCGAAAGCCTGCGTTTCAGGAGTGAAGCGTGAAATTCCATATTCGGTTGCAATCCACAGTTTACCTTGCCTGTCTTCTGCAATGGCCTGAACCATGTTGTTTACCAATCCATTGTTGGTATCATAATGTTTGAATTCCAAATTCTTATAGCCACTATCCGGGGTACACATGCTTAAGCCGCCGCCTGATGTACCGATCCATATCCGGCCTTTAGTGTCCTGATAGATACATTTTATCTCATTGCTGAGTAGTTTCCCATTATTGTAATTGTAGGTCAGGTAGTTCGTGGCATTAGCTATCAGAGAGTCCGGATGAAACACGGATACCCCGTCACTGTTTCCTATCCACATCCATCCGTTTTTATCTTCCATGATGGCGCGTGTTCGTCGCTGTCCGAAACTTTTGTTCAGAAAATGCCGGAAGGTATATCCGTTTTCACCTTTGACGGCTAAATCCAGTCCGCCTCCGAAAGTTCCTATCCACATTCTCCCTTTCCGGTCGCAGTATAAGATGAAGATATTATTATTACTGATGGATGAAGCATTCCCGGATTGGTTGGTATACCATTTATCACCAATGCGAAGCCCTTCGCCACGACTTCCCATCCATACGGTTCCTTCATTATCTTCGGCTATCGCATATATATTGGAGTTGAAATGAAGTTTCTTTTTCTGTGTCTTCATTTGCGGATCATAGACTATGACTCCTCCGCCCCGGGTACCAATGCAAATATCATCATTTTTTAACCGGGTAATCATACGTACGGTGTTTGAACGGTCTGACAAAGAGACTGCCTCCGGAAAAATGCGCTTTATTCCTTCATTTAAAATCGTCAGGCGCGCTATTCCGGCATATTCGGAACTAACCCAGATAGTACCTGAACTATCTTCCATGAGATATTGCAGATAATTGGAACTGATATGGCTGAAGCCGTCAATCTGAAAGTCGAAATGTTGGAGCTCTTCTGTAAGGGTATCGTAGGCAAACAGTCCGTTGCCATAGGTGGATATCCAGATGATGCCTCGGGAATCGTGTACTACGTGATAGCGTTCCATATCCACGTAGTTTAATTTGTCGGGAGTGGAGAGTTGAAGAGTCTTGAGGGCGCGGGTCTTCGAGTTGACATACCATACCTTACCGGTATTGTTATAGATCCAGAAGTTACCGAGATTGTCCGTCAGGACATTTCCGTTTTTAATGTCCAGTTCTGCCTGACGGTGGACTCGGTTTGTTTTCGTATTGAACAGGTATCCTCCGTTCGAAGTGAATATAACCCAATCATCTTGCAGACAAAGCGTGCCGTATATGGTCAGGGCGCTTTTCTCTTTTTGTAAATGGGCAACTGTTACGCTTGGCTTGTTTTCTTCTTTTTTAGAGATGATACCGTTTGTTGACAGGAAAAAGACATCTTTTCCGAAAGATTGTGCGGCAAAAGTATTGCGCTTTTCAACCAGAATAGTCTTATCACCGGTTACCTGCACTACGCCACAATCGGTACCTATCCAGATATTTCCCTGCTCATCCGGGTATACATAAGCGACACTGTCTGAGGGGAGATTGCCTAAAGATTTTCTAAAACTGACGGAAGAAAATGCTCCGTTTTGATAAGTCACCCGTCGGCAGCCGTTTCTGCTGTTCCATAGCCATACGTCACCATTGGCGGCTTCTGCCTTGCGGTCGTAGTTTTGTCTGTATTCGCCACAGCCGGTGAAATCTACGAAACAATCTTTTCTTAGATCGTAGCAATTGAAGAATTCTCCGGAAGTTTCTATCCATAGGAAACCATTCTTATCTTCGCTGATGGTTCTGGCGTGATTGGTCGACAGGGAGATCCGGTTGTTACCGGATTCGCTTTCCGGGAGGAAAGTGACAAATGAATTGCCATCGTAGCGGCTGAGACCATTCAGGGTTCCCATCCAGATAAATCCTTTGCTATCCTGGAATATGTAACAGATGGAATTGTTGGCCAGTCCGTCTGTGGTTGTCATGTGCGTGGAGCGCACTTCGATGGATGCAGAAGTACTAAGGAGGCTAACTAGCAAAGATACACACGTAAGCAAGATGTGCTTTTTCATGTTTCATAGATTTTAGTGCGAAACAAAAATACGGAAAAAGTGCATTGTAACAGACTATCAATGCACTTTTGTTTTTTTAATCCATGTGGAATACTTCAGGCAGGGGTATGGTTACCGGAGAATTGTCGGGATTCACCTTCATGATGTCTGCCATATAGTCCCACCATTTTTGTACAATAGGGTTGGCACCCATATCTTGCGAGGATTCTTCGCCTTTCGTTTTCTGGCAGGCAAAGAGGATATTGGTTTCTTTGTCCCAGTAGATGGAGTAATCATATACTCCACCGTCGGACAACATCTTTTTCAATTCCGGCCAGATGGCCGCATGTCTTTTTTCATATTCCTTTTCGTAGCCGGATTTCAGGAACATTTTGAATGCTTCTCTTTTCATGGTAACTTTGATTTATAGTGAGCTAATTGGAATCGGTCACACTGAAAATCGGTTCTTGTGTTTTCTGTTCGGTGTGATAGAACTGAATGGCGCTGTCATTCATCTTCGGATGTTGCTTATTTAGCAAATTGATCATTTCGGCACCTGCCCAGATCACAGGACCATAGCCGTGCGCGGCATACACATTGACCGGACGATAATAATAGAAAGCCGGATCGAATGCCATGCCGGTACCAACACAAGTACCTTCCACCTGTCCTTCTGCATTGATCTGTGTGGAGACGGCTTGCCAACCCAATTGAGCAACCGGGCCGTAGGCCATTGCATCCAGCCATCCTTGGTTGATGGCATGGGCGATGCAATATACATAGATGGCTGTTGCTGAAGTTTCCAGATAAGAGTCATTCCGGTCCAATAACTGATGCCAGAGCCCTTCTCCACTTTGGCAGGCAGCTAAACCGCGAACATGTTCGCGAAACAGCTCCATGAGTTTTGCACGCTGAGGATAATTTTCCGGCATTACGTCCAGCACTTCGGTCATGGTGAGCAAAGCCCAGCCATTGGCACGTCCCCAATGGAAAGCCGGGTGATCTTGCATACCTTCTACCCAACCGTGGCGGAATAGTTTCTTTTCCGGTACCCACATCCGTTCTGCAAACTGGAATATCTGCCGGGTAGCTTCGGCAAGGTAATTGGACTGGTTATCTTTGGCCAATTTAGAATACCAGGCAACAGGCGGAACCCCCATAAACATATCGTCCAGCCACAATGTATTGTATTGGGGACGGATACGGGCGAAAGTTCCGTCGGCAAGGCGGTATTCCTTGTTCAAGATGAAATCGAGATAATTGTCTATCAAAGGATAGAGATTGAGAGATTGATCTTGTAATTGGGCTTTGATCATGGCTGCACATACGGCTCCGGCATCATCGAGGGCATGGGGAGTCAGAATTTGCTTCATTTGCGGATCAACTTTACCATTTTTCTCTTGTAATTCCCGGAAATACGGAGCCACTTCTGCGAGGAAGTTGAATCGGTCGGTGACGTATTTCATGTAGTTGGCGTCTCCCGTAGCTTTGGCAGCGGCCATCATGGCAGAGTACGTTACTCCCCATTCGTAACTGGCAAGGCGGAAAGCGCCCCGTTCCAGTTGTGCATCAGCCGGGAGGTTCTTGTAATCCGTGATTACCTTTCCGGTTTTTTCACTTACAACGCGGGTAGGAGTGTTCTTTTCCAGATAGCGGAGTATGCGGTCGATGTCTGTCTTTATTTCTGTAGCTGTAAGTTCCTTATAAGGTACTTTGTAGGCCGGTTGTAATAGATGCAACGGAGTGTTGGAGTCATTTATTACTTCTTTCTTTTTCTGGGCATAGATACTGATACCGGTTCCTCTGAACCACCCTTTCAAGTCCGGACCGAAATAGAAACCGGGTTGGGTAGGCTGGTTGTAAGCTACGTTCTGTGTGGCAATACTGATGCGATACACCGGATCTTCCAGAAAAGTATGGAAACGGTAATCAGTGGCTATCGGAGAGACATAAAGACGGAGAGCGGTGTTGTCTTCCGTGCGGAGAAGAACTTCCTCACGCCAGTCGCCTGTAATGTCGCCTTGCAGACAGGGAGTTGCTTTGGTGCCGCTGTTTGATACGGCTCCGGTGAAAGTAGCCAGTGGTTTGCAAACACCGGCTTTCCAGTCGTATTTGGAAACTACATTCTTATCCAGCAATTCACGAAGCAGATCTCCATCCCACCATACAGCCATGTTGGTAGAAAAGCTTTCTATATCCGGATTGATAACTTCTCCTTTTATATTGCGTAGTCCTTTCGATTCCCACGACCACATTTCCACACCCGGATTCGTCGGGTCGATATCAGCTGCCATACAACGTCCTACATCTGTACCACTTTTCACTTGGAACAAAACCTTGCCCGTTGCCGCATCACGGAAACTTGAGCCGTCTCTTTTATTTTCGTGGCAATCCCATACCTGGAGCCCTTTCATTGTAGGGGAGAATTTCGTCAGATGTATGGCATCTCCGTGTCCCATTCCGGTGGAATAAAGCCCTTTACCATTATTATCAATAGCGCAGGAACCGTAGATGATTTCATCACATCCGTCTCCATCTACATCGCCTACACGAAGATTATGATTACCTTGACCTGCATAAGCTTCATTTCCGGGAGTATTACTATCGAATACCCAACGTTGCTTTAGCTCTTTTCCATTCCAATCGAAAGCGGCAAGTACTGCACGTGTATAATATCCGCGGCACATGACTGCACTGGGGTGAACGCCATCCAGATAAGCCACGGCTGCCAGGAAACGGTCGCTACGATTGGCACGGTTATCTCCCCAATCTTCCAGTTGTCCGCGTTCGGGAATATAGTCGATTGTCTTCATGGCTGCTCCTGTAAGTCCATTGAAGACGGTGAGGTATTCATTGCCTGTCAGGATACGTCCCTGATTGCGCAAAGGATCTCCCTGACGTGGTTTACCGCGAGGATCTTCTTTAGCGAAGTCACCGCCGGTGGGTTGTGTAGAGTCCCCTGGCTCACGATAATCGGCAGAGGCATCTCCGATGATATTTCCCTGGCCATCAATAGTGCCGTCGGAAGTTTTCATGATGATTTCGGCACGTCCGTCCCCATCGAAGTCATAAACCATGAACTGGGTGTAGTGTGCACCTGCACGGATATTGCGTCCCATATCAATGCGCCAGAGTCTTTCACCGGTTAGACGGTAGCAATCAAAGAATACATTGCCTGTATACCCGTCGTGGGCATTGTCATGAGCATTTGAAGGGTCCCATTTGAGAATGATCTCATATTCTCCGTTGCCATCTACATCTCCGATGGAAGCATCATTGGGAATATACGTATATTTTTGTCCCGCAGGAGTTATGCCATCTGTCGGAGGATCAAGAGGAATATTGATATAGCCTATCGGTGCGTTGGCAGGCAAGGTGTAGCTACCTTCGATGTGTCCGGTTTCTGCACCGTTTACAACTGGTTTTATGGTATAAGTAGCTGCTTTCTTACTTTTATATGTATCCCGATAAAAGGTTCCTGTTGTGGCAGGTACTTCAGCTACTTTTTTTCCGTCACGATAGAGGTTGAAAGAAGTGTTTACCGGATCGGAAGAGAGATATCGCCAGGAAACAGCTACTTCTGACTGATTTTCGCGGATAGCTACCACACCTCTTCCCAGCTTTTCCTTTTGCAGCTTCGAATAGTCATAAGACGGAGCATCGGTTGCGCTACGAAAGTGGTCGTAGGGCATATGCAGACCGTCGATGCGTGTGATTTGCTCCTCATAGGTGGGTGTCAGATCCTGCCATTGATAAAGCACATCCGTATCTATTTCTAGCTTATATTGGGGGGCAGGTATGGCACTTGATGCTCCAATGACAATCACTGTGGCTACGGCAATCGTTGCGATATTCATCAGGGATTTTAAAAAAGGTTTTTTCATAATATTTGTTGTTCTTATTAGTTGCAGAATTACGAGTCTTATTTCTTTTTGATTGGAATACAAAAGTACGGCAAAATACACTATTTCCCTATGGAGAAAAGTCCGTTTTCATGTATTTTTGTTCAATCTGCTATTCTTCACTATGCATAATAAAACAAAACGAGTTCTGGGTATTTACTCCCCAAAACTCATTTATCTGTTCTGTGGAATCAATTAATAACCGGGATTCTGCAGGGCGTCCTTCTCCTCTTTGCTCAGAGCACTGCCGGATGCATTGGTAATACCATCCAGGAATGATTGTGGAATGGGGCGATAATAGTGTTTGGATGAATTAAACTCACCGATACCTCTGGATACACCATCATTAAATTTGTGCCAGCGTGTGTCTAATGTTTTGGTACGTGCCAGGTCTTCCCAGCGAAGCAACTCACCGCAAAGTTCACGAGTACGTTCATTCAATAAGAAACACATCATCTTGTCTGCATTGCTGCTGCAACCTAATTCTGTATAGATAGGTGCGTCTGCGGAAGAGTTATAAACATCCTCCACACTGCTTAGCGTCATTACACTCTTGGTGGAAGCCGTTGTTTCCTGTCCTTCCATATTATTGGATTCATAGTAAGTATTGGCTTCAGAATAGATTGCACCGTCAGCAGAATAACCTCCACCTTTGCCGGAGCAATAAGAATTGTTCTTGTATGACTGACCGCCATCTACATTTTTGCTGCGATCTTCGCCGGCTGCATAGCCTGCACGTTCACGAAGTTTGTTGATCCATTCGATTGCATTGCTATAATTAGACTCACCTTTACGGATATAAGCTTCTGCAATCATCAGAACGTCATCGGCCGAACGGGCGATAATGGCGTCGCGTGTACCGAACTGCGAAGCGATCGAGTTACGATATCCATCACGGAATTTGGATAAAGCTACAGAACGTTTGTGAGGAATGATACCATAATAGTTACCTGTATAAGAGGATACATTCCAGCTATGAGCTTGGCTTTTGAAATAGCGAACATAAGTATGGGTATTACAAATAACACCGTTTTTCAGCACGTTCTGAGTCGGATCATTCACATACGATTCATAACGGGTATCTCCCGGATTATTCACGATATATTTGAGACCCAGCTCACCTGCAACAAAACGTTTATCGCCTTCTTTCGCTCCTGCGGGAGCATATCCGCTGGCAATGTCTTCTTTAGTCCAGGTGGGCGCACCGTTTGTATCGTTCGCTCCGTAACAGGTGATGAATGATTTCCAGAAGCGAGAGTCGTTTACGCGGTCAAACACCTGCATAGTATATTCGGTTGCACTGACATACGAGAATTCACGTCCTCCCGAGATATCACGTTTGGTTCCCGCCATATCTTGATATACGGAAGGATAGTAAAGATGCATTTGATTACCGTAGCGTCCCCATGTGGATTCGTCATTGGAGAATTGAGCTGCTAAAATAACTTCACTTACTTTTTCATTCGCTCCATTGGGTTCATTATAATCCCACAGTTCTACATAGTTAGTGCACAGGGGATGTGCTGCAACTACTTCCTGTCCGTATTTGATGACAGCATCAAGGTCAGCTGATACATAACTGCTGTTCCAGCCGCTATACAATTCCGAAGCACGGAATAAATGGGCTTTTGCCAGGAAATGTGCGGCGGCATATTTCGTGATGCGCCCTGTAGCTTCCCCTTTTTGAGGCAATAATCTATATGCCTCTTCCAGGTCTGCTATAATTTGAGCATAGATTTCTTCTTCACTGTTGCGTGTAAAGTAAGTCTCTGCACTGGTTGAAGGAGTCAGTTTCAAGGGGACTCCTCCGAATTGCTTTACCAATTCAAAATATGCATAGGCTCTTAAGAAATAACCTTCTCCCAAGCGGGTATTGTAAGTTGCACTACTCTGATTATAGTATTGCGGCATATTGCTGATAATGATATTTGCCGGTTCTACTAGTCCATAATAATTATCCCACATCGGTTGGTTGGCTCCGTTCTCAGAAGAATTTAAGTCCTGGCTATAGTGATTCCATGCCGGCATGGTGTTGTTGGCATCTGTAAATTCGTCTACACCCATGTTATGGCATTCAATAGCCCAGATGTAGTTGAATTTGAATTTCAGTTTCTGATAAGCACCTGTCACCAATTCGTCCAGACCTTCCTGCGTCTTGAAACGGTCTGTGCTGTATTGGGTCTTTAAATCTTCATCCAAAAAAGATTCGCTGCATGAAGTCATTGAACCGCCTATCACACTGGCTAATGCGGCTGCAAATAATATTTTGTTTAATTTCATAATGTTCTTTCTTTTTTAATGGTTTGTTAGAATCCGATGTTAACACCAATTACAAAACTCTTGATTGTGGTAGGCGAACCGAATGTCTTCTTATTGTTGTCATAGTTCATTAAATCTGTATCCAGCCAGTCACAAGCCTTGTAAATGGAGAATGGATTCATGGCCTGTACATATACCTTCAAATTGCTGAGTCCTGTGTTCTTCAGCTGTTTCGTTGTGAAGTTATAGCCTAATGAAATATTACGGACTTTGATGTAAGATCCATCCTGATAGCCCATAGAAGAACTGTAGGTATCGGCGGCTTCACCGTTTGATCCCGGAGAATAATATTCTGCGTTTTCGTTGGTGCCTGCTACCCAGTAATCAATTTTACGTTGCATGTAGCGTCCATCCAAGGTGAGTGAACCTTGCGGTACATCAAATCCCCAACGTGAAAGAATGAAGACCGACAGTTCGAAGTTCTTGTAATTGAATGTGTTAGTCCAGCCTGCTGTCCAGCGAGGACGTACGTGACCTACAATCTGACGGTCGTTGGTTGCATCAATCTTATCATCATTATTGAGGTCTTTTACTTTGATCTGACCGGGTTTGCGGCCATATACGGCTGCTTCTTCCGCTTCCGAAGTTTTCCAGATACCATCATACACGTAATCATAATATACACCGATTTCTTCTCCGACGAACCAGTTGTTATTTACGTCTTCAGTTCTGCCGTTGGACAGTTCATCAATCTTGTTTCTATCCATTGACCAGGTTACGGTACTGTTCCAGGTAAAATCTTTAGTTTCAACAGGAACGGCATTTACCTGTAAGTCGATACCCCAACCGGAAGTTTTACCGACGTTGGCATAAGTAGAAGTATAACCCGTCAGTGAAGGTATGGACATGGCCAGCAACAAATCATTGGTTTTAGTCTTGTAAGCGTCAATACTACCGCTCAGTCTGTTATTGAAGAAGCCATAGTCAATACCCAGGTTGTACTGCGTTGTTCTTTCCCATCCCAGCTCGGAGTTGGCCATCTTGGCGGGATCTTTGGCAGAAGGATCTGAAGGAACATAACCCAGGGAGGAGTCTGTCTGTCCCCAGTTGTAATACAAACCGGTGATGGCACCTTTGGTAGCATAAGCATCAATTGCAGCATTTCCGGTTACACCGACACCGAAACGGAGTTTTAATTGACTGAGCCAGTTAATGTCTTTCATGAAGTCTTCCTGATCAATACGCCATGCCAAAGCTGCAGAGGGGAAACTGGCCCATTTGTGTCCCGGAGCCAACTGTGAGGCACCATCCCAACGCATGGAAGCTGTCAACAGATATTTATCTTTGAAACCATAGTTCACGCGGACCATATAAGATGCCATCTGAGTTTCAGTCAGTCCTGTACCAAAGGAACTCAGAGTACCGGCAGTACTCAAATTGTACCATAACTCATCGGCGGAAGCAACGTTAGTGGCTCTCATATCGCCCATTTCGTAGTGGTATGCTGAAGCTGATTGCATTAATGTCAGACCTAAATTATGGTGTTCGGCAAATCTCTTATTATAATAAATCAGGTTGTCCAATGTCCATGAACGCTTCTGTTCGTTTTTGTACTGGGCACCGTTGTTACCATCACCATTGATACCTCCGGCGGCATTTGCAATTCCTAACGTATAGTATTGGAATTCAGGACCGAACTGGAGTCTGTACGAAAGACCTTCCAGCGGCTCCCATATTTTCCCGAAATCAACCTGGGCATACATACTGGCGTTTGCACGGAAAGTACGGCGTTGGTTGGTGTTGTAGTCCAATTCCCGAATCGGATTGATGATGTTTACATCACCATTAGGATTACGAATGTAGTCACCGTTTGAATCATAAGGCACAGTCCAGGGGAGCATACTTCTTAAAGCATTGTAAAGGTCGCCCGAACCGGTTACTGATTTGGAGAAATTGTAACCGTAATCCTGATCCGAATAAGAAGCATTGATTGAAGTTCCCATTTTGAAGAAATCTATCGGATTAATGTCAAATGAGGTCTTCAGGGTATAGCGTTCGTAAGCCTGTCCCGGTTGTGTACCTTTCTGGTTTAAATAACCGAATGAGGCATATCCCTGGAATTTTTCTGAACCGCCTGATGCACTTAAAGTATGTTCGTGAGTGATACCGGTTTGCTTTCCGTTGGCTGCCCAGTCATAGGAACCGACTTTTGAAGCATCATAAGTTCCGTTTGACCATGCTTGCTCAATATTTGCCCATGAAGCGGCGACGCTGCCGAAAATAGCTTTATCAGCTGCATAATCGGGAGTTGCAGAAGCATAAGAACCCATGTTATACTTGGCAGTACGTGCATAGTCCAACCATTCTGCCGCACTCATCATTTCGGTTACATCATGCAACGTCTCAAAAGTGACTGTACCGGAATAGTTCAGCGTCACTTTTCCTTGTTTACCTTTCTTGGTAGTCACGAGGATTACGCCATTTGCACCGCGGGAACCATAAATGGCAGTTGCAGAAGCATCTTTCAGAATGTCGATAGCTTCAATATCCGAAGGATTGATGTTTTCGATGCCGCCGGTTTGGATAATCATACCGTCAACAACATACAAAGGACCTTGCTCCGCATCGATAGAACGTACACCGCGGATATTGATACCACCGACTTCACCCGGACGTTGGCTGGATGTGATGTCCACACCGGCAGTTTTTCCCTGCATTCCTTCCAGCGCATTCTTGACAGGCATCGCTTTCAGTTCTTTTTCGCCTACGCGAGCCATAGCACCGGTTACGTCACTCTTCTTCTGAACGCCGTAACCTACTACTACAACCTCATCCAGCATGGCATTATCTTCCTGTAATGTCACTTGTAAATTCGTTTTCCCGGCAATGGAAATCTCCTGATCTTGATAGCCTATGAAAGAAATTGAGATAGTACCTTTATCCGGTACGTTGGAAAGAGTAAACCTGCCGTCCAGATCAGTGATAATTCCGTTAGTAGTACCTTTCACTACAACATTAGCACCGATGATCGGTTCTCCGGTTTGGTCAACCACAGTGCCCGAAACTGTTTTGCTTTGCGCATAAGCCCCTATAGCCAATACTGAAAACAAAGCGATGAGGAACAGCCGCTGGAGTTTACCCGTGCGACCAAACAAGCTTAAATTCTTGCTGTTTTTCATACTTTAATTATTAAGTTAAACAAAAGTTAGTTTTCTATTCTCTCAGGAGATTCCCAGGTCTCCTTGCTGTGAAAAAGTGTTGCAAATATACATGTATGGGGTAGAAAAGGGAATGTAGGATTGTGTCAAAGCATGGAAAATTCCGTCTTTCTGACTTGAAAATTATGTCAATACTCATGGCTAAAATCAAAATGAATAGTCCCAATGGCATTTTAATTATTCCGGGCTTTCATGCTAGTAATGTTGGTGATAGGCACGTGAATATATAGCTCTATAGACTGCAATACTTAATAAATCTAAATGTTTTAACCTTTATGCACACTTCTTTCTTATTTATTGCTTCCTTTAGGCAAATAATTGTCTTTTAAAGGCATTCTTTTTTTTAATCTTAATATTTTATGGATATTCGAAAGGTATATTTACTTATCCTGTTATGCACATTCTGTATCTTGTCTCCGGTGTATACACAGCAGCCTCTTTCTGATGAATTCAGGAAAGCGGCAGGAGATTATGCAGCGCTTTATACCAGTAAAGTAGAAGTGGGCTATAGTCCATATCTCTATATAAACCATCCTTATTGGGATACGGATGAGCTTAAGAAAGGAGCGGTTTGCTATGGCGGATTAGTGTATACCGACCTGCAACTTCGATATGATACTTTTAAGAAGCAATTGATCGTAATTACTCCCGAAAAACGAATACTCCTCCAGGTTGACATGAGGAAAGTAGACTATTTCATTATCGGAGATAAAAAGTTTGTGCCGCATAACGATACTTTTGCTGCAATCCTATATGATAGTCCGCAAATGCGATTGACTCAGTATGTTCAGTGCAAAATGGGGACGCCTGTTGAGAAAGGACGGATCAGCTATAGACAGTTCGAAAAGCCTGCACGTTTTGTTTTGTCTAAAGATGGGGTGGACTATACTGTGACTTCCCGTTCCAGTTTTCTGAAACTCTTTCCGGCTTATAAGAAACAATTGAAGAAGTATGCAAAAGAAGAGCAATTGAGTTTTAATACGCTCTTTCGTGCAGAGTCGTTGACTGAGCTAACAAGACATGCAGATTCTCTAATTAATAAGAAATAGTTATGACAATATATAAAATAAGGTATATAGCAGCCATTCTGTTTATTATATCCCCTTTCGTGGCATTTGCACAGCAGCAGGCAGGAGATAGTATTTCTATTTTTGAACTGATAGATGCCGTTGAGAAAAACACTTCGTGCCGCATCTATACGACGATTGCAGAGCCGTTTAAAGTGAAAAAGGCTGAGACCTTAAAACCTACTGCCGAGAGTCTGCGACAAGCATTGACTGCAACGCGTTATAAAGTTACTGTCTATGGCAACCAGATTTTCGTTCTGCCCGAAGTTTTTTTATCTACTACTCTTACACCGATTCTAAAAGGGGAGCAGATGAAGGAAGAAGAACAAGCCTCTTCTTTTATTCCTGTCGTAAAATCTTCTTCGGAGAATAAGGTTTATGAGATAGGGAACAGATATAAGCCTTCTTCGGAAGAGATGGTGGTGCTGACCGGAAAAGTAACGGATTTCAAGTCCGGACAGAATCTGGAAGGCATTAACATCGTTCACCGGGAACCGTGGGTTGCCACAGCTACCGACCGTCAGGGGAATTTTACCATTAAGCTTCCCGTCGGATATAATACCATTGAAATCAATGGATTGAATATAAAGGAAACACGCCGGCAGTTCATGGTGTATGGAGAGGGAGCTACCCACATAGAACTGGAAGAAGAAAACCATTTGCTGGATGAGGTTCTCATCGTCTCCGGACGTGTGCAGAATGTAAGGAGCACTCAGTTGGGAATGGAGAAGTTCCAGCCCAGTTTACTGAAGAACATTCCTACAGCTATGGGTGAGGTGGATCTGCTGAAGATGCTTCAAACTCTTCCGGGTATCAAAACAGTAGGCGAGGCATCCAGTGGCTATAATGTGCGCGGAAGTGCCGCCGACCAGAATCTGTTGTTGCTGAATAATGGAACTATTTATAATCCGAATCACTTATTCGGTTTTTTCACTGCCTTTAATTCGGACATGATAAAGGATGCGGAACTTTATAAAAGCAGTATTCCCAGCCAGTATGGAGGGCGCATTGCATCCGTGCTGAATATAACAAGCAAAGAGGCGAGCAAGGAAAAGTTTACGGGTTCGGCGGGCATCGGACTTGTCACCAGTAAGCTGAATCTTGAAATACCGATCATTAAAGAGAAGACTTCACTGCTTTTGAGCGGACGTACCACATACTCGGACTGGATTATGAAGATACTGCCCGAAAAGAGTGGTTACCGTGATGGTAAAGCCGGATTTTACGATTTGGGAGGCGTATTCTCGCATACATTGAATGAGCGTAATAAACTAAATATATACGGCTATTACAGCCATGACCGTTTCGCTTTTAACGATAACCAGAAATACGCTTACAACAATATGAACTTCTCTGCAAACTGGAGAAGCATATTCTCTGAGAAACTGACGGCAAATTTCTCTTTCGGTTATGATCATTATGATTACCGGAATGATGAATCGGTAGAAGAGGCGGCAGCCGCGCGCTTGTCATTTGCTATCAACCAATGGTTTGGAAAGGCTGATTTTAGTTACAAACTGGATAATAACCATACCTTGAACTTTGGACTCATGAGCCAGTTCTATAATATTAACTCAGGGACTTATGAACCACTGCATGAAAGTTCACTGGTGAAATGGGATCAGCTTCAAAAGGACAAAGCGCTGGAAAGTGCCATTTATATTGGGGATCAATGGGAGATAACCCCTAAGCTGTCCGTAAATGCGGGTATACGCTATTCCATGTTCAATCTTTTGGGGCCGCGCACGTATTATACTTATCAGGATGGCATGCTTCCTTCTTCCACCACCGTTGTTGACTCAGTATCAGTGGGTAGCGGAAAAGTGGTTAAGACTTATCAGGGACCGGAGTTCAGACTGTCCGCCCGCTATGCTTTCAATGATGACTTCTCCGTAAAAGCTGGTTTCAACACCATGCGGCAGTATATTCATAAAGTATCGAATACTACCATTATGTCGCCTACGGATACCTGGAAGCTGAGTGATACGAATATTAAGCCCCAAAATGGCTGGCAGCTGGCCGCAGGAGCATATTATAATACACCCGGCCAGGTACTGGAGTTGTCGGTGGAAGGGTACTATAAGAAGCTGAACGATTATCTGGATTATCGCAGTTCGGCCAAGCTGATCATGAACCATCATCTGGAAACGGATGTGATTAATACGGAAGGATATGCCTATGGCGTTGAATTTCAGGTAAAGAAGCCGTCCGGCAAGTTGAACGGATGGGCCAGTTATACGTATTCGCGTACTTTCCTGCGTCAGAATGACCCGCGCATAGCCCGTCCGGTCAATGGCGGAGACTGGTATCCGACGGAGTATGACAAACCGCATGACTTCAAGTTGGTGGGAAACTATAAGTTTACCCGTCGTTACAGTGTGTCTTTCAATATGGATTATAGTACGGGACGTCCTACTACAATTCCCGCCGGACAATATTACGACCAGGGATTGCAATCCATGCAGGTGTACTACACGGACCGTAACAGTTACCGGGTTCCCGATTACTTCCGTCTTGATCTTGCTTTCAATATAGAGCCGAGCCATCATCTGACTCTGCTGACGCATAGTTCTATTTCCTTCGGTGTCTACAACCTGACCGGAAGGAAGAATGTTTATTCCATTTATTATGTATCTGAGAATGGTAGTGTGCAGGGATATAAGATGTCCATTTTCGGCGCTCCTATTCCTTTTATTACTTATAACATAAAATTCTAAAGGGATATGAAGAAAAGAACGAATATAATAATCCTGGTAAGTTTGCTCTGTTTTACTTTGAGCAACTGTATAGATGAGTTCGATGCAAAAATTCCGGACGACGGTGTAGGCTTGCTGGTGGTTGAAGGTAATATCATATCAGACAGTACTGTCGTGTTTTCATTGAGCCGTACTTTCTCCTTAAATGAAAATGGCTTGCCTCCGGGATATAATCAGGTTACAGCCGATGTCAGTGTTGTGGGAGAAGACGGTTCGCGCATAGCGGGAACTTCCATTGGTGACGGGCGGTATCAGGTACGGATAGGGACGCTGAATAAGCAAGTGCGTTACGGACTGAAAATTGTATATGAAGGAGATACGTATAATTCTGAACTACAGTATCCGATAGAAACGGCTGCAATTGAAGAGGTCACTTTTGAGCAGCCGGAGGATTACGGGGATATATACATTCGCCTTTCTACGCGCAATGCAGGAACTGCAGGACCGGCATATTATATCTGGACTTATGAGGAAGACTGGGAAGTAAGGGCGGCATTTTATTCTAAATGGATATATGATCCTGTGACAGATGAAGTGAATACTTATGACAAGGCACCTTATGCACAAGGCTGGATTCATGCGGAGGCCACTAAAACTCTTGTTGGCTCTACGGAATCGAATGCCGAAAATCTGTTGAAAAATAAAAAGATGTATTCTTTTACCTCCGACAATCTCCGCGCTTCGTATTATTACAGTACGTTGATGAAGCAGAGAGCCTTGTCAAAAGGAGAGTTCGAGTATTATGAGAACAAAATAAAGTTGAGCGAAGAGATGGGCGGTTTATTCACTCCCCAACCCTCGGAACTGCCTACTAATATCACTTGCAGCAATTCGGATAAACAGGCCATTGGCTATGTGGGAGTTAATATGAATGTAAGCGAGTATCGCCTTTATATTTCTACCAATGATATACAATATGATAATCCGTATAATTGTAGTCTTTTCCCGGACGAGGAAACGGAAGGTAAAACCAATTACGATTTATACATGGCAGGATATCGCATTGCTTTTTCTGAAATAACGGGGTATCAGTGGGCTAAAAAGGAATGTACTGATGTGCGTAGCTTGGGTGCGACTCTCAATAAACCTTCTTTCTGGCCGTTACCGGATAGGGAATATTAATATCGGAGTATTATGAAAAGAATTATATCGATCATTATTGGTTTGGTTTTGGTGCTGGGCTTGCAGGCGCAGGTCACTGAATGTATGAAAATATATACGGATAAGGATAATTATCTGGCAGGAGAAGACATGTGGATAAAAGTCTGCGTGACCGATTCGGCAGAAGCTCCGCTTAGTAAAGTGGCTTATGTGGAGATCGGCGATATGCGCCAGGTGTATGCACAAGGCAAGATTGCTTTGAAGAATGGAACGGGATGGGGGCGTATCAAATTCCCGCAAACCATGCATTCGGGTGCTTATCAGCTTACGGCTTATACCCGTTATATGAGAAATCAGTCGGCAGACCGCTTCCCGAAGAAATATATTGCTGTTCTGAACGCCAGTCAGGCCACGGACGGAGATGAGGTGGAATTATTAAAAGATTCGGTTTCTTTGACTTCGGGTAATCCGGTACTTTCGCCGTTACGTTTGTCAACCGATAAAGCCGTGTATGGAAATCGCAGTAAGGTGACTTTGAAGTTACCGGAACTGCCGGGTGATCTGAAGGATCTTTCTTTGTCTGTGGTGAGAAGGGATTGTGCGTTACAGGCTTTTCCGTCTGCCGTTGAAGTGCAAAAAAACAATAAGGCTGCCGGAGAACACTTTATTGCCGAGTGCGAAGGACACATTGTGACCGGAAGATTAATAGGAGCATCGGCCGATTCGGTGGATGCCCGGCTGTCGTGTGTTGGAAAGGATATCCGTATCTTTGACGGACAATTGCAGTCCGATGGCACTTATGCCTTCTATACCTCGGAAATCATGAATACTCAGGATATAGTGCTGACAGCTTTGCCGGGAAAAGGACGTACGGGCCGGTTGGAAGTAATTTCTCCTTTTGCAGAAGTGCTGCCCGCGAAACTTCCCAAGCTTCGATTGGCATATGATGAGGAAGCATTGATAGAACGTAGTATCGGGGCGCAATTACACCACATCTTACCGGTAGATTCCACTCACGGACAAGCTGTGTTGGAACAGTTGCACGATTTCACGCCTTCGCTCAGTTATAATCTGGACGAATATGTTCGTTTCAATACGGTTCGTGAAGTTTTTGTAGAATTTGTAATGGGAGTACGCGTAAGCAAGGCGGATGGCGCAACGATTATCAGGATATTGCAGGATGATGTAAAGCGGTTCAGTACTTTAAAAGCGTTGGTACTGATAGACGGAGTTCCTATTGAAGATCATGATGCGGTATTGGACTATAATGCGCGTTTATTGCATTATATTCATCAGTATAGCGGCAGATATACGTTTGGCGGTAAACTGTACGATGGGATCGTTTCGCTGATAACACATCGTGGAACCCTTCCCGGACTGCGTCTGGATGAGAATTCCCAACTGTTTGCTTATGAATTCCCGCAGAACCGCCCTGCTTTTACAGCTCCGGTATATGACTCGGAAGAGCAACTGCATTCACGTATTCCCGATTTCCGCCACACGCTTTATTGGAATCCGGATATTACGGCTGCAACGAATACTGTCAGTTTCTACACATCGGATATGAAAGGAACTTATGTGGCAACCCTGCAAGGGATTAACAGCAAAGGTGAGCGTGTACAAGCACAAGGTGAGTTTGTAGTACGATAGTATATTCCTTTCAGGCTCTTCTCTTAGTATCCTCATGCAAAAGATGGCATCTTTAACATCAAAAGATGGCATCTTTTGTAGCATAACATGGCACCTTTCGCAGCAAAAGATGGCATCTTTTGCATAAGAGGATTATGAGATGAACCGGAAAAGTCTTATTCTTCCACCTGAAAGGGTTATATCTTCCGGTTCCAATATCCATCACCTTAAAGCAAACACCAGTACGCCTGCTGTCGGAATCTCTGTAGTTCCGATCAAAGCTTTGGCTCCTTCAGGGAGGGTAAAGCTATAGGGCTTGTCGCTATAATTAAGGACTATCCCCAAACCGTTGCGGTATTCCATTGTCACACCATAGGGCAGATCCATTACAGGGATATTCAGTTTCGCATAGAGTTTTGTAAGAACATCTCTTTCCAAGGTTCCGTCCGTGCTGTCGATTCCTATGTATGTGATAGTACCTTTGCCAAGTTTACGGGTAGTAATGGCCGGTTTTCCTTCATAAAATTCTTCGATATACTTCCCCCAGCTCTGGCAATCCTTGCCCGGTTTTAGTATTTCTCCCCAAGTGTTCCAGGTGTATTCTTTGCCATCCATCACAAACTTTCCCGGTTCTTCGGGGAGAAGCAAGTCGTAAAACTCCATTTCATTTCCCGTCAGGTCGTAGATAAGCGAGCCGAAAGGGGCTTCCGGTAAACGTCCGTAACGGTCTTTCTGTGCCGTGCGGCAGGTTAATACTAAATTACCTCCGTTCTTTACGTACTCACTCCAACGGTCTGCCAATGCCTTGTCCGCCATCTGATAGGCAGGGGCGATGACTACCGGATACTGTGACAGGTCTTTGCTTTCATTGATGATATCGACCGGGGCACCGAAGCTTTTTAGGGTACGGTAATACTTGTCAATGTGTGCCATTGTATTCCAGGTGCGGTTTTGCTTCTGCCTTTCGATGCTCCATGCGTTTTCATGGTTGAAAAGAATGGCGGTGCGACGGGCTTGATAATCGGCAGGCTTCACATCACGTGCCTTTGCCTGCGTGCGCAGTAGCTTCACTTCCTTGATGAATTGCTCGAATTCACGTCCTCCGGGAGTGATGGTTGTTCCGTCCGTATTCGCAATTCCGTAATGATATTGTTCTGTTCCGTAAAGCGGTTGGCGATAACGGTATGTGCAAATAAAATCACTTCCGCCCGCAAATACGCTCCAAAGCCATAGCCGGACAGCACCGGGAAGAGGTTGCGGATTGATACTTCCCCAATTCACTTGTCCCGGTTGCAACTCCATCACACCGTAAGTTCCCTGTACGGGACGGAAAAAATCGTTGGCGAAAGCGATGCGTAGAGGGTTTCCTACCCGGTATCCGCGACGCCCGATACCTTCGTTGTCACCGTAAACCATGTAGCGGGTGTAGCTCACAAAGTCCAGATCGGGACTTCCACCGATGTGTCCTTCATCGTAGTTGGGAATATAATTGGTGGTTACCCATTGGTTGCGGGCATACTTCTTAATCAGCAGGCATTGCTCGTTCAGGAAATCATTGGTCTGCCGGGCTGCAAAGCGCCGGTAATCCAGTATCTGGTGATGATTCATAAACATCTGTGCAGTCTTGGGGAGAGTGATTTCATCGAAAGCAGAGTAGACTTCACTCCAGAAAGCAGTGCCCCAGGCATCATTCAATTCTTTGATATTATTATGATATTTATTCCTCAGGAAATCACGGAACGCTACTTCCGCGGACTGGTTATAATCGAATTGTACGGCAGGCTCATTGTCGAGTTGCCAGCCCACGATGCGGGGATCGTTGCCATAATGTTGTGCCAGTTTTTCTATCATCTTGTAGGAAAGCTCCCGATAGCGGGGAGAAGCGAACGAGGCATGCTGGCGTGCACCGTGGTCGAGGAGTGTTCCATCTTCGTATTTAATCAGGATTTCAGGATATTTGCGGCTTAACCAGACGGGTGGGGTGGCGGTGGAGGTACACATCACTACTTTTAGTTTGTATTTATCTGCCAGAGCGACTGCTTTGTCCAGCCAGGCAAAATCAAATTTACCTTCTTCCGGTTCCAATTGTGCCCAGGCGAATTCGGCGAAGTGGGTGAACTCAAAGCCTAAGCCGTGCATTTGCTTGAAGTCGCGTTCCCACTGGCTTTCGTCCCAATGTTCGGGATAGTAGTAGACACCGGTTAGGGTGAGGTCTTTGTCATTGAACCAAGTGGACTGTGCAAAGAGCATTCCGCTCATCAGGCATGCACAGAGTAGGGTGAAGATCTGCTTTTTCATGGATGTTTTTCTTGATGGATTTATTATGTATACAAAGGTAAGCTACCCATGAAAAAGAGCCTATGGAAAATAGTACAATTCCCTGCAATATAGGACTCTTTTAGATGAATTTCCATGCAAATGTACGTGTTTCCATTCGTTGAGACAGTGAAATGGGCTATTTTCGCAACATGAATTAATGAACGGAATAATGGATACATAATAACCACATCATGAAAAAGAAGCTAATAGGAGTTTTCCTTCTAATGAGTCTCGTTTGCGGAAGCATCAGTGCGCAAGGATTGCCTGACAGGAAAGAGACGCTCGAAACCTTAATAAAAGTGAATAATTACTTCATGAAGAAGTACGCGGACTATCGTACTCCGTCTTATAATGGTATTATTCGTCCCAGCAATATTTGGACAAGGGGAGTGTACTATGAAGGGCTGATGGCGTTGCACTCCGTTTTTCCTCGGGAAGAGTATTATGATTACGCTTATCAGTGGGCCGATTATCATAAATGGGGAATGCGTAACGGGAATACTACCCGCAATGCGGACGACCAGTGCTGCGGACAGGTTTATATCGAATTGTATAATATCTGTCCTGACCCGGAGATGATTAAGAATATCAAGGTCAATATTGACATGGTGGTTAATACTCCGCAGGTGAATGATTGGTGGTGGGTGGATGCCATACAGATGGCGATGCCTATTTATGCTAAGTTGGGTAAACTGACAGGAGAGCGGAAATATACTGATAAAATGTGGGAATTGTATAGCTATACCCGCAATGAATATGCCAAGAACGGACTGTTCAACCCTAAAGACGGGCTGTGGTGGAGAGATCATGATTTTGTTCCGCCTTATAAAGAACCGAATGGGGAAGATTGTTATTGGAGTAGGGGCAATGGTTGGGCTTATGCCGCACTGGTACGGGTGTTGGAAGAAATTCCGGCGGATGAGGTGCATCGTGCGGATTATGTCAATGACTTTCTGGCTATGAGTAAGGCAATAAAGAAATGTCAGCGTAGGGATGGTTTCTGGAATGTGAGTTTGCATGATGAGACAAACTTCGGTGGGAAAGAGACAAGCGGTACGGCTTTGTTCGTTTATGGAATGGCTTGGGGCGTGCGTAATGGCTTGTTGGATAAAAAAGAGTATCTTCCGGTATTGCTGAAGGCCTGGAATGCGATGGTGCAGGATGCTGTTCATCCGGACGGGTGTCTGGGGTATGTACAGGGAACGGGAAAGGAACCAAAGGATGGCCAGCCGGTGACTTATGATAGAATACCTGATTTTGAGGATTATGGTATAGGATGTTTCTTGCTGGCTGGTACGGAAGTGTATAAATTGAATTAATTAGTAACAGATTTCATAGATTATAGTATAATTGATAAAAGAATCAATTAGGAGGAAGGAGGGGCTGTGAAGTCGTTCCTTTTCTTTTTCTTTGCATATAAATTAAGTTACGAGCTACGAGCTACCAGTAACGAGTTGCTGCGCTGTACTCGTGGGCGAATAATAATTCGCCCGGCTATCACGCCGAAAGGTACTTGTCACTTGTAGCTTGTAGCTCGTTACTTATCGCGCTTTGCGCGATAAATTATCATTTATTAATCTGACGAATTAACTAACTAACATAAAATGAAAGAAGTATGAGACAGCTTATTGCATTAATAATTTTAGGACTATCTATAACTTTGAATGCCGGAGCACAAAGTTACAAGTTCGACTTTACCTCCGGTAAGAAAACGAAGGACGGATATATCAAGATAACATCTGCTGATCGGTATACCAATGCGAAAGGCTACGGATATGATCTCTCTCCGTCTCCGGATGGAAAGAACCACACTCCTTTCTTCTTTTCAGTTGCCGTACCGGACGGGAACTATCACGTCACAGCCATCATCGGCAGTAAACGCAGTGCAGGAGAGACGACACTTCGAGGAGAATCACGCCGTCTCTTTTACGAAAATGTAAAAACAAAGAAAGGAGAATTGCTTCCTTGTTCCTTTACCATTAACAAACGCGATATCCACATCTCCGACAAAGAAGATGTGCGCATCAAGCCGCGCGAACGCAGCAAGCTGAATTGGGATGACAAACTGACTTTAGAGTTTAACGGAGATACTCCTCAGCTGACCGAACTAATAATTGAGCGTATAGAAAATGTTCCTACAGTCTTTTTATGCGGTAACTCCACTGTAGTGGATCAGGATAATGAACCCTGGGCAAGTTGGGGACAGATGGTTCCCCGTTTCTTTACCGATAGCATTTGCTTTGCCAACTATGCCGAATCCGGAGAGTCTGCCAATACTTTCATTGCTGCCGGGCGTTTGAAGAAAGCCTTGACGCAGATGAAATCGGGAGATTATATCTTCATGGAGTTCGGACACAACGATCAGAAGCAGAAAGGTCCCGGTAAAGGTGCCTTCTATTCTTTTATGACGAGTTTGAAAACCTTTGTTGATGAAGCCCGTGCCCGTGGAGTGCACCCCGTATTGGTAACTCCTACCCAAAGACGCAGCTTCGATGAAAATGGAAAGATTAAAGATACCCATCTCGACTTTCCCGATGCAGTGCGCTGGCTGGCGGAAAAGGAAAATATTCCTTTGATAGACCTGCATGCCATGACGCGTATTCTGTATGAGGCTATGGGAGTGGAGGAATCCAAGCATGCTTTCGTACACTATCCTGCCAATACCTATCCGGGACAAGACAAACCTTTGGCGGATAATACTCATTTTAATCCGTATGGTGCTTATCAGATAGCCAAATGCGTTATTGAAGGAATGAAACAAGCCGGATTGCCTTTGGTGAAGTATTTACGGACGGATAATGAAGGATATGATCCTGCCTGTCCGGATGCTCGCGAAACTTTTAAGTGGAATGAAAGTCCGTTTACGGAACTGGAAAAGCCGGACGGTAATTGAGAGAGGTTTTAGGGAATCAACCTCTCTATATCCGGAATCACTATTTCTCCCCGGTGTAATTCCAACAGGCCGTCTTCTTGCATGCCATTCAATGCTTTCGATACTCCCAATCGTGTATCATTGATGGCATTTGCAAGTTCTTCCATCTTGATTTTCAGTATCTTTTCTCCGGAAGGACGTTCGATGTGGGAGAGGATAAAATCTGCGATCCGCGCTTCGAGCTTCTCCGGAACTTTCGTCCACAAACGGTTATAGCACGTTTGGGCCCGGTTACTGATGATATTCATATAGTTGAGGCGGAAAATTTCATATCTGAACAGGTCGTTCATCACAAATGCCTTACTGATAGTTACGGTATTTACTTCTGTACGAGCTATGTGAGTGGATACGTAAGACGTATTCATGCCGAACAAAGATTGCGGTTCAATCAGGTATGGTGCCTGAAAATACTCCGTGAAGGTGTAAGAGTTATCTGTGGATGAGGTGGATGAAGCGATTTCCCCGTTCAAGATAAATATTAACTGTCCACATGTTGTTCCTTTTTTTACTAAAGTTTCTCCAGCTTTATGCTTGGTGAAATGTAATTTTACTTTTCCCAATATATTAGTGAAGTCCTCATGAGCGAGTCCTTGAAACAGTGGCAATTGGAGCAGGGTGTCATACATCGTTTCCATATCTTTATCAACTTCTTGTTTGAAAACAAATGTAAGCATAATCGCTATGTGCCGTAAACACTTTGCCTTTCTTTTTGTTTTTTTTATTATTTCTTAAACGTGCTATTCATTCAGGTAATTAAATCTTGCGGAATGCATAAAAATCGATTATCTTTGCAAAAAAAGGAGGGACACATGTTTGCAGCATTCAATTTACAACAAATGATCAGTGCTTTTATTGTACTGTTCGCAGTTATCGATATCATTGGTTCTATTCCTATCATCATCAATTTGAAGGAAAAAGGCAAAGAAGTGAACGCGCTGAAGGCTACGTTAATATCTTTTGCATTGTTGATTGGCTTTTTCTACGCAGGAGACATGATGCTAAAGTTATTTCATGTAGATATTGAATCGTTTGCCGTGGCCGGTGCATTTGTTATCTTCCTGATGTCACTGGAAATGATTCTGGATGTAGAGATATTTAAGAATCAGGGACCTATTAAGGAAGCTACTTTAGTGCCGCTGGTTTTCCCGTTGCTGGCGGGTGCCGGTGCATTTACCACCTTGCTTTCCCTCCGTGCGGAGTATGCCAGTGTCAATATAATCATCGCTTTGGTGCTGAATATGATATGGGTGTATTTTGTTGTTAGTATGACCGGGCGTGTGGAACGCTTCCTGGGTAAGGGCGGTATTTATATTATCCGTAAGTTTTTCGGTATCATTCTGCTGGCTATTTCGGTGAGGCTGTTTATGGCGAACATTACGTTGCTGGTGGAGGCGTTACATAAAACATAAATATTCTCCAGTTTTAATCTCTTGTTGAAATATGGCTTATACTGAGCCGTTTCTTTATTTTGTTGAATATATATTTGGAAAATATGCAGCAAAGCTATACCTTTGCGCCCAAATTCAAGACAATGATGAAACATTTATGTACATATAATCCTCTGAAACGATTGCTGCAGAACGAACAAATCTGTTGCTGTAGTGTCGTGCATGTACATTGGTTTAGCGGTTTCATCTAAGTTATCCTACATTATTTTTCTTTTTTGCCGGATACAATAATACCGGTATTCTATTTTTCAGTTACTAATTATTTTGTAATTGCGGTTGTTGTTGCATACTTGCCAGTGGGAGCCAAGGAATAAACTCCTCTGTCCGGCAGGTTGTTGCCCCGCGTATGATCTAAACTAGAGTTGATATGTTTAAAATACTTGGCCTGATGATCTTAGGCATAATAATCGGTTATGGTTTGCGTCGTATTTCGTTTTTGCGCAAAGTGGAGGTATCCATATCTTATACAGTATTTTTGTTACTGTTTGTTTTGGGCGTTACTATAGGGTCCAACAGACTGATTGTAGATAATCTGTTTTCTTTTGGATGGCAGGCAGCATTATTGGCTTTATCTGCTACTGTAGGGAGCATTTTGGCTTCATGGCTTGTATTAAAATTGTTTTTCACTTCTAAAAAGAAAAAGGTATGAAAGATAGTTTGATTGTATTGGGATTTTTTGTGGGCGGATGCCTTTTGGGAGCTTTGGGATATCTCCCGGTGGATTTGAAGACAGGTAATATGTCTATCTATATATTGTATGCATTGATGTTCCAGATCGGTATCAGCATCGGTTCCAATAAGGAACTGAAGAGCATGATTTCTCAGCTCCGCCTGAAGTTCTTGCTGATTCCGTTGGCTACTATCGGTGGAACTCTGCTTTTCTCTGCATTGGCCAGTCTGCTGCTTAGCCGTTGGAGTATATTTGACTGTATGGCGGTGGGAAGTGGTTTTGCTTATTACTCTCTTTCTTCTGTGCTGATAACACAGTTCAAGGAAGCTTCAATCGGACTTCAACTGGCTACGGAGTTGGGGACAATTGCTCTGCTGGCCAATATATTCAGGGAAATGATGGCTCTGCTGGGTGCACCGCTATTGGTACGATACTTCGGCAGATTGGCACCTATATCAGCTGCTGGTGTCAATTCAATGGATGTGATATTGCCTGTAATTACCCGCTATTCCGGGAAAGAGATGGTGCCTATAGCTATTTTCCATGGCTTACTCATTGATATGAGTGTACCATTCTTTGTTTCTATGTTTTGCAAACTATGATGCCGGGTCTTCTTCCGGTTTATTGCAGTCTGTTTTTACTTCTGTATTTTCTTCTTCCTCATATTCCTTCCCCTCTTCACCGGACTCTTCATCAGGTGTTTCTTCCTCATCTGCAAACGGGTCCGGTCGTTGAGGTCCGTATTCCATGAATGCTATGGCACAGATAGTGCCGGCTATCGCTCCGCTGAGGTGTCCTTCCCATGAAGTGGTTTCTTTGGCAAAGAATGGGAACATATTCCAGATAAGCCCGCCATATAGAAAGGTAACTAATAAGGAGATGGCAATCAATGGTACATGCTTTCGCAGGATACCGCTGAAAAAAAGGAAGAAGGCCAGGCCGTAGATGATTCCGCTGGCTCCGATGTGCCATCCCGGTTTACCTATAAGAAAGGTGAGCGCACCGCAACCTATCCAGATGGCAAAGAATATATAGGAAGCAATGTGCCGGTAAAAGTAGAACAAACACCACGACAGAAAGAATAACGGCAAAGTGTTTGCTAACAGATGCTTGAAACTGCCGTGTACTAACGGGTGCGCAAAGATGCCGAATACCCCTCTTTGTTCCATGGGATACACACCTAACCTCCTGAAATCCCAGTCCATACCGACTTCAAGGAACTTTAGCAAGTAAAGAATAAAAATGAGGAATAACGGTATAACTGCTGCCAGGGCTATCCGGCGTACATCTTGCTTCATGTTTCGTACTGGTTTCTGTTATTTTGGTACAATGCTACGAATATTTAAGTAAAAAACGAAAATAAATGAACTTTTTATTTTGCGTATTGTCTTTAATTTGTATTTTTGGCATCAGTACCATACCCGTAGGCATAGCATGCGAGGTATGGAACATGATACCTGAACAATTAACCTTTAAATAATGCACAACTATGAGTTATTTACGATTTGACAAGACTCTGATGATCAATCTGGAAGAATCTTTACCAAGGGAGATACTTCGGACAAATAAGTCAGGAGCCTATCATTGTACAACGATTGTAGATTGTAACACACGCAAATATCACGGACTGTTGGTGATTCCCGTCCCCAATCTTGACGATGAAAATCATGTGCTGCTATCTTCTTTAGATGAAACGGTAATTCAGCACGGTGCGGAGTTTAATCTGGGGCTGCATAAATATCAGGGAGACCACTTTAGTCCTAACGGGCATAAGTATATCCGTGAATTCGATTGCGAGCATATCCCGGCAACAACTTACCGTGTAGGAGGTGTTATCCTCCGTAAGGAAAAGATTTTTGTACATCATGAGAATAGGATTCTGATTCGCTATACCTTGGTAGATGCCCATTCGGCAACCACACTTCGTTTCCGCCCCTTTCTGGCCTTTCGCAGTGTACGCGAATATACGCACGAAAATCCGCAGGCGAACCGTGACTACCAATTGGTAGAAAATGGTGTGAAAACCTGTATGTATCCCGGCTATCCCGAACTTTTCATGCAACTGAACAAGAAGAATGAATTCCATTATCAGCCGGATTGGTATCGTGGCATCGAGTATCCTAAAGAACAGGAGCGGGGATATGACTTCAATGAAGACCTGTATGTTCCCGGTTATTTCGAAGTAGATATAAAGAAAGGAGAAAGTATCGTTTTCTCTGCCGGTATTTCCGAAATTTCTCCGCGTAAACTGAAACAGACCTTTGAGGCGGAAGTTGCTGACCGCACGCCGCGCGACAGTTTCTATCACTGTCTGCAAAACTCGGCACACCAGTTCCACAATAAACAGGGGGAGAACCACTATGTATTAGCGGGATATCCCTGGTTTAAGTGTCGTGCCCGTGACTTGTTTGTTTCTTTGCCCGGCTTAACGCTGGCAGTGGATGAACAAGATGAGTTTGAAGATGTTATGGTGACTGCCGAAAAAGCTATCCGGGAGTTTATCAGTGGAGAACCATCGAGTTATAAAATATATGAGATGGAAGATCCGGATGTATTGTTGTGGGCAGTATGGGCTTTACAGCAGTATGCTAAGGAGACCTCACGTGAACAATGCCGTCAGAAATATGGTCGTTTGCTGGAAGATATCATGGACTATATCCGTAGCCGTAAACATGATAATCTCTTCCTGCACGAAAATGGCTTACTGTATGCCAACGGGACGGAGAAGGCTATCACCTGGATGAATTCTACGGTGAATGGTCGTCCTGTAACCCCGCGTACGGGATACATTGTGGAAGTGAACTCTTTGTGGTATAACGCACTCCGTTTCATAGCCGATCTGGTTCGTGAAGGTGGCAATGTACATCTGGCGGACGAACTGGATGCGCAGGCG
The DNA here is from genome assembly GCF_020091405.1 of Bacteroides cellulosilyticus. NCBI lineage: Bacteria > Pseudomonadati > Bacteroidota > Bacteroidia > Bacteroidales > Bacteroidaceae > Bacteroides > Bacteroides cellulosilyticus. Next base: position 3,354,892 of record NZ_CP081903.1, read on the forward strand.
GAAGTAACCGGAAAGTCTTTTGTAGAGGTATTCCGTAATGAGTGTGGTTATCTGTTCGATTATGTGGATGGATTTATGATGGACTGGAGCGTCCGTCCCAATATGATATTTACCGTTGCCTTCGATTATTCTCCGCTGGATCGGGCACAGAAAAAGCAGGTGCTTGATATCGTGACGAAAGAGTTGCTTACTCCGAAAGGGTTGCGTACTCTCAGTCCGAAGAGTGGAGGATATAATCCGAACTATGTCGGTCCTCAGATTCAGAGAGATTATGCTTATCACCAGGGTACAGCTTGGCCGTGGCTTATGGGCTTCTATATGGAGGCGTACCTGCGTATTTACAAGATGAGCGGTGTATCATTCGTGGAGCGTTATCTGATTGGTTTTGAAGATGAGATGACGAGTCATTGTATCGGTTCGCTCCCCGAACTCTTCGATGGTAATCCACCGTTCAGAGGTCGCGGTGCAGTGTCTTTTGCCATGAATGTGGCCGAAATACTGCGCATCCTGAAATTGTTGTCTAAGTATAATTTATAAGAGGAGGAACGAAAATGAAAGTTTTAATGTTTGGATGGGAGTTCCCCCCGCATATCTTAGGTGGCTTGGGAACTGCCAGCTACGGTCTGACGAAGGGGATGTCCCAGCAGGAAGATATGGAAATTACTTTCTGTATTCCAAGGCCATGGGGCGATGAAGATCAGAGCTTCTTACGCATCATTGGCATGAATAGCACTCCGGTAGTGTGGCGTGATGTAAACTGGGATTATGTTCAGGGACGTGTAGGTTCTTATATGAACCCCCAACTCTATTATGATTTGCGCGATCATATTTATGCCGATTTTAATTATCTGAATACGAATGATCTCGGTTGCATCGAGTTTTCCGGTCGTTATCCGGCTAATTTACATGAAGAGATAAATAACTATTCCATTGTGGCCGGTGTGATAGCACGCCAGCAGGAGTTTGAGATCATCCACTCACACGACTGGCTGACCTATCCGGCAGGTATTCATGCCAAACAGGTATCCGGTAAACCGCTGGTAATCCATGTGCATGCCACCGACTTCGACCGTAGTCGTGGAAATGTGAATCCTACTGTGTATGCCATAGAAAAGAATGGTATGGATAATGCTGACCATATTATGTGTGTGAGTGAGTTGACTCGTCAGACGGTTATTAATAAATATTTCCAGGATCCCCGCAAGGTATCTACCGTGCACAATGCCGTTTCTCCGCTTCCACAAGAGATACAGGATATTGTACCGCAGAAGAAGCCGAATGAAAAAGTTGTGACTTTCTTAGGTCGCATAACCATGCAGAAGGGTCCGGAATATTTTGTGGAAGCTGCTGCTATGGTATTGCACCGTACGCGCAATATCCGCTTTGTGATGGCCGGTAGTGGTGATATGATGAATCAGATGATCCGTTTGGTGGCCGAACGGGGTATTGCCGACCGTTTCCATTTTCCAGGTTTCATGAAAGGAAGTCAGGTGTACGAAATGTTGAAAGCAAGTGATGTGTACATTATGCCGTCTGTTTCCGAACCCTTTGGCATTTCTCCTTTGGAAGCTATGCAATGTAGTGTACCGACTATTATTTCTAAGCAATCCGGCTGTGCCGAGATATTAGATAAGTGCATCAAGACTGACTACTGGGATATTCATGCTATGGCAGATGCAATTTATGCTATTTGCACTTATCCTGACCTTTACGAGTATTTGCGTGATGAAGGTAAGAAAGAAGTGGATGCTATTAAGTGGGAAGATGTGGGACTGAAAGTGCGCCGCATCTACGAAGAGGTTATTAAACAATATAATAGATAACAATAAAACAATATAGATATGAGAACGATCTGTCTTTATTTTGAGATCCATCAAATCATTCACCTGAAACGCTATCGTTTCTTTGATATAGGTACGAATCATTATTATTATGATGATTATGCCAACGAATACAGTATCAACGAAGTTGCCGAACGTTCCTATATTCCGGCATTGAGCACCCTCATTGAAATGGCGAAAAATTCCGGCGGCGCATTCAAAGTGGCTTTGTCTATTTCCGGTGTTGCTTTGGAACAATTGGAAATCCACGCGCCGGCTGTGATTGACCTGCTACATCAGTTGAATGATACAGGTTGTTGCGAGTTCTTGGCCGAACCTTACTCTCACGGCCTTTCTTCTTTGGCAAATGAAGATTGTTTCAAGGAAGAAGTGAAGCGCCAGAGTGCTAAGATGAAACAAATGTTCGGTAAAGCACCGAAAGTATTCCGTAACTCCAGTCTGATTTACTCTGATGAAATAGGAGGATTGGTGGCAAGTATGGGCTTTAAGGGTATGCTGACTGAAGGTGCAAAACATATTTTAGGATGGAAGAGTCCGCACTATGTGTATCATTGCAGCTATAACCAGAACCTGAAACTGTTGTTGCGTGATTTCAAGCTTTCAGATGATATCAGTTTGCGCTTCTCTAATTCCGAATGGAATGAATATCCACTGTTTGCCGATAAGTATATTGGTTGGATTGATGCTCTGCCACAAGAAGAACAGGTCATCAACATCTTTATGGAACTTAGTGCATTGGGAATGTCACAGCCGCTTTCTTCCAACATACTGGAGTTTCTGAAAGCGTTGCCTGCTTGTGCAAAGGATAAAGGTATTACTTTCTCTACACCGACGGAGGTTATCACAAAATTGAAATCTGTATCTCAACTGGATGTTCCGTATCCAATGTCCTGGGTAGATGAGGAGAGAGATACCAGTTGCTGGTTGGGCAACAGTATGCAGCGTGAAGCTTTCAATAAATTGTATAGTATTGCCGAACGCGTTCATTTATCCGATGATCGTCGCATCAAGCAGGATTGGGATTATTTGCAGGCAAGCAATAACTTCCGGTTCATGACGACGAAGAATAGTGGTATTAGCTTGAACAGGGGAATCTATGAGTCTCCTTATGATGCTTTTACTAACTATATGAATGTTTTAGGTGATTTCATCAAGCGGGTAGAATCTCTTTATCCGATGGATATAGATAATGAGGAACTGAATGCCTTGCTGACGACTATCAAGAATCAGGGTGACGAGATAGACGAATTACACAAAGAGGTGGAAAAGTTGCAGGCTAAGCTGGAAAAAGAAAAGACTGCTGAGGCAAAGGCTAAAGCTGCTACTGCCAAAGCTAAAACTCCTGCTGCTACAAAGAAAACAGCTGAAAAGAAACCTGCTGCGAAGAAAGCAACAACCAAGAAAGAGACTGCCAAGTAGTTTTCCTTCTTAGGAAAATACATTAATAAAAAAGCCTTCCGTTCTATTTGAGCGGAAGGCTTTTTTGTACCTTTACTTATTTTGAGGAGAAGTTATTTATTGAATCTAGTATAAGTTACTTCCAATTTCAGAGCTTCACCTTGTGGACCGCCTTTCAATTTAGCATATCCGGGTTGGAGATCGTTTTGGATACCTGTCATTGTACTGGAAGTACTGGAACTTGTAGTGTCGTAGGTGACTGAAACAGGTATCAGATATACCGTTCTCCAGTCTTTTTCCCATTCTTCCTGATTCCATTTATCGCCTGCTTCTTCTTTGGCTTTTTTCATTGCGGCATCTTTTCCTTGAATGCAAGTAGTAACTAAGCGGGCAATATTATTAAATGTGTACTGATTGGTTGCCACATTATTATGCTTTACGGTGTAAGACGTGATGTTGTCCGGCAATTTGTTTTCTTCGAAGAAACTCTTGAAGTCTACTTTGCGTAATAGCAAAACATTGCTTGGAGCACTCATGCTGAACTCATATGGACTGTCTTGCTTATTGTAATTGGTGAATGTCAGTTTCACCGCATTCAGTGTGTCATTGGATAATTCCTGGTAGATTTTATCATAAGGTAATTCAGCCTCTGTGAAGATTCCGGCGGGAGATTTAATATAAGTATGTTCGCCTTCTGCAGCAAGTTTTTTGATTTTATCCGAATTAAGGAACTGATTGGCCTGGATTACCTCTTTAGTAGAAGCAAACTCAGTCCGCCAAGTGTAAGCGGTAGAATCCTGACCCTCAAAACCTGATTGCTTCCGTTTGTAAGGAACGTTGGTAGCAGTATCTATTACAAAGAAGTGATATCTCATTTGTAAGTCTACGCGGTCTACATAAAGAACTGTTCCGTCACCATAGTCACTTTTGATATACACACCTTTGAATACATTTTTAATAAACTCTTTGGAGTTCTTGAAGTATTCAGGATGCTCTTTACTCAGATTAAACCAGTTGTTTCCATAAGTGTCCTTGTCCAGCGTAAAGACTACACTTGGATAGTAGGTCTTGTTGCCATATTCATCCGTTGCATTTCTTTCTTCGTCAGTTACGCTTGTATCGTAGGCTGTATAGGCTCTGCGACCTAATAATATGGGTAGCGCACCATTCGGTCTGTAATATTCTGCCGGTTCAATATTGGTATAGCGGTTACGGTCCAATTCGGTTTGTAACTCATACGCACTCATACGGCAGGCATTCAGCGAATCACCGAACCAGGTGGAATAGAAAACAACTAAACGTGCACCTGATATTGAATCGCCTGTCAGAATCCCTGTTTTTTTATCAAAATCATATTTTTCAGGGAATTTGAAGCCATCTATACAGTTCAACTCAGTCAGGAAACTCGCTTCGTAGTAACCGAAAAGAGGATCTGTAAAACGCCCTACGTAACCTGTACTGGTTTTAGCAAATACAGAGTCAGCGATAACGGAACGTGTAGTGACGGGAAATTCTGTGGTTAGTGCGGAAATACCGTCAGAACCGGGTAACATTCCTATTCCTAATGTACCGGTATTATCATCGCAACCAAAGAAAGTAAGGGTTGCTGTCAATAGCAGAGCGCCTAAAAACTTCACTTTCATAGTTTTCTTTGTTATCTTGTTTATTTTTGTTCTGTTTCCCATACTTTGTCGTAGAACTCATTGCAAGCATCGGCAAATGTTTCGGGAGTCTGATATTCTAAAATGGGTTTTCCGGATTGTCGAGCATATTCCATCACTTCTTCGTTGACTTTTTCGCTTTGCTGGATAATGCCGTCTGCATAATCAATGGCCAGTTTGCACAACGTAGCGTAGTCTACAGGAGCCTTCAGGTGAGCTACATCCTTCTTTGTAACACCTTTCAATACCAATCTGTTTACAAAATCAGCATTAAACGATTCTTTGAAGTCATCTTCGAAAACGGAGAATACTACTTTAGCGTCACGGAATGAGGGCTCGTCCTTATATGCTTTCTTTATATACAAAGGAGCTAAGGCAGTCATCCAGCCATGGCAGTGAATGATATCCGGGCACCAGCGTAACTTCTTAACTGTTTCCAGTACACCGCGTGCATAAAAAATAGCACGACTGTCATTATCTTCATATTCCACACCATTCTCATCTGCTGTTTCCAGGCGGTTTTGGAAATAATCATCGTTGTCGATGAAATAAACCTGCATGCGGGCAGACTGAATGGAAGCAACTTTAATAATAAGGGGGTGGTCGGTATCGTCAATAATCAGATTCATACCGGAGAGACGTATCACTTCATGCAATTGGTTTCTGCGCTCATTGATATTCCCCCATTTAGGCATGAATGTTCTAATTTCTCTGCCTTTTTCCTGGATTGCTTGAGGTAGGTTTCTGCCTACAAGGGACATTTCGGATTCTGGTACGTAAGGAGTAATCTCTTGGGTAATAAATAAAACCTTGTTCGCCTTTGTCATAATAACAATGTTCTCAATTATTCTGCAAAGATATAAAAAAAATCGGGCACTTGAGCAAATAAGGCGGCTCTATAATTCCTTATGAATTGTTAACTGCTTGTTTTTCAGTGCTACATTGCTTTAAAGCGGGTTGTTGTCCGAGTAGAACTTTTGCATTAATTTGCGATATTTCTTCTTTATATGCTAAATAATAGTTTATTTTGCACCGCTTTTGCGAACAACTAAGTTATTATATAACCTATAAAAATGGAAATAGTACATACTATCAAGGACTTGCAGGCCGAACTCTCGGCTTTACGGGCCCAAGGTAAAAAGGTAGGATTGGTACCTACAATGGGTGCCCTACATGCCGGTCATGCGTCATTGGTGAAGCGTTGTGTTGCAGAGAATGATGCTGCGGTAGTGAGTGTTTTTGTAAACCCGACACAGTTTAACGACAAGAATGATTTAGAGAAATATCCCCGTACGCTGGATGCCGATTGTGCTTTGTTGGAAGCTTGCGGTGCTGCGTTTGTGTTCGCTCCTTCGGTTGCGGAGATGTATCCTGAACCTGATACGCGCCAATTCAGCTATGCGCCGTTGGACACAGTGATGGAAGGTGCGTTTCGTCCGGGACACTTCAATGGTGTTTGCCAGATTGTGAGTAAGCTGTTTGATGCAGTGAAGCCGGACCGCGCTTATTTCGGAGAGAAAGATTTTCAGCAGTTAGCTATCATTCGTGAGATGGTGCGCCAGATGAATTATTCGCTGGAAATAGTGGGGTGCCCTATTATGCGTGAGGAAGATGGCTTGGCTCTGAGTAGCCGCAACGCACGTTTATCTGCCGAAGAACGCAAAAATGCTTTAAAAATATCGCAAACATTATTTGAAAGTCGTACCTTTGCGACTTCTCATACAGTTGCTGAGACTCAGAAGTTTGTAGAGGATACCATAGCGGCCGCTCCCGGTTTGCGTCTGGAATACTTTGAACTGGTGGATGGCAACACGTTGCAGAAAATTGCCAATTGGGAAGATACGGTGTATGCTGTAGGTTGCATTACAGTGTTCTGTGGTGAGGTTCGCCTGATTGACAATATTAAGTATAAAGAGTAATAAACCTAAAAAGAGAGATCAGACCTTATGATGATTGAAGTGCTGAAGTCGAAAATCCATTGCGCTCGCGTCACGGAAGCTAACCTCAATTATATGGGAAGCATTACGATTGACGAGGACTTACTGGATGCGGCCAATATGATTGCCGGTGAAAAAGTGTACATAGCCGATAACAATAATGGTGAACGTTTTGAAACCTATATTATTAAAGGCGAACGTGGTTCGGGCAAGATATGCCTGAATGGTGCGGCAGCCCGTAAGGTGCAGCCGGACGATATCATCATTATTATGTCGTATGCCTTGATGGACTTTGAAGAAGCCAAATCGTTCAAGCCGTCGGTGATTTTCCCTGATCCGGCAACGAACAAAGTGGTGAAGTAATTCTTCATAAAATACAAAAAGAGGAAGCCCCGTCTGCAACTTTTAGAATGCAGACGGGGCTTCTCTGTTATTGAGGATGTATATGGATGATCCTTTAAAGAGAGATTCCGGGGGGAAATGATATTGCTTTTTCCCATTCAAATCAAGCAATGTTTTGAGGGGCAACATTGCTTGTTTCCGGGTATAACATTGCTTGTTTTCATTGGCGAAGGCGGTACAGGTCACGGTTCAGCGTGTATACCTTCAGAGTTTGTCCCAGCATGAGTTTTCCAGTCTCGCTTAACCCTTTGACCGGAGTGTCTTTACTTCCGTATCCCTTCAGGATGGGATATAGCGTTGAGTAGACAAAGGGAGAGATGATCCCGTTTTTAGAGTAAAACAATCCATTGTGATAAAAGACAGCGTGAGTGATCAGATTGTATCCATTGACGAAAGCGATGATGCTGTTGTCGGGAAAAGCAACGTCTTTCACTTTCTTATAATGGCAGGGATAATCGGCTACATGTTCGAGAAAGTGTTCGAAGAAGGCATTCAGCTCTTCTGTCTTGCTGAAATTCGTATTGCGGGTAATGACAGGGTCCGGACAAATGCCGTGGGTGCGGAACAATGCATCCAATGCGTAAAAAATGCACGTTTGCGTACAGTTCATCAAGGTGTCTCGCGGACTCTTCATCCGTCTCATAGAGTCGGTTAGTGCGGAGATTTCCCTTTCGGTCAGCCCATCGACATCGGCAATAAAGCGCGTGTAGGGTGGAATTGCACTTTCCACTTCCAGAACACGGACTTTCCTTTTCTGTTTGTCGTCATATCTGTGATAGAATCGTGTATCGGGAAGCATGGCATAACTCAATGTGTCATTACCCCATATTGCCAGAAAAATAGGATAATCATCTTGGGGTGTCAGCCAACTGGCCTGCTGGATAGTATCAAGATGGTTGACGAGTGAATCTGTGTAGTTGCCGTTACCGAAAGGTACCATTCCCGGACTGAGTATCCAATCTTTTTTTTTCAGTATTCCTTCTTGCAATTCGTTGGTGTAGGACACTTTGATTTCGGGAAATGTTTCTTGTGCCAGGCAATTCCCGCAAGAAAGAATAAGAAACAGACAGTTCATAGCCCGAACTGCCTGTTTTCTTAGAAGCTTATTCATACAGATTGTTTTCTGTTTTTATCCTTTCAGCTGTTCATTCATAGCGGCAGCGGCCTTTCGTCCGTCGCCCATAGCAAGAATAACGGTAGCACCGCCACGGACAATATCGCCACCGGCATAAATGGTCGGGATGGACGATTGCATATTCTCGTTCACGGCAATTGTACCTTTGCGTCCTACTTCCAGACCTGGGATAGATGAAGGTACAATCGGGTTAGGAGATACACCTACGCTGACGATAGCCAGATCGATATCAATCGTTTCTGTTGCTCCCGGAATGGGAACAGGGCTACGGCGTCCGGAAGCATCCGGTTCACCAAGTTCCATCTTTTGCAGAATGACTTGTTCCACCTTTCCTTGTTCGTCGGCAATGTATTCTATCGGATTATGCAGTGTGAGGAATTCAACACCTTCTTCTTTGGCATGCTTCACCTCTTCGATACGCGCAGGCATTTCCTCTTCGGAGCGACGATAAATAATCATAGCACGTTCAGCACCCAAGCGGCGTGCAGTACGCACTGAATCCATCGCTGTATTTCCGCCGCCGATAACGGCTACGTTCTTTCCGAAAGGTACCGGGGTATCGGAATCTTCGCTGGCAGCATCCATCAGGTTCACGCGCGTCAGGTATTCATTGGATGACAGGATGTTGATGGAGTTTTCGCCCGGAATATTCATAAAGTTAGGCAATCCGGCACCGGATGCCACGAATACTCCTTTGAAACCTTCTTCTTCCAACTGTTCCACGCTGATGGTCTTACCGATGATACAGTCCTTAATGAAGTTAACCCCCATCTTGGCAAGATTGTCAATCTCTACATCTACCACCTTATTGGGCAGACGGAATTCGGGGATACCGTACTTCAATACACCTCCGATTTCATGCAGAGCCTCGAAGACAGTAACATCATAACCGTATTTCGCCATATCTCCTGCAAAGGAAAGTCCTGCAGGTCCGGAACCGATGACGGCAATCTTGATACCGTTCTTTTCCTTGATTTCCGGAACGGAGATTTGTCCGCTTTCGCGCTCATAGTCGGCGGCAAAGCGCTCCAGATAGCCGATAGCTACCGGTTGCTCCTTCATCTTCAAGTGGATACATTTAGCTTCGCACTGTTTCTCTTGCGGACAAACGCGGCCGCAAACAGCAGGCAGGGCACTGGTTTCTTTCAGTGTCTTGGCAGCTTCAAGAATTTCTCCGCGTTCTATGTTCTTGATGAAGCGGGGAATGTCGATACCCACGGGGCAGCCTTCCATACAGCCCGGATTGGCACAGTCCAGGCAGCGCTTGGCCTCTGTCAATGCCTGTTCTTCGGTCAGTCCCTGGTTCACTTCTTCCTTGCGGCTGTGTGAGCGGTACTCTGCGTCGAGCTCGTTCATTTCAACGCGCGGAATGGCAGTGCGTTCTTTCGGTTTCATGGCTTTGCGAAGTTCCAGACGCCATGCGGCATTGCGGCTTTTCTCATCCACTTCCTGTGTGGCTTCCGGCATGGCTTTGCATGCTTCGTCTTCTTCAAGCTTGTGCATTTCTTCACGTTCGATGCTTTTGAAAGCACCCATGCGTTTCAGCATTTCGTCAAAGTCTACCTGGTGGCCGTCAAATTCCGGTCCGTCTACACAGACGAACTTGGTTTTTCCACCGATAGTGATGCGGCAGGCACCGCACATACCGGTACCGTCCACCATAATGGTGTTCAGTGAAACGTCTGTCGGAATTTCATATTTTTTAGTCAGCAAACAAACAAATTTCATCATGATGGCGGGACCGATGGCGAAGCATTTGTTCACTTTCTCCCGTTTGATAACTTCTTCTACTCCTTCTGTGACCAATCCTTTGCGTCCATAAGAGCCATCGTCGGTCATAATGATAACCTCGTCTGCACTTTCACGCATTTCTTTTTCAAGGATAATCAGTTCTTTGCTACGTCCGGCAAGCACGGCAATAACGCGGTTACCGGCAGCTTTCAATGCTTGTACGATAGGAAGCATGGGGGCTACGCCTACGCCGCCACCTGCACAGACCACCGTTCCGAAGTTTTCAATGTGAGTAGCCTGTCCCAACGGGCCCACTACATCGGTGATGTAGTCGCCTTCATTCAGTTCGCAAAGGCGGGTGGAGGAGAGGCCTACTTCCTGCACTACCAAAGTGATAGTGCCGCGCGTAGTGTCTGCCGCAGCAATTGTCAGCGGCATACGTTCGCCTTTTTCGCCTACACGTACAATGACGAAGTGTCCTGCCTTGCGTGAACGGGCAATCAAAGGTGCTTCAATCTCCAGTTTAAAAACCTTTTCTGAAAAATGTTCTTTGCTAATGATTTTGTTCATTATCTTATAATTTTGTTGGTATAATTACGTAATTACTTTCAGATTGTTACGGTTTGCAAAGATACGGGTTATTTGGAAATATCAAAAGAAGTTCCTTTGAAAAAGCGATGTACTGATGTGGAGAATCGAAGTTATTGCAATATATGGTTATTCTGCTGGTTTGAGTTTCCGTCTTTATATGTTTTTGTATGGGAAACTAACTTGCTAATAGATGCTGAATTGTACGCTTATAGCTGCGTTTCAATTCCCTGTAACGCCCTTAAATAAATGCGTAATAAGATGTCGGGCACATAATAAACTTCGTTTTCTACTGTCAGCAAGTCGGCTTCCAGTAGTTTTCGCGTTGCTGCTTGCACGGCACTGGCAGAGGTTAGTGAGTGACCTTTGATGAAAGCGGCACTCATAATCTTGCTTGCCTGTCCTTCGGCGGCTATTGCATAGAGTACTTCCTTTTGTCTTTCGGGAATGCGCGACAATAGTTGTCGGTAACCGTCAGCAGCATCTTCAAGCATACTGTGGATGGTGTTGTACATCAGAGATTCTGTGCATTCGCCTTCCTTTGGTGTGTTGACGAAGGCTTCGTGGAAGGCTTTTTGCATATAGTAAGTGTTTCCTTCGAAGAGCCGGTAGGTGCGTAGTATTAAGTCTTCACAAATTGTCTTTTGATAAGTATTGAACCATTTCGTTACGAAAGGTATGTATTCTTGGGTGATTATGGGATGAAGCTCCATCATGTCGGTACTATTATAGAAAGGGCGTGCCGATGACTGGAATATTTCCGACACCAGATGACGTTCGCTTCCGGCAAAGATAAAATGGACATTTCCGAGGTGCTGGATGTGGGAACGGAGCAAGGCTTCCACATTCTTTTCGGGATATTTAGTTATCTGCTGGAATTCGTCGAATGTTACGATACAGGGTTTGTCTGCTTGTTCCAGACATTGAAATATCTCTTTCAAGGTGAATTCGGGTGTGGTGATGTCTCCTAATTCAAGGCTGAAAGTAGGGGTGTAGTTTATGGGGTCGAAGCCAAACTTTGCTTGTAAGGATTTTAATCCCTGTGTCAGCATGGTCAGCATCTTCCGGCTTTGGCTGCGTAAAGTCTCGAATACACTTTGTCCGAAAGCATAGGTAAATTCACGTAGGCTGGAGGTATGGAGTATGTCGATATAGAAGGTGTAGTATGCTTCGCTTATCTCCGGTTTGTCATAGCAGAAACGGACTAATTTAGACTTACCCATGCGGCGTGGAGATATGAGGCAGAGGTTGCCTCCTTGGGTTACGGTGCGGATGAGGCGTTTCGATTCTTCCTGGCGGTCACAGAAGTATTCGGCGGGAATAGCTCCGGTGAGGATAAAAGGGTTCTTCTCTTTCTGGGTCATGATGTATATTCATTGGATACACAAAGGTAATTATTTGTTTTGTATTATACAAATTGTATAATGCATATTGTATAATCTTAATAGAAAGGAAGAAGTTCGGATATATATACTAATGCGGGCGAATAATTATTCGCCCGCATTAGTATATATATATCAGCTGTTTTTCTCAGTCAATCATTTCAAATCCCGTATACGGCACCAATGCTTTCGGGATCCGAATACCTTCCGGCGTCTGGTTGTTTTCCAGCAAAGCGGCAACGATGCGCGGCAGTGCCAGTGCGGAACCGTTCAGAGTATGGCAAAGCTCTGTCTTCTTTTCTCCACTGCGGTAGCGGCATTTCAGGCGATTAGCCTGGTAGGTATCGAAATTGGATACCGAACTTACTTCCAACCAGCGTTTCTGTGCTTCGGAATAAACCTCAAAGTCGAAGCAAAGCGCAGCCGTAAAACTCATATCCCCCCCACAAAGGCGGAGTATACGATAGGGTAATTCCAGCTTCTGCAGCAGACCTTCTACATGATCCAACATCTCTTTGTGAGACTCTTTAGAATGTTCCGGCTTGTCAATGCGAACCAGTTCCACTTTAGAGAACTCATGCAAACGGTTCAAGCCGCGCACATCCTTGCCATAAGAGCCTGCTTCACGGCGGAAACATTGTGTATAGGCGCAGTTCTTGATCGGAAGTTGTTTCTCTTCCAGAATCACATCCCGATAGATGTTCGTCACAGGTACTTCTGCCGTCGGAATCAGATATAAATCATCTACTTCGCAATGATACATCTGACCTTCTTTGTCAGGCAACTGGCCTGTTCCGTAACCGGAAGCGGCATTTACAACAGTCGGAGGCATGATTTCCATATAACCGGACTTGCGGGCTTCGTCCAGGAAGAAGTTGATCAACGCGCGTTGCAACTGCGCACCTTTTCCTTTATAAACCGGGAAGCCGGCTCCTGTTATCTTCACGCCCAGGTCGAAATCTATCAAATCATATTTCTTTGTCAGTTCCCAGTGAGGCAGTGCGTCTTTGGGGAGTTCGGTTTCCATACCGCCCATTTTCTCTACTACATTATCTTCAGCACCTACACCTTCGGGTACTTCATCATAAGGTACATTCGGAATGGTATAGAGCAGGTTCTGCATATCTTCGGCAGCCTGGTCCATTTCGGCCTGCAACGTCTTGTTGGCTTCTTTAAGTTCGGCTACACGGCTTTTGGCAGTTTCTGCTTCCTCTTTCTTTCCTTCTTTCATCAATTGTCCGATGGATTTGGAAATCGAGTTTACTTCAGAGAGGTTATTATCTAATATAGACTGTGTGCTACGTCTTTTGTCGTTAAAGGCAATTACCTGGTCTATTGTTTCTTTCGCATTTTTGAAATGCTTCTTTTCCAGTCCGCGGATCACCGCGTCGGTGTTTTCTGTAATTTGTTTGATGGTAAGCATATCTTGATACTTTGTTTTGATTAAAATCTTGATTTGAGAGCACAAAGATAGTGTAAATCAGAAGTAATGCAAAAAAGAAACTATAAAAAGAAAGGGATACAATCCATCAGATTGCATCCCTCATCTTTATTTCTTATTCTGAAACTTACGCTTCTGTGCTTTCGGCAGGGATTACAGATACATAACGTCTGTCTTCCTTGGTTACTTTGAACTGTACAGTTCCGTCTACTAAAGCGAAAAGAGTGTGGTCTCTACCCATACCGATGTTGTTACCCGGGTGGAATTCAGTACCTCTTTGACGAATGATGATGTTGCCTGCTTTGCAAACTTCGCCACCAAATATCTTAACGCCTAATCTCTTGCTCTGTGATTCGCGGCCGTTCTTAGAACTACCGACACCTTTTTTATGTGCCATTTCTTCTTACTGTTTTAAATTGATTAAGCTACTACTTCTGTAATTGTTAACTCTGTGAATTGTTGACGGTGACCGTTCAACTTGCGATGACCTTTTCTTCTTTTCTTGTGGAAAATGAGAACTTTGTCACCTTTTACCAGGCTGGATACAATCTGGCAAACCACTTTTGCACCTTCTACAGTAGGAACACCTACAGTGATTGCACCGTCTTTGTCTACCAAAAGAACCTTGTCAAATTCTACTGTCGTACCGTTTTCAGCATTCTGGATGTGGTGTACAAACAGCTTTTTGCCAGCTTCTGCTTTAAATTGCTGACCGTTGATTTCTACAATTGCGTACATTTCTTATATATAATGTATAAGTTAGCTCCGTCGGGTGGTCTCTAATCACTTAGAAAGCACTTTGTCGAACCCGGTGCGGAATAATCGGGCACAAAAGTACTTCTTTTCTTCGGAACGGGCAAGTGTTTCATCTTCTTTTTGCGGAAAAAATGGTTTAGCTCCATGTTGTGTAAGGAAAGCGGAACGGTAGTAGTTTCCCGCTTACAAGAAGTTAAGAGTTTGTTGACAAGAAGTTAACTTCCTGTTGACAAACTCTTAACTTCTTGTAAACAGAAAATGGATGGTTTGTAACCTTTTGATAATCAGTAATAAAATGCTCTTTTGTAGAAAGCGGAGTGTATATAAAACATACTTGAGACCTGTTTGCTCCGTATCTGCTCCGTACCTGCTCCGTAGCAAATTCGGTTAGAGGTACCTTTAAACGAATTTGCTACGGAGCAGGTACGGTTCGGGTCCTATTTTGATGCGGACCGGATTTGCCTGAAAAACTACAAAAGCGGCTTTAGTATATAAACCGCCGCAACTATCAGTGCCATTACAATAATGGCAAAGATAATAAGCAGTATCAAACTATAGAAGAACATCAGTATTGTAGTCCAGAAACTTCTCCACCAGGTATATCCATACAGTTGCTTATAATCCAGGCAGAAGAGGGCAAAGATGAATAGTATGGGCAATTCGTATAAATCGCCTACCTGTGCACTGCCGTTGAAAGGAAGCACTATGATACTGAGCAAGAGTATCTGACAAGCAATATAAGCCTGTATAAAGACATGTTCTGTCAGATTGTAACGCAGTTTGTTCTTTTTCCGACGGAAAGCCATGAGCGTTGCCAGAGCAAAGAGGGGTAATGTGGCGATAATGCGGAATGCCTTGTTACCATGGCCCCAACTTTTCAGTAAGTTCCATACTTTTTCCAGAAAAGGTGTATTGTGAATGGCTTTTTCAAGCTTATTAAATACTGATGACCCACCTTCCAGAAGTTCATCTATGAGTTCGTCATCTTCATCACCATTTATTTGGAGGGTGATGTTATCCTTTTTAAAGGTGTTTTGGGTTTCCAGTTTTTCCAGATCCTGATTCAGTTCTTTTATTGTTTGGGCCAAAACCTCCTTTTGGTCTGGTTTCTTGGTATTTTTCATCTGTTTCTTCAATAGCTCACGTGCAGCTATCAGATTATTCTTCCGGATGTCCGTAGAATCTTCTGTTTCCAGATTTTCCAGTTTCTTATCCAGACCTTCTATCGTTTTATTCAGGATATTTTGGGTAGTCGGGTCTGTTGCTGTTTCTATACGTTTTTGTAATTGTTCACGTGCAGCGACTATTTCTTGCCTTTGAGCTTCCGGAGACTTTCCCTTTTTCTCTTTCAAGGCTTCAGGATCTACCAGTTGCACGGCCATGATGTAAAGGGCGGCAAGTACAAATAGTGTCTGGAAGGGGCGGAAGTATAAGATTCGTTTGCCGGCAATGAAGTCTCTGATCATGTATCCCGGGCGGTAGAGTAAATCCAGAAGTGTTCGACCAAAGCCATTATCAATATTGGTGAATCCTCCCAATATATTTCTGAATGCATTACTGAAGCGGTAGCGGGGAGTGTTCCGGCTTTGACCGCAACGGTTGCAATAGCTGCCCGTATAGACGGTATCACAATTCAGGCAGATATTACCTTCCTCGCTGATGGGAGGGATTTCCTTTCCGCGCACCATCTTGATGTGGAGAGCGCGAAGTCGTGCTTTGCAAGGAGACCACCAAGGTGAGATAAATTCCAAAACCCGGTTAGGGAGCACCCTGCGTTTGCTGAGAATGTACCAGAGCACCAGTATGAAACAATACATGAAAACATCACTGTCTCCGCCTTCTTCAAAAGACAGCCATAGCAATATTGCCAAAATCAGTATTTGCCAAATATTGATCATCTTTCTTCTGCGGGGAGCAGGAGAAATGGGAGAAGCGGAAACAGCCGGAACTGCAGGCGTACTGACAACAGGAGGTTGAGGTATCACTTTATTGGCAGTCGAATCCTCGTTGTCAGCAGATTGTTTATCATGGGTCGGTTGCTCGTCATTTTCCAGTAGTTCTTCCAGTGAACTCATGATCTTCCAGTGTGGGTATTTGGCTAATTCTTCGGTGGTAGTTACTCCATGGGTTACACCTGCAAAGTCTACACCTGCAGCTTTGGCTGTGGCAGCATCTACTGTACTGTCACCAATATAGAGGGTTTCAGCTTTGGTGACGTGTAATTGTTTTATGGCAAGTAGCAAACCTTCGGGCGAAGGTTTGGCCGTTTGTACATCTTCTCCGCCGACAATGATATTGAAGAAACTGCCGGGGAAATGTTGGTCGAGCATTTCCTTAATTCGGTAACGGTATTTGGTGGAGATGATACCTATGAATGCACCCGCATCTTTCAAGGCCAGCAGTACAGACTTGGTTTCCAGAAAAAGCACGGTGTTTATTGTCATGTGGGTGTCCGCTTCTTTCCTGTATTCACTTTTAAAACCGGCCAGCTGCTCTTCATCCGTCACTCCCGTCAGGATAGAAAAAGATTCTTCCAATGTTTTCCCGATGGTGCGTTTAATGTCTTCATCGGTCACATTTGTATAACCATGTTTATTGAGCACATTGCGAAAGCAAGTAACAATGCCGCGAGAAGAGTCTGCGAGCGTGTAATCAAAGTCAAAGAGATAAGTCGTATAGCCCATGTCGCTTTTTGCGGCAAAGTTATAAATTAATTGGAATTTTCTGACTATATTTGTTCGCACTATGAATTTATTTTAAAAACTGCTAAGTGTTTCTTTGCGCTGAGTTGTTCCATACATACGTTAACTATGTAATATTATGAAACTATCAGAATTATCTTTTTGGATTTTGCTTCTTTTCTCTTTTTCAGCGTGTGTATCCCAACAACCGGATGCGGAAACAGAGTGTTATGCAACAGAGTACGTCAATCCTTTTATTGGTACCGATTTTACAGGAAATACTTATCCCGGAGCGCAGGCACCGTTCGGTATGGTGCAGTTAAGCCCCGATAATGGTCTTCCCGGCTGGGATCGCATCTCCGGTTATTTCTATCCGGACAGCACGATTGCAGGTTTCAGCCACACTCATCTTTCGGGTACGGGAGCCGGTGATTTATATGATATATCTTTTATGCCCGTGACTCTGCCTTATAAAGAAGCAGATGCGCCGTTGGGCATTCACTCTTTATTTTCCCATGATGAAGAAACAGCCAGTGCCGGATATTATCAGGTGCGGCTGAAAGATTATGATATCAACGTGGAACTGACAGCAACCGAGCGTTGTGGCATTCAGCGTTATACTTTTCCTGAAGCGGACGCAGCCATATTCCTCAATTTGCGGAAAGCTATGAACTGGGACTTTACGAATGATACCCGCATTGAGGTAGTCGATTCGGTAACTATTCAAGGATACCGTTTTTCTGACGGTTGGGCACGCGACCAGCACATTTATTTCCGTACCCGTTTTTCTAAACCGTTTGCATCCGTGCAGTTAGATACTGCTGCTGTCATCAAAGACGGTAAGCGTATAGGTAGCTCTGCTATTGCCCGTTTTGATTTCCACACAAGTGCGGGGGAACAGATTCTTGTCACTACAGCTATTTCGGGGGTAAGTATGGAAGGCGCAGCACGCAATCTTGCTGCTGAAGCTCCGGCAGACGATTTTGACAAGTATCTGGCTGCTACCCGTAAGAACTGGAACGAGCAACTTTCCAAAGTAGAAATCAAGAGCAATGACATTGACGAGAAAGTCAAGTTCTATACAGCCCTTTATCATTCCATGCTGGCTCCGACTATTTATAGCGATGTGGATGGTGCCTATTATGGTCCTGATAAGCAAGTGCATCAGGCAGACGGATGGACCAATTACAGTACTTTCTCATTATGGGATACCTACCGTGCCGCTCATCCCCTTTATACCTATATCGAACCACAGCGTGTAAATGATATGGTAAAATCCTTTCTAGCCTTTTCCGAACAGAACGGACGTCTTCCGGTATGGAATTTCTATGGAAGTGAAACGGATATGATGATAGGTTATCATGCAGTTCCCGTCATAGTGGATGCTTACTTGAAAGGGATTGGGGATTTTGATCCGAAGAAAGCTTTAGCCGCATGTGTAGCTACAGCCAATATTGATGAATATCGTGGAATAGGATTATATAAAAAATATGGTTATGTGCCTTATGATGTAACGGATCACTATAATTCAGAGAACTGGTCACTTTCTAAAACCCTGGAATACGCTTACGATGATTATTGCATTGCCCGTATGGCGGAGAAACTGGGCGAAAAGCAAATAGCAGATGAATTTTATAAGCGTTCTCTGAATTATAAGAATGTGTATAATTCTCAGACAACCTTCATGCAACCGCGGAATAACAAAGGAACCTTCATTGAGAACTTCAGTCCGGATGATTATACTCCGCATATTTGCGAAAGTAACGGCTGGCAATATTTCTGGTCTGTACAACAAGACGTTGATGGGCTGATCAGTCTGGTTGGAGGTAAGGAACGTTTTACCCAGAAACTGGATAGTATGTTCACTTACAATCCTTCTGCGGATGAAGATCTGCCTATTTTCAGTACTGGAATGATTGGGCAGTATGCACATGGTAATGAACCGAGCCACCATGTCATTTATTTGTTTAATGCCATAGGGCAACCTTGGAAGACTCAGAAGTATGCAGCTGAGGTGATGCATGAATTATATAAGAATACACCTGCCGGTTTGTGTGGGAATGAAGATTGTGGTCAGATGTCTGCCTGGTATGTGTTCAGTGCAATGGGATTCTATCCGGTAGACCCGATTAGCGGCAAATATGAGATAGGTACTCCCATGTATCCTGAGATGAAGATGCATCTGGCTAACGGTAAAACATTTACGATATTGGCACCGGCTGTCAGCAAAGAGAATATTTATATCCAGTCGGTAAAGCTCGACGGAAAACCTTATGATAAAAGTTATATCACGCATGAGCAAATAATGAATGGTTCTATCTTTGAATTTGAGATGGGGAATAAACCGGGTAAAGTGTGGTATGAGATAGAGTGATAGGGTGATAGAGTGATGGATGGTGCCAGATAATATAATTGTGGGATTATGAGTGATAACTTTGACCTGACTTATAAACTCCTTTTCCGTAAGTACTACGCCAATCTGCTTTTCTATGCCACGCGCATCGTGGGTGATGAAGAAGCGGAGGACGTAGTACAAGATGTATTTGTAGAATTGTGGCGGCGGAAAGATACGATAACGGTAGGAGAGCAGATACAGGCATTTCTGTATCGGGCGGTGTATACCCGTGCTTTGAATGTACTGAAGCACCGGGATATCAAGAATACTTATGAAGCTGTAGTGACGGAGATCAACCAGAAAAGAATAGAGTTTTATCAGCCGGACAGTAATGATGTCGTGAAGAGGATAGAAGACCGTGAACTCAGAAAGGAACTCTCCGAGGCTATAAATGAATTGCCGGATAAGTGTAAGACGGTCTTTAGACTCAGCTATCTGCATGATATGAAGAATAAGGAAATAGCAGATACTATGGGGATATCATTGCGGACCGTGGAGGCTCATATGTATAAAGCCTTGAAGTTTCTGCGTGAGAGGTTGGGTTACCTGAACTTTATGTTAGTCCTGTTTTTATTAGGTAAGGTATAAGTGTTTTTAGCGAAACGGTTGTTTTAATAGTATGATGAAGGAAGGAATGAATAAGTTGGATGAAGAATTGATGGCCAAATTCCTTATGGGGGAATGCTCTGAAGAAGAGCTCTGTAAGGTAAATGCATGGCTGGACGAATCGGACGGTAACGCTCGTGAATTGTTCAGGATAGAGCAGATATATCATCTGGGAAAGAGTGAAGAATTTGCGGATGAAAAGAAGATAGAAAAAGCTGAAAAGCAGCTGTTCAAACGGCTGGCACAAGAAGAAGCTAAACGAAATAAGGTGAGAAGATTGAATGCCTGGATGCGGTATGCCGCTATGTTCATAGGTATCTTTTTTATATCCGGTTTGAGTTATCATATTTATCAGTCACAAAGTGAAGAGAGCAAATTGGTTGCCGTCACTGCCCGTGATGAAGTGAAAGAATTAATGTTGCCTGATGGCACTAAGGTTTGGCTGAACAAACATACTACTTTAAAGTATCCACGTGAATTCTCAGAAAAGGGAAGGAATGTATATATAGAAGGGGAAGCCTATTTTGAAGTAAAGAGAAATACGGCGAAACCTTTTATAGTGCGCAGTGAAGCCATGCAGGTAAGAGTTTTGGGAACAGTCTTCAACTTAAAGAGTGACAAGACTAACCGTTCTGCGGTAGCTACACTGATAAAGGGAGAGATTGAAGTGAAAGGTAATCACGAAGAAGGCATGATCGTATTGGCTCCGGGACAAAAAGCGGAATTGAATGCTGTAACTCGCCGTCTGGTAGTGAAACAGGTGGATACAGGCATTGAAAACTGGCATAATAATCAGTTTGTCTTTGAAAAGGCTGACATATTTACGATTGCCCGTACTTTGGAGAATTCTTATGGGGTGAAGATTATTCTGGCGCCTGATATGGATGCTACAAAGACATATTCCGGTACATTAAAGAAGAAAGATAGTGTAGAGGAGACTCTGAATCTGATTAAGAGTACGAATGCGCTTCCCATTGAATATAAAATTGTGGGAAATAGTGTATTTCTGTCTTCAAAGAAATAGGTAAAAATCGGAAGTATATAATCTTAAAACATAATAATATGAGGAAACTGCTTTTATCGATTTGCTGTTTAGGCTGTGCTCTCTGGGCTCAAGCCAAAGATTTTACGCAATACGTCAACCCGCTGATGGGGACATTGTCTTCTTTTGAACTTTCTACGGGAAATACATATCCGGCTATCGCACGCCCTTGGGGTATGAATTTCTGGACTCCGCAGACCGGAAAGATGGGAGATGGCTGGCAATATGTATATACTGCTAATAAGATTCGTGGTTTCAAGCAGACCCACCAGCCCAGTCCGTGGATTAATGATTACGGTCAGTTCTCCATCATGCCTGTAACAGGCAAACCAGAGTTTGATGAAGACAAACGTGCCAGTTGGTTCTCACACAAAGGAGAGGTCGCGTTACCTTATTATTATAAGGTGTATCTTGCCGAACATGATGTTGTGACAGAGTTTACCCCCACTGAACGTGCCGTTTTGTTCCGTTTTACTTTCCCTGAGAACGAGAATTCATATGTTGTAGTAGATGCTTTTGATAAAGGCTCTTATATTAAGATCATTCCTGAGCAGAATAAGATAATCGGATACACCACCCGTAACAGCGGTGGAGTTCCTGATAACTTCAAGAACTATTTCGTTGTAGAATTTGATAAGCCTTTCAGTTATCAGGCTTCTGTTGCTGACGGTGCTTTGGTTGAAAACCAGAGTGAACAAACAGCAGGACATGCGGGAGCCATCATCGGTTTCAAAACCCGTAAGGGAGAAATAGTACATGCCCGTGTGGCTTCTTCCTTTATCAGTTTTGAGCAAGCAGACAGAAATCTGAAAGAGCTGGGGAGTGACAGTTTTGAAACTTTGGTTCAGAAAGGACAAGATGCCTGGAATCAGGTATTGGGAAAAATAGAAGTGGATGGAGGTAACCTTGATCAGTATCGCACTTTCTATTCCTGCTTGTACCGTTCAGTACTCTTCCCGCGTGCTTTCTTTGAGTTTGACGAGGCTGGAAATCCAGTTCACTACAGTCCTTATAACGGAGAAGTTTTGCCCGGATATATGTATACTGATACAGGCTTTTGGGATACTTTCCGTTGTCTGTTCCCTTTCCTCAACCTGATGTACCCTTCAGTAAACAAACAGATACAGGAAGGTCTTATCAATACGTATAAGGAAAGTGGCTTCTTCCCCGAATGGGCAAGTCCGGGACATCGCGGGTGTATGATCGGTAATAACTCCGCTTCTGTACTTGCCGACGCTTATCTGAAAGGTGTTAAAGTGGATGATGTAACTACCTTGTACGAAGGTCTTATCCACGGAACAAAGAATGTGCATCCGGAAGTTTCTTCTACCGGTCGCCTCGGTTATGAATACTATAATGAATTGGGATATGTTCCTTACGATGTGAAAATCAATGAGAACACTGCCCGCACTTTGGAATATGCCTATGACGACTGGTGCATCTACCGGATGGCAAAAGCCCTGAACCGTCCGAAGAAGGAACTGAAGCTTTTTGCTGACCGTGCTATGAATTATAAAAATGTGTTCGATAAGGAAAGCCTGTTGATGCGTGGACGCAATAAGGATGGACAGTTCCAGGCTCCTTTCTCACCCTTGAAGTGGGGAGATGCCTTTACGGAAGGAAACAGCTGGCATTATTCCTGGTCTGTATTCCACGATCCTCAAGGTTTGATTGATCTGATGGGTGGTGAAAAAGTCTTTGTTGAAATGTTGGATTCGGTATTTATCGTTCCTCCTTTATTCGATGACAGCTACTATGGCCAGGTAATCCATGAAATACGTGAGATGACAGTGATGAATATGGGTAATTATGCTCATGGCAACCAACCGATACAGCACATGATTTACATGTATAATTATGCCGGTCAGCCCTGGAAAGCTCAGTATTGGTTGCGTCAGGTGATGAATCGCATGTACACGCCCGGTCCCGACGGCTATTGTGGAGATGAAGATAACGGGCAGACTTCTGCCTGGTATGTATTCTCAGCATTAGGTTTCTATCCCGTTTGTCCGGGAACCGATGAGTATGTCTTGGGTGCTCCCTTGTTTAAAAAAGCAACGCTTCATTTTGAAAATGGTAATTCATTGGTGATCGATGCTGCTAATAATAGTTCTGAAAATATGTACATCGAATCGCTTCGCTTGGATGGAAACACGTATACGAAGAATTATCTGAAGCATGGAGATCTGCTAAAGGGCGGTGTCTTGAAATTTGATATGGGTAGCAAACCTAATTTACAACGAGGAACACAGGCGGAAGATTACCCGTATTCTTTCTCCAATGAAATAAAAAAGAAATAAAAAACTGAAGTTAATAATGTAATGAAGAAGGGAATAGGAAATAAAACTATTCCCTTTTTCATTTAATGAAAAAAAATATCATTTTGTAGTAAGTGTATTTTCTGTGGTCGTTGTTTTATATACAACGACCAGAAAATAGAATCTCCCGGTCGATTAAAATTAACCAATGTGTAACCTTTAAACTTTGTTTATGAACAACAATCATGCTTTTCAAAGTTCGAAATTTCTACGAGCTTTATTAGTCTTGTTCTTCATGACTGTATCCGTTCAGTGGACCTTTGCCCAACTGAATTTGAATGTCTCTCGTACGACGTTAGGTACAGTTATCGAACAGATCAAATCTCAATCTAAGTATCAATTTTTCTATGACGACAAGCTCGCTACTATGGCAGTAGAGAATGTCAAAGTGAAGAACGCATCTATAGAAGATGCCTTGAATGCTATCTTGAAAGGAAAAAACATTTCTTTTAAAGTAGAAGATAATATTGTTTATCTTTCAGAGAAGTCTGCTGCACCGCAAGAAGGTAATCAGCAAGGTAAAGAACGGACCATTACCGGAGTAGTATCCGATGATATGGGCCCTCTGATTGGTGTGAATGTGTTGGTGAAAGGCACTACTGATGGCTGTATCACTGATATCGATGGTAACTTTACACTGACTACTACTGCGGCTAATCCTGTTATTCAGTTCTCCTACATCGGCTATAAGCCACAGGAAATTGCAGTGAAAGGACAGGCCGCTATCAATCTGATGATGGAAACTGATTCACAGCTGATAGAAGAGGTGGTGGTAACAGCTCTCGGTATCAAACGTGCGGAAAAGGCATTGAGCTACAATGTAACTCAGGTAGACGCAGAGTCCGCTTTGGCTGTGAAAGACGCCAACTTTATTAATTCGCTGAACGGTAAGGTTGCCGGTTTGAATATTAATGCTTCTTCTTCCGGTGTTGGTGGTGCCAGTAAAGTGGTGATGCGTGGATCCAGAGGTATTGAACAGTCTTCTAATGCACTTTATGTTATTGATGGTATTCCTATGTACAATTTGAGCT
The DNA here is from genome assembly GCF_020091405.1 of Bacteroides cellulosilyticus. Lineage (NCBI taxonomy): Bacteria > Pseudomonadati > Bacteroidota > Bacteroidia > Bacteroidales > Bacteroidaceae > Bacteroides > Bacteroides cellulosilyticus. The sequence continues at coordinate 3,379,237 of NZ_CP081903.1, forward strand.
CTGCCGGTGGTGAAAGTGAGTTCGATTCACAAGGTACAACAGAGGCTATCGCCGATATCAACCCGGATGACATCGAATCAATGTCTGTATTGTCCGGTGCTGCGGCTGCGGCTTTGTATGGTAGTAATGCATCCAATGGTGCTATTGTTATCACTACTAAGAAGGGTGCCGCGGGACGTGTTTCTTTGTCTGTGTCCAGTAACACTGAAATGCTGAATCCCTTTGTGATGCCTAAGTTCCAGGATTGGTATGGCACGTCAGGTACTGATGGAAGCTGGGGCTCTCGTTTGAACTCAAGTAACCGTTATGGTTATAATCCGAAGGATGATTATTTCCAGACAGGTATTATCGGTACGGAAACCGTTTCACTTTCTACAGGTTCGGAACACAATCAGACTTATTTGTCGGCTGCTGCGGTTAACTCTCGCGGTATTGTGCCCAATAATAAATATGAACGTTACAATTTCACGTTCCGTAATACTACCCAGTTCTTGAACGATAAGATGAAATTGGATGTAGGTGCGCAATATATTATGCAGAAAGACCGTAATATGACTAACCAGGGTATTTATGCAAATCCGGTGGCTTCAGCCTATTTGTTTCCACGTGGCAATGATTGGGAAGAATATAAAATGTTTGAACGTTATGATCCAGTTCGTAAATTATATACGCAATATTGGCCGCAAGGTGGTGGTTCATACCGCTTGCAAAATCCTTACTGGATTAACTATCGTAATTTGCGTGAGAACGATAAAGACCGTTATATGCTGAGTGCTTCTTTATCTTATGATATCTTGGATTGGTTGAACGTAGCCGGGCGTGTACGTATTGACAATTCTATGAATACTTATACTCAGAAATATTATGCTTCAACAGAACCGACTATTGCCGAAGGCTCTGAGAATGGTTATTATGGTGTGGTTAATACGCGTGACAAGCAAGCCTATGCCGATTTCCTGATTAATATTAATAAACGTTTTGGAGAAGATTGGGGGCTGACCGCTAATATTGGTGCTTCTTATTCAGACACTCGTTCTGAAGCGATGGGAGTAAAAGGTCCTATCCCTGCTGATGGTTTGGCTAACTACTTCTCGATAACTCAGTTGGATAAACAGACTACTAAGCGTGAAGAAACAGGTTATCGTGAACAAACACAGTCTATTTTTGCTTCCGCGGAAGTGGGGTATAAAAATGCTTACTATCTGACATTGACCGGACGTAATGACTGGCCTTCACAATTGGCAGGTCCTAAGTCAGTACAGAAATCTTTCTTTTATCCTTCAGTGGGTGCTTCTGTTCTTTTATCTGAGATATTCACTTTGCCGGAAAGTATTTCTTACCTTAAATTACGTGCTTCATGGGCATCTGTAGGCTTGCCGTTCAAACGTTTTCTGGCTTATCCTACATTTGAATGGGATAGTTCTACGGGCAAATATAGTACAAAATCAGCTTATCCTTTGTACGATTTGAAGCCTGAACGTACCGATTCTTGGGAAGTAGGTCTTACAGCTCGTTTCTTAGGACACTTTAACTTGGATATTTCATTCTACAATACTAAGACTTATAATCAGACCATGGATACACAGGAATTACCTACTGGAGGTTATAGTACTTTCTATGCACAGACTGGTAATGTCCGCAATCGTGGTGTCGAACTTTCTTTAGGCTATAAGAATACTTGGAATAAATTTACCTGGAACTCGAACTATACGTTCAGTGCCAATAAGAATAAAATTCTTAGCTTGATTGACGGGTATGTACATCCGGTGACTGGTGAGGTTATTTCTAAGACGCAATTGGATATGAAAGGATTGTCAAATGCTCACTTTATATTAAAAGAAGGTGGCTCTTTGGGGGATCTCTATTCTATGTCTGATTTGAAGCGTGATGCGAACAATAATATTTATGTGGATGCCAATGGGGCTGTTAAGACTGAAAGTCTGAAAGATGGAATTAAACTTGGTTCTGTATTTCCGAAAGCTAATATGGCATGGCGTAATGATTTTCAATATAAGAATTTTGGTTTTGGTTTCTTGCTGACAGCTCGTTTGGGTGGTATCGTTTATTCGGCTACACAAGCTACTCTTGATGCTAATGGTGTATCTGAAGCTTCAGCCTTTGCGCGTGACAATGGTGGCGTGATAATCAATGGCGGAGACGTAGTTGATGCGGAAAAGTGGTACACGACAGTAGGAGCTGACAGCGGTATCCCGCAATTATATACTTATAGTGCTACAAATCTACGTTTACAAGAAGCATCTGTCAGTTATACTATTCCTAGAGCTAAATTGAAAAACGTAATGGATATTACTATTTCATTAGTAGGACGCAACTTATGGATGATTTATAGTAAAGCTCCTTTTGATCCGGAAGCTGTGGCTTCTACTAGCAATAACTATTATCAAGGTGTGGATTATTTCATGATGCCGAGTTTGCGTAGCGTGGGATTCAACCTGAAACTTAAATTCTAAAACATTGAAGTGATATGAAAATAAATAGTACTATAGCAAAATTCATGGCTGCGGGAGCAATATTGTTCAGTAGTGTATCTTGTACAGGAGATTTTATAGATTATAATAAGAATCCTCATGAACCAGATTTGAATGAAATGTTACCGGACGACTATTTGTTTAGTGCACTGTTACTAAACATGCAAGATGTGATGATGCCCGAACAAGAAAATTTTTCTCAGTATGTAGATTGTCTGATGCCTGGTGGATTTTCCGGTTATGTGGCCGACTCTAATTTGGGTACTGGCTGGTCGGGTCGTTTTGCTACTTACAATCCGTCTGAGGCTTGGTTGAGAATACCTTTTGCTGACTTTTATGATAAATTTTATCCCAATTATTTTCAACTGAAAGAGCAATGTGAGGATGAGGTATATTTGGCATTGGCCGAACTTTATCGTATTTGTACAATGCTACGTGTGACCGATACTTATGGACCGATTCCATATTCTCAGGTAGGTGTGAACAATGCCTTGAAGTCAGCTTATGATTCTCAAGAGCAAGTTTATACGAAGATGTTTGCTGATTTGGATGATATTATAGAAGTGCTTACTACTTATTCGGCTCAAAACTTTAATTCCAGTGGAGACCGTATTTATGATGGTAATACGAAAGCGTGGGCTAAGTTTGCTAATTCAATAAAACTTCGCATGGCTATGCGTATCGTATATGTCAATGAGAGTTTGGCAAAGCAGAAAGCAGAAGAAGCTGTAAATTCAGAAATGGGTGTGATGACGGTGAATGCAGATGGAGCTTATCACAAAATTGTAGATCATAATCCGTGGGAGCGCTTTATGCCAAACTGGGGAGATGCTCGTATCTCTGCCGATTTGATTTGTTACATGAATGGGTATGATGATCCCCGTCGTGAAGTTTATTATAACAAATCTACGTTTGCTACAGAATCAGGGAACACTTATAAAGGTGCGGAAGATTATGTTGGTTTGCGTCGTGGTATTAGGCAAGGACAGTTTAACTCTTGGTCCCATGGTTATTCTTGTATGAAAGTTACCGTGAGTGACAAGATGCTTATTTTCCCTGCTTCGGAAGTTACTTTTTTACGGGCAGAAGGTGCTCTCCGCGGGTGGAATATGGGTGGAACAGCGAAAGCTTTGTACGAAGAAGCTGTGGCTCTTTCTTTTGAGGAACGTGGGGTATCAGGTGCGAGCACTTATCTGACTTCTACGGGATTACCTATAGCTTATAAGGATCCGCTGAAAGGAGAAAATGGACAGAAGTATGATTATTCTGGTTCTATTAACTCTACGATTACTGTTGCTTGGGATGATAGGGATGGCTTTGAAACTAATTTAGAAAGAATCATTACTCAGAAGTGGATTGCTATATTCCCGAATACAATGGAAGCATGGTCAGAATATCGTCGTACAAATTATCCTAAGTTGATGCCGGCTATGCATAATTTGAGCGATGGGATAGTGAATGATGCTGAGGGAGCACGTCGTTTACCTTATCCTGCTGATGAGTATCGTGAGAATGGTGATAACCTGAATGCAGCTGTTTCTGCATTAACTAAGGAATCAAGTAATAAGAAGGGGGATACGATGGCAACCCATATTTGGTGGGATTGTAAGTCGTCTAAATAATTTGGTATAATACATAGAAATGAACTATAATATGAAGAAATATATAAAAAACAGTATATTGAGAGGCGGGCTTTCTATACTGGCATTGGCTTTATTGTCATCTTGCAGTGATTGGACTGATGTAGAAAGTATTGAACTCAAGAAGGCAGATATTGCAGAACAAAATCCGGAGCTTTATGCTGAGTATTTGCGGAATTTGTGTGAGTATAAGAAATCAGAGCATACGTTGGTTTATACTTGGTTTGATAACTCAGAAAAAGCGCCTTATAGTCGTGCGCATCACATCACAGATTTACCAGATAGTATTGATATTGTGAGTCTGATGTATCCGGATAATTTGGCAACCTGGGAGTTGGAGGATATGGAGTCTGTTCGTGAAAATAAAGCGACCAAAGTAATATATTCCATTGATTTTGAATCAATAAAGAAGGCTTATAATGAAAAATTAGAACTTGCAACGGAAGAAGAGCCGATATCTGAAGATTTTATTGGCTTTCTGACCGATTCTTTAGAATATTCTTTATCGTTGGCAGATAAATATCGTTATGATGGAATTTGCATTGGTTATGCAGGTAAGTCCAGATTGCACATGCGTCCCAATGAATTGAAAGAATATACGGAGAATGAAACTGCATTTATACAGATTATTAACGATTGGCATACTCGGAATCCTGAAAAGATGATAACTTATGAAGGTAAGCCGCAAAATCTGATAGATTCTTCTCTGTTGGATGATTGTGTTTCCATTCTGTTATCAGGAAAAAAAGCTACAAATGAAAATGAGTTTTCATATATTCTTTCATTAGCTATGGTAGAAAATATTCCGGATGATCGTTTGGGAATGATTGTTATGGCTGTCTCACTTAATGATCCCAATAAAGAAGTCGGATATTTCAAGAATGGTTCACTAGCTGTTCAAGGATTAATGAATTGGGCACCTGCTACTCATAATGGTACTAAAGTAGCAGCCGTCGGACTTTATAATGCTTCTACTGATTACTATACAGTTGAAGGAAATTATTATTACATGAAACAGCTGATTTCAAGTGTGAATCCAGCTATAAAATAAAAGGAGAGTAAGAATATGAAATATTTTAGAAGTAAACTGATATCTTCATTGGTTATGACATTAGGCATTTTAGCTGTTTGCGCAACCTCTTGTGAAGATATGGAGGAGTTTGACAATAAAGCTTTTACTAGTACGGCAAAGTTGAATAATATTTTGTTGAAAGGTACTAATGATACAGAAACGATGATTATTCGTACTGAGATTGCAAAACCGGAGAATAAAGACATTAATGTCGTCTATAAAGTTGATGAATCTTTAGTTGGGGAGTATAATATAAATTATGGTGAGGAGGCTTTAATCCTTCCGGTTGAGTGTTATGAAATACCTGAAAATGTATCTACTATTGTGGCTGGTACGGTGAAGGGAAGTGATGTAGAGGTTGTATTTAAGAATTTAACTACTCTGAATCGGGATTTGACATATTTGTTACCTGTTTCAGTTGCAGAATCAAATATTGATTTTTTGAACAGCGCACGTACTACATATTATGTAATCAAGGGTGCTGCATTGATCAATGCAACTGCTAATCTGACCGAAAATAATCTTTCTTTGCAAGATCCTGCCTCTTCTACATTGAAAGATATGGAACAAATAACTATAGAAGTGTTGATGAATGTTAGTAAGTTTGGTAAATTGATTAGTACGGTAATGGGGATTGAAGGAGATTTTCTGTTCCGTATTGGAGATGCGGGGGTTCCAGATAATCAGCTTCAGTTGTCATGTAGTAATAATGTTACAGATGCTGCTTGGCAGCTTTCTACTAATGAATGGCAACATTTGGCTGCTACATACGATTCTTCTACTGGAGAAGTGAACGTTTATATAGATGGAGTAAAGAAAGGAGCTACGCAAGTTACATCCTTCCGTGGTTCGGTTGATTGGGCATCATCCAACTTTTATATAGGAAAGTCGTATGATGATGCTCGTTGGTTAGAGGGAGATGTTTGTGAAATGCGCGTATGGAATAGAGTGCTGACAGCTGATGAGATAAATGCCAAAGATCATTTTTATGTGGTCAGTCCCGATAGTGAAGGATTGGAAGCGTACTGGAAATTTGATGAAGGTGCAGGAATGGTTATAAAGGATCATACAGGACATGGAAATACGGTAGTAGCCAAAAAGGAACTTACTTGGACGGCAGTTTCTTTACCTAAATAATAACTTTAAGAAGATAAATTATGAAATACATCAATTATATGAATATAAAGTATTGGGTTGCAGCCTTGGTGCTGTCAGGTGGTTTATTTACTGCTTGTTCTGATGATCTTGTAGTTGGTCAGGTAGACGAAAGCGGATATACGACTGGTGATGGCTCTGTAATGGGATATATCAGTGACGGCAATGGAAAAAGAATGTTTACTAATGTGGAATTTCGCAGTTCCGGTGACGTATCTTTTCATTTGAAAACGACAGGTAAACTTTCATCGGAGGCTACGGTGAGTGTTGTTTACGATGAAACTGTGCTTACAGAGTATAACAGCAAGTATGGTACCACATACGAGGCTTTCCCAGAGAGTGAAGTAACTTTAGGAGATGGTGGTATCATTAAATTGCCTGTTGGTTCGGTTCACTCTTCTGAGTTGAAAGTATCCTTTGTTTCGGATGGAAGCCTCGAGTTTGACAAAAATTATATTATTCCTCTACGTATGAAAGTAACTTCCGGTGATTTTAAGCTCGGAGAAGAAGATCAAACCCGCTTGATTTTTGTGAAAGACTTGACAGGACTTCCTGATTGTACTAAATATGTAGACGGCAAACCGGGGGTAAAAGTGTTTAGCTGTATGGAAGTGAATGATACCAATCCGTTGAATAATCTTAGTTTCACATTGAAGAGTAATGGTAAGCCTTTGGTAGATTGCTTGATTATTTTCTCGGCAAATATCAATTATAATGCCGAAACAGGACGTGTTTATATCTTCAATAATGAAAATGTACAAGCTTTGCTTGACAATCGTGAGCATTATCTGAAGCCATTACAGGACAGAGGTATGAAGATTATTCTAGGTTTATTGGGGAATCATGACCGTTCTGGCGTAGCGAATATGTCTAAAGAAACTGCTCAGGCATTTGCGCAGGAAGTTAAGGCTCTGTGTGACGCTTATCAGTTGGATGGTATTTTTGTAGATGATGAATATTCTGATTATGAATACGAAGATATAACTCCTGGATTTGTATATCCTGGTAGAGAACCTGCTGCACGTCTTTGTTATGAGGTTAAGAAAGCGCAACCAGACAGATGGGTGATAGCTTATGCTTATTCTACTACGGGATCTTTACCAGCCATCGATGGTATGCAGTCTGGTGAATTTGTCGACTATGCATTGCATGATTACGGTGGCTCTTTTGATTTAAGTTCCTCATATCCTGGAATGCCAAAATCCAATATGGGGCTATATTCTCAGGAGTTCAATCTAGGGAGTACGGCGAGTGAGTCCAATTTGCGGAGTATGCGTGAAAATGGTTATCTTTCACATATGATTTTTGCAATGGATCCTAATCGTTCGAACTTTGAATGGATTCAAATGTCTGCAATGGAAAGAATGGCAAGAGCCTTTTACGATGATGAGTTAGTATTTGATGGTATTAAGTACCCGAAAGACTGGAATTAGGAAATGACTATAAACGATTAAAAAGTAAAATAAAATATGAAAATCACAAGTAAAATAATAGTCCTGTTGATGTCTGCACTATTGCCGATGGGATTTGCAGGATGCAGTGACGACGATGATGATATGCCTAATCCTGGTGGAGAAGAAGCACCGGAATTTGTTCTTGGACAAGAGTCCATTAAAGTGAAGATTGGTTCTGAAAATAAAGCGACTGTAGATGTAAAGCAGGGGGGAGGAGAGTATAATGCTTTTATCCTGGATGCAAGGATTGCAAAAACTGAAATAGTAGACGGGGTAATCAAAGTAGAAGGACTTGCAAACGGGCAGACTTTTCTGATGGTGTCTGATAAGTATAGTCGTTATCGTAAGTTGCCCGTTAGCGTTTATACGACTGATAAACTTCAGTTAAGCCATGAAACGTTTGATTTAATAACTCTGTTAGGATATTCTAAGACATTAAAAGCAAATGTAGTATTGGGCAATGGTGGATATGAAGTAATGTCGGATAATCCCGCAGTGTCAGTATCTGTCAATGAAGCCGGTGAGATTAGTATGAAGGCTACTTCCAAAAAAGAAGATTTCACGGCTAACATTACTGTTACGGACTGCACGGGGTTGACTGCGAATATTGTCGTAACTGTAAAAGCTTCTTTGGAACCTTTTACTACAGAAGAATTGGAAGCTATTAAAGCTGATAATAGCAGGCGTTATTATTATAGAGGTAGAAGAACAGATGATTACGACGTTGAATATGTAAACACAACGATAGATGACGGTAAAATCAGGTATGGTTGGAACCTTTGGGGATCTTATTACCATTATATGGATTTCATGGGCGATAAAACTGAAGGCGTGAAGGAAGGTGCTACATTCTCTGTAAGTTCATGGATTGTTAGTGACAAATATTCAGGCCAAGCGGTAACGTTGAAAATTATAAAGAATGACGGAACTAATCTTTGGGGAGTATTCTCTTTCGTTGACGAAGAACGGGAAATATTATGTTCCGGTTATTTCTGTGATACGGTGGATCCGGAGTAAATATATGAACTTACAAGTTGGGCTTTCTGAATTCATTCAGGATTACTCAGACTGAGTAATTTATAAGTTGTTAGATAAAGTCTGTTCATACATATAGCTTTGTGTATGAATAGACTTTATTTGATAGATGTTTTAGAATATGAAAATAATTTTCTGACTATGAAAATAACTTTTGGGACTTTAGTTATTATTTCTTTTCTGCTGTTGGGTTGCGCTCCTCATCCAGCGGAAGTAACTTCTCCTGATGGGCACATTCGGCTGGTATTTGCTCCGGAAGGTGATAATCAGATGACTTATCGGGTTGAAGTAAATGAAACAGCGTTTATACTCCCTTCTTCATTGGGATTTAAGGCAGAAGCTGGAATAAACCTTTCTGATAATTTCCAGGTTACCGGCACCGACTTCACCACCCATGACGAAACCTGGACCCAACCTTGGGGAGAAAACAAAACCATCCGCAACCATTACAACGAAATGGTTGTTCATTTGTCCGATACGACAAATACCCAATTAACCCTGCGCTTTCGCATCTTCGATGATGGATTAGGATTTCGCTATGAATATGAAGTTCCCGGAGCTGACAGTATTCTGGTGACAGACGAACTGACTGCGTTCAATATAGCACAGGATGGCACTTCGTGGTCCATACCTGCCAATTCTGAAACATACGAATTGCTATATCGTACACAGCCTGTCAGTCAGATAGACAATGCCAATACTCCCATGACCTTCAAGACAGGCGGCATATACGCCAGCATTCACGAAGCCGCATTGACGGACTTCCCCGAAATGACACTGAAGAATACCGGAGGTTGCCACTTCAAGGCCGAACTGGCTCCCTGGCCCGACGGCATAAAAGCCCGCATAGCCGGAGGACGTTTTAAAACTCCCTGGCGCACCTTGCAGATTGCCCCGAAAGCAGTGGGACTGATTAACTCGGGACTCATCCTCAACCTGAACGAACCGTGTGCACTGGAAACCACGGACTGGATACGTCCGATGAAATATGTGGGCATCTGGTGGGGAATGCATCTGGGCGTGGAAAGCTGGGTCATCAACGACCGTCACGGCGCTACCACCGGGAATGCCAAACGATATATTGACTTTGCCGCCGCCAACAACATAGAAGCAGTGATGTACGAAGGCTGGAATGAAGGTTGGGAAAACTGGGGCGGGACGCAGACATTTGACTACACTAAGCCCTATGCTGATTTCGATATAAAAGAGATAGCCCGCTACGCCCGTGAAAAAGGCGTTGAGATCATCGGACACCATGAAACCGGAGGCAACATCCTCAACTACGAGAAGCAGCTGGATAAAGCCTATAAATGGTATGCTGACCTGGGCGTCCATAGCGTGAAAACCGGTTATGCCGGCGGACTCCCCAACGGGCACAACCATCACGGGCAATACAACGTGCGCCATTACCGTAAAGTAGTGGAAAACGCCGCTAAATACCATACTACGCTCGACGTGCACGAACCTATCAAAGATACGGGCATCCGTCGCACCTATCCCAACATGATGACCCGTGAGGGTGCCCGTGGTATGGAATGGAACGCCTGGAGTGAAGGTAATCCGCCCGAGCATCATGTGATGCTGCCTTTCACCCGTTTGCTGGCAGGTCCTATGGATTATACGCCCGGCATATTCGATATCATGTACGAGCGCGCCAAGAACTCCCCACACCGCAAGCAGTGGAATATGAAGGACAGCAAAGACTGCCGCATCAACACCACATTGGCAAAGCAGATAGCCAATTGGGTGATACTTTACTCCCCCTTGCAGATGGCGGCGGATATGATCGAGAATTACGAAGGACATCCCGCTTTCCAGTTCTTCCGCGATTTTGATGCCGACTGTGACTGGTCGGAAGCACTGGCGGGTGAACCGGGAGAGTTTGTGGTCATTGTCCGTAAGGCAAAAGATAAGTACTTCCTGGGAGCTGCGACGAATGAAGAAGCGCGTAAAGTGGATGTTAAGTTAGACTTTTTGGAAAAGGGTAGGGTATACCGTGCCTTAATCTATGCCGATGGAGAGGGTGCCGACTGGGAACTTAATCCTACGGCTTATGAAATCATTGAGAAACTGGTGACTGCCGATGACACCCTGACAGTCTCTATGGCAAGAGGCGGCGGACAAGCTATCAGCTTTATGCCTGCCTGACATGAAAACGTAATACAATCAAAATATGAAGAAGAACATGAAAATCAATTCTATGCTGATGAGCGGTCTTCTTTTGCTGGGGATGTACGGTTGTACGCCGGCAATGCAGGATTACTCATCCTACGTCAATCCCTTCATCGGTACGGGAGGACACGGGCACACTTATCCGGGGGCGGTGGTGCCTAACGGAATGATTCAGCCCAGTCCTGATACACGCATTTATCAGTGGGATGCCTGTTCAGGTTATTATTATGCAGATTCTACCATTAACGGGTTTTCGCATACGCATCTCAGCGGTACGGGCTGTGGAGATTATGGTGATGTATTGCTGATGCCTACCGTGGGCAAGCAGGACTATCATCCGATGGGAGAGGAGAGTCAGCAGATGGCTTATGCTTCCGCTTTCTCTCACGAGAATGAGACGGCTCAGCCCGGTTATTATTCGGTGTTCCTGGATCGCTATAAAGTGAAGGCTGAACTGACCGCCACCCGGCGTGCGGCTATCCACCGTTATACTTTCCCGAAAGCGGAAGATGCGGGATTCATCCTTGACCTGGATTACAGTCTGCAACGCCAGACGAATGAAGAAATGGAGCTGGAAGTAATCAGCGACACCGAGATACGCGGGCGTAAGAAGACGGTATATTGGGCTTTCGACCAATACATTAATTTCTATGCCAAGTTCTCCAAACCGTTCACCTATACTTTGGTGACCGATTCTATGGCACTGGACGAAGGCGGACCGTTGCTGCCCACAGCTAAAGCACTGTTGCAGTTTCAGACCGGAGCCGGCGAACAAGTCCTTGTGAAAGTAGGAGTTTCTGCCGTGGATATGGACGGAGCACGCCGGAATGTGGAGGCTGATATACCCGGATGGGACTTTGACAGTGTGCGCAGTGCCGCCCGCAATTCATGGAACGATTATCTGTCGAAAATAGATATTGAAACCAACGATGATGACCAGCGGATTATGTTCTATACCGCACTTTATCATACGGGTGTACAACCCAATCTGTTTACTGATGCCGACGGACGCTATCTGGGCATGGACCTGAAGCCCCACCAAGGCAGTGTGGAAAATCCTGTCTACACGGTTTTCTCTTTGTGGGATACTTTCCGTGCCTATCATCCCCTGATGACGATTATCGATCCGGATTTGAATCAGGCTTTTATCCGTTCGCTCATCCTGAAGCAGCGCGAAGGCGGCATCTTCCCTATGTGGGAACTTGCAGGCAATTATACCGGAACCATGATTGGCTACCATGCCGCATCCATTATCGCTGACGCTTACACAAAAGGCTATCGTGATTTTGATGTGCAAGACGCCTACAAAGCCTGCATCCGTGCTGCGGAATATGACACTACCGGCATCCAGTGTCCTCCGCTGGTATTGCCTCATCTGATGCCGCAAGCCAAATACTGGAAGAACAAGATAGGCTATGTGCCTTGCGATAAAGACAACGAATCGGTGGCCAAAGCATTGGAGTATGCTTATGATGACTGGTGCATTTCGCTATTGGCGGAAGCTCTGGGTGATAGACCTAATCAGGAGAAATATGCAGCGTTCGCCAAAGGATACCAGGTTTATTTCGACGCTTCCACCCGCTTCATGCGCGGACTGGACAGTGAAGGTAACTGGCGCACACCCTTCAATCCCCGCTCTTCCAATCATCGTAACGATGATTATTGTGAAGGTACTGCCTGGCAATGGACCTGGTTCGTGCCTCATGATGTGGACGGATTGGTGGATCTTATGGGAGGCCGTGAGGCTTTTATCGGCAAACTGGATTCTTTGTTCATCGCCCCTTCGGCTATGGAAGGTGAATCGGTATCCGTTGACATTTCAGGTCTGATAGGGCAGTATGCGCATGGAAATGAGCCGAGCCACCACATAGCCCACCTATATAACTATGTCGGTCAGCCTTGGAGAACGCAGGAATTGGTGGACGAAGTGCTCCATACCCTTTACTTCAATGACCCTGACGGCTTGTCGGGCAATGAAGACTGTGGGCAGATGTCGGCATGGTTCATTCTCAATTCGATGGGATTTTATCAGGTATGTCCCGGTAAGCCTGTGTATTCCATTGGCCGGCCGCTGTTTGATAAGGCAACCATCCGGCTGAAGGATGGAAAAACCTTCACAGTTGTAGCACATGGCAACAGTCGTGAAAATAAGTATGTGCAGAAGATGCTTTTGAACGGTCGGGAGTTGGTGGAACCTTTCTTCAACCATCAGGATATTGTGGACGGTGGAACGTTAGAGTTGACGATGGGGGATAAACCGGTGATTGAAAAGAAATAGAACGAAAAGAGGTATCAAAAGTCTCTTTGCCTATTCGGGCGAATGATTGTTCGCCCCTACAAGCTCTGTAATAATGCTTGTAGGGGCGAATCATCATTTCACCGAATAGGCAAAGTAGCTTTCTTGACACAAACTCTTTGTCATGTGTGTAGAGATAAAGATTTGGGAAAAAATCAAGGTCATAGTGATAATCTGATTTTACTGGAGAAGGCAGATAAACTTTTTATCGACATAGAGAAAAATGGAGGCCTGACGGATGAAGAAGAACGCGTGACCAAGCGTATCGTAAAAAAGGGAAATAGGCTGATTCATGAATTTGAAAAGGAGAAAGAACGCAGAATAAGAGAGAGGGAAATAGAGAAGTTCGGGTCATGAGAATGATAATTTAGCGGCAAAGCCGCTAAATTAAGTAACGAGCTACGAGCTACCAGTAACGAGTTGCTGCGCTGTACTCGTGGGCGAATAATAATTCGCCCGGTTATCACGCCGAAAGGTACTTGTCACTTGTAGCTTGTAGCTCGTTACTTATCGCGCTTTGCGCGATAAATTATCATTTATAAGTTTACTCAGCACATTTCTGAAACTTGGATTCTTAATAAATGCAAACACGAAAAATGTACACTTCTTTTTTGTATCTCTTTTATAATCAGTAGCTTGTGAAAAAGAAGTGTACAAATACAGCTTTTGATTTATTTTATTATGCTTTCCTTTACAGCGGCGGAGGTAATAGTGCCTGTGCCTGATACTGTAACATTGCAAAAATGAAAGATACAGATCAAAAAAAAATTGCAAATTCGGAATCTCCCGGTTCCGTCTCTGAATTTCCGGGCGTGCGGAGTAAAACATCACGTACTATCACTATCCGGGAATTTGTGGACACGGTGCGTAGCGACCGTTATCGACGGCAGGTATTGGAATATCGCCGACTGAAAGCTCTGCCCGGACATGAAGCCGAAGCGCAGGCGATAAAGGAAAATATGCCGTGTATTGTGCCCGCCGGTGTATGCCTGAACGGACATGCGGTGAAGGACTTGTCAGTACATAGCAGACTGTTGTGCGTCGACCTCGACCACACCGACCGACGCACGCAGGAAGTGTTCGGTCTGGCATGCTCCTTGCCCTTCACTTACGCCTCGATTATCAGTATCTCCGGTGAAGGCATCAAAATGCTGGTCCGCGTGCGTATGGAAGATGTGCGGCAAGATTATGCACGCCTCTACGCAGCGGTAGGCAATGCGGTGAGCGCCCATGTAGGGCATCCCTACGATGAGAAGTGCAAGATTCTGACCCAGCCCTGTTTTTATAGCTACCATCCCGAGGCGTACTATAACGCGGAAGCTGTGGCATTTGAAATGCCTGAGGTTATGCCTGCATCAGCTATCCATGAATCCGCTTCCTCTGCATCGGCTGCCTCTGCCACGGCTACCTCTGCCACGGCTACCTCTGCCACGGAAAAGCGGAAGATGTCGCTGTCTGCCGCCGAAGCAATTCCGGGGGATGTCCGTGGCTCTGTCCCGACTTCCGCCTGTGGTTTCATTCCCCGGTTGCTCGACGATTTTGAACGTAACAATCCCTTTCGCCGTGGCAACCGCAACGACCTTGCCTTGAAACTGGGCCGTGTAGCGGGAAGTAAAGGTTTTTCTCCGGATGAAATGGAAAAACTGATCTCTCTTTTCTCCGATCGCTACGCATCGGGTGATTTCACAGCTGAAGATATTCGTCAGCGCGTAGTGGCTGGATATCAATTTGTTGAGTGCTTGCCGAAGGAGCAAAAAGAGCCGGCGAGGGGTCAAAAAGGGGTCAGGGTCACTTATACCCCTGTTTATGGCTCGAATGAGGATGATGCACCGGAAGTGGTGTTGGAGAAAAATGACGAATTGCGTGCCGATGCGCCCTATATTCCCGATACTGTTTTCGCCTCTCTGCCCGATTTTCTGATACGCTGTTGCCGCTATACGAGCGACAAGCGTGAACGTGATATGGCATTGCTGGGCTGCCTGAACAGTTGCAGCGCAATTTTTCCTTATGTTAGTTTCCTCTATAAGAGGTCGCTGTATTCGCCGCATTTTTATCTGGCCTCCGTGGCAGCTGCCGGTGCGGGTAAAGGTATCATGGCTTTCACCGCTATTTTGCTGGATCCCACGCAGGAGTATTACGACCAGATACGCCGTGCGAACAAGAAAGCTTATGAACAAGCCTTGCTGGGATGGGATTCGGAGCAACAGCAGGCACGGCGGGAGAAACGTCTGCCGGACATCAATCTGAAACCGGAAGAACCGAAAGCCCAGTACCTCAAAATATCGGCTACCACCAGTAAGAGCCGTCTTATTGAGCATCTGGCTACTGCCGGTGAAGTAGGTTGCTGCATGGCTACTACCGAAATCAATACAATGGTTTCGTCCTTGGGGCAGGATTGCGGCAAGTATGAAGATATTCTGTGCAAGGCTGCTCATCACGAGGAGGTCTCCTCATCGTACAAGGTAGACGGGGAGCCGATAGTGGTGAAACATCCACATCTGGCACTCAACATTGCCGGTACACAAGAACAGTTCTACATTTTTTTCCGTTCGCTCGAAGTGGGGCTTTTTTCCCGTTTTGCGTTCTATACCCGTCAGCAAAGCCAGAAATGGGAATCGTGTGCCCCGGGTGATGAGCAAGTGGACCTGCGCGGCTACTTCCAGGGCTTGGGGAAGGAGTTGCTTGAGATGCACAAAGTGTTGTTAGAGTCGCCCACGCTGGTCACCTTCAGTCCCGCACAGTGGCAACTGCATACGACGCTTTTCAGCGAGTTGCTGCGCCGGGTGCTGTTGGAGGGACGTGATTCTTCGGGCAGTCTCATCCGTCGCGCCGGATTGTTGGGAATGCGCCTGGCTGCCATCCTCACTATCTTCCGCAAGTGGGAAGATTATCGCTATGCGAAGGAATATTGCTGCACGGACGCTGATTTCCGCATGGCTATGGATATTGTCCGTACGCTTGTGGAGCATAGTTTGTTGCTCAGCACTTCGTTGCCCGACACTAATCAGCCTCCCGTCAGTATGCACCGTTTTCATCGTTTGGATGAAATTTTGTCGTCTTTGTCCAAAGAATTTACCTATACGGATTTTGTCCGGAGCGTACAAAATACCGGTATGTCCGAATCTACGGGCAAACGGTTTTTGCAAAAGGCCTTGAAACTGCAATATATTGTAAAAGAGGAGAATAGCTATCGGAAGAGACGCAAACCGTCCTCAGGACAGGGGTATAAGTGACCCTGACCCTAAATTGAACCCTCCGAGGCTTTAGAAAACCCTTTCCGAAGCCTTGAAGGTGTCCTGATTTTTTTAGAATGAAACGTGAATAAACGAAAATATAGAAAAACATTATGATTATGAAAAAGTACATAAGTTCCGAAACAGCCTCTTCTGAGGACTCTGAATCCGCAGCTTTCCGTTTTGAAGTCAAAGCATATCTGAAGTCCGATCTGGCACAACTCTACTTTCCCTGTCTTTCGTTCGAGGCGGCCCTGCGTAAGCTCCGCCGTTGGATCAACTTCAATCCCGACCTTCACCATGAACTTTACGAAGGTCCTGAGGGGAAGAACGATCAGATATTCAGCAAGCGTCAGGTGGCGGTGCTAGTGAAGTATCTGGATGCACCCTGACCGGGATGAGGCCTCTTGGCCGGCCGGAAATGAAAACAAGCAATGTTATGGTGCGGAACAAGCTATGTTCCGCACCACGGCATTGCTTGTTTTGCATGATAACATTGCTTGAGTTTAAAGGGAATTTATTTCATCGATGGGAAGTCCGGTGACCGTAGCAATTTCGGTAGTGGGAAGTCCGGCATTCTTTAAATTCCGGGCGATGTCTCTGGCCTTTATCAATTCGCCTTCCGCTCTCCCTTCCGCTCTCCCTTTTGCTTCTCCCTTTGCTTCTCCCTTTTGGATAGCTGTTTTAATTACACTATTCCAGTCTCTGTACACTTTCAAACTCTCCTCGTATGCATAAAGTTTGTCGGGTGAGAATTGCGCTATTTCCGCGGCTTCGAAGAGGCGGTTGAACACACGCTCCTGCAAGGCTACGGGACGTTCCATGAGGCGGGATAGGTTTTTGAGGACGAACATCCATTTGTCGAACAAGGTTTCCAGCTCCTGTTCGGTCTTGTGGAATTTGGGCATCTCCAGATAGACAAAGGTCAGTTTGTCATAAAACACTTCGTGGGTGCTTGTCTCCATCAGCTTCACTTCATGGTAGAATTGGGGCGATTTCACGTCATCGAGGGTAAAGTTCAGTATGCCTATTATGTATACCGCTTTGAGTTCATAGTCCCATATTTCCCCCTTGATGGCTTGATCCTTGATGGGGAAAGTGGAGTAATAGATGCTTCTGTCCTTGAAGAACTGCTGTTCCCCTTTCTGCATCTCAATCAGGATTTTCTCTCCCTTCTCGTTCTGGCAATAGACGTCGAAGACGGCACGACGTTCGGCTTCCCTGCTGCCCAAGTGTTCGGTGTTCAGGTAGGTGACATCTTCTATAACCTGTTCGCCGTTGAACAGGGCATTGAGGAATCCGATAAGAATCTCCTTGTTCAGGTCGGTTCCGAACAACAACTTGAATGCAAAATCGGTATAGGGGTTCACATACCTCTCGCGTAATCCTTCACTACACATAAGCGTTTGGCATTTATTGTTTTATGCAAAGGAACGAAAAAAAAGTGGATTTGAAAAAGATAGAACAGGTAATTTCTGCCGGCACTGGATCAAAGTCCGGCAAAGTATAGCCCGGTATGTACCGGTATGACCCTGTACGTCCTTTCCTGCCGCCGCCTTCCCGTACCTTTGTCATGTCCTCAAAGCGGGGATCCTGCGAAGTTGTTTCCGGGGTATGACGTCGACTCTGCCACTTCTTCGCTCGATACAGAGATAGATTCCGGTTGTGTGACCGGTTTTATCAATCTTCAGAAAAAATAATAAATATGTCAGTAACGTACAAAAAACAGTTTCGTAAAAATCCGTTCCTGAAGGACGGTTCGGGCAAGTACTACCCTCAACTTTTGGTCTGGGGCAAATCTGCCACCCTGAACAGCATTGCCGTTCAGATGAAAGAAAGCAGTTCGCTCACCCTGGGTGATATTCAGAGTGTACTCACCAACTTCGTGAAGGCTCTGCGTAGTGAACTCTACAACGGTCGTTCCGTCAATGTCGACGGCTTCGGAGTCTTCAGCCTTTCGGCTTCTACGGTGGGCTCCGCACTCAAGAAAGAGTGTCTGCCGGAGAAGATTAAGGCTGTCCGCATCAATTTCCGCGCTTCGAGTGCCATCCGTCCTAATCTGGATGCCGCTACCACCCGTGCGGAAGACCGCATCGACTTTGTCGACCTTGAAACACAGCTCAAGAGGCTGAATATGCAAGGCTCGGATGAAGAGGAAGGCGGTGGTAACCAAGGTGGTTCCGGCGGCGGAGGACTGGATGAAAATCCGCTGGGATAGGTTCTGGGTTCTGAAAAATCACTCATCACTAAACACTCATCACTAAGTTACATGAGAACAATTGATCACATCATTATTCACTGTTCCGCCACACGCGAAGACCGTTCGCTGACTGTGGCCGAACTGGAAGAGAATCACCGTTGCCGTGGCTTCCGCGGTATCGGCTATCACTACTACATCCGTAAGGATGGCACGGTAATCAATACCCGTGCTTTGGAACTTGTCGGGGCGCATGCCAAGGGACACAATGCTCATTCGATAGGTATCTGCTATGAAGGCGGTCTGGATGCCAAGGGACGTGCGAAAGATACCCGTACACCGGAACAGCGTAGTGCCATGCACTTGCTGGTGGCGCAATTGCTAAAGCGGTTTAAAAATAATGTCTGCATCTGCGGGCATCGCGACCTCAGTCCGGATCTGAACGGGGACGGGCTGATAGAGCCGGAAGAGTGGGTGAAGGAATGTCCGTGCTTTGAGGTGAGGAAGGAGCTTTGAAAGTAATGAGACATGAGATACAAGATAATGGCCGATGGAAAGGAGGTGTTGGAATAATGGCAATCAAGAAATCCGTTTGGAGTATGATTCTGAAAGTGGCTGTCGCGGTGATAACGACGATAGCGGGGGTGCTGGGCGTTAATGCGATGACACCGTAAAAGTAACTTATTGTCGCAGGGAATGGATATGCTATTATAGCTTATTCTCTGCGACCTTTTTTATTCATTTGATATATTTTGTTTATGAAAAAGAAACTATTTACAATATTACTCGTTTTGCCGGGGATGTTCATGACGCAAAATGTGCATGCGGCAGACATAAGGAGTTCACGGGATATTCCAGCGGTTCCGGCGCACATGCCAGTTTATTCTCCACAAGTGGCCGAGATGATCCGTTATGATCAGGTGGATGTGAATATGAATACCGGGTGCATCGGGCAGACTATTCCATTAGTTGAACTGAATGACAGAGATTTTGACTTTTCTCTTTCTTTATCCTATAACTCTTCCGGGTTTTGTCCGCAAGTCCCCGATAATTATATAGGACGTAACTGGGCTTTGAATGGTTTGGGAGTTATTTATCGGAAAGTGAACGGTATACCGGACGATATTCGTGCTTACCGCACTAATCCTGAATTATCCGAACAGCGATTTGCTGACGGTTTTCTGCGTATGCTTGGTAATAAAAAGTTCAGTTCGCCTACTTTAGAACAAGATATACGCAATAATCCATATCATTATGCCCAAAGGGAAGATATGGAAAATGGTGTATCGACCATTCCTGGGATAAGTGGAGATATTGAGGCCTGCGCCGATATTTTTTATTTTTCCATGGGCAAGCATTCGGGAAAGTTCATGATCAATTTAGATGGTAGTATCAGTGCTATGGGTAATAATGGTGGTCGCTATCAGGTTTCATTGGAGGATATGAAACAGTTTACGTCTACCGGTGCTCAAGATACATATATTCGCATAACTACAGATGACGGTTACGTCTATACGTTTGGCGGACAGGGATATGCTTCCTTGGAGTATACAGCCCTTTCCTGGCGAGAATGGCATAATGTTTTACCCCCGGAAAGTACTATACAAGCTCGTCATGAGATAACAGCCTATTATCTGACCGAAATACAAGCGCCAAGTGGTAGGAAACTGAACATAAAGTATAAGGATATACCGGCTGTTTGTCATGAATCACCTTATAAATTTGCTTTTTCGGTGATTCCCGCTCCTTTCGATGGGAAAGATGTTCCCTTGTCTTATTCTTTGTCCGGTAGGAATTGCTTTGTGGCGAAAATGGCAGGGACGGAGCAATATATGTATCATGGAGCATTCAGCGGATATAATGAGTTTTCCCTGACCAAGGTAGCTTTGGTTGACGAGATTTCTACGGATGCGGGATCTGTGAAGATGTATTATTCTTCTCGTAGCCAATTGCCTGACTATACCAGTGGCCTAGCTATGCAGAAGGGACAATTTCCCCTCTCTTGTGGTGCAAAGTTGGATAAGATTGTTTATTCATCTCATGCTCTCAGCAAGATCGTTGCTTTCCAATATTCTTATCAGGCAGGCAACCGCATGTTTTTGACTTCGGTGAATCATTCCAAATATGGGAAATATGGCTTCGAGTATAATGGAACGAATGGCATTGCGGCTCCTACACCGTTAACATCGAACATTGACCATTGGGGATTCTGGCGGGGGCGTAAAAGTAATCAGGGTATTGTTCCGGGCATGAGTGTCCTTAATAATTATCCTTTGAATTATGAGATTACTACCCAAGACCGCAATCCAACCGGAGAGGATTATGACTGTACGCTGCTCAAGTGTGTGACGTTTCCGACAGGTGGGAAAATAAAATATACGTATGAACCACATCGCTATAGTTTTATCTTGAAACAATCCCGTTCGTCTGATTATTTGCCGGATAGGGTTTCGCTGAACAGCAGTGACAACAAAATAGCCGGTGGGGCTCGCATTCATGAGGTACATGTTATGGAGTCCGATAATTCTCCTGTGAAAACTGTGGTATATACTTATGGAAGAAATATGGATAACGGTATGGTGATGTATATGCCTTTCTATAGATATACCTTCACCATGGATGAGGGGATTGTGGGTAAGTATGCGGTGGATGCGGTGGCTACTAATAGCCAGGGATTTACGGATATTGCTTATCCTTCGGTGCATATTCGATATCCTGAAGTGATAGAACATTATATGGAGGCAGGAAATACGACTCTTACCATTCCTCATCCGTATAAGGTGGTTGATTTTGTGTCGTATGAATATGGCGTTAAGTGGTATGGCGGCGAATTTATTTTCCCTACTTACGACCGTTTTGATTTTTATAATCCTGATGTCTTTTTTGCCAAGGATGAGATGCAGAAAATTTATAATAAGAATTTATTTGCTCATCCCTCGCTTGACTATTCGCTTATGCTGGATAAAGTGAAGGCAGAGACATATTATAACAGTAAGAAGGAGGTGGTGAAAAGCGTAAACTATGAGTACGATTTTTTGGATCGTAATAATTATGTTCTCTATTTCTACTCTCCGTCTCCATCTTTACACTTGCGTACAGGGTTATATATGCATGTTGGTAAAGAAAGCTTTTCCCCTTATGTCCTGAAGAGTCAGACTGTGCGGACTTACGTGTCGGACGAGCCGAATGCGGAAAAAGTAGATAAGGAATGGTTTAGCCATACACGCTTTGGAGATTTGCTGAAGCATTCCGTGTTGAAAAGTAGCGGGGATACGTTGACAGATGTATATGATTATAAATATTGCCGGCAAACCCTGCTTGCGAAGCGCTCGCGCTTGCTGAATGGAAAGATTCTGGATACGGAAGAATTGGTTTATGATTCTGTTCGCAACGGGAGATGTATGCTCTATATGCCGACACAAATATTGAAGGGCATTCCGGGGAAGATGGAGATTCGTACTCGCTATTCGCACTATGACACCTACGGTAATCCTACCGTGCGCGACGAGGATGGTGTTGCCACTATCTACCTTTGGGGGTATCACGGACAGTATCCGGTGGCAAAAATAGAAAACTCAACGTATGCGGAAGTCCAACAAGCATTGGGGCGGCTACCGGAAAGTTGTTCGTCTGCCACTACTTACGAGAGTGTGGTTGCCACGTTGAGGGAAAAGCTGTTTGGTGCCCGGGTTTCGACCAGTAAGTATCTTTTCTCTGTGGGACTTACCGGTAAAACAGATCCTGCCGGTCGACAAATGGAATATAACTATGACAGTCAAGGCCGTTTGATAGAAACTTGCCGCTTTAATGAACAGGGGCAGCGGAATCTGACTGGATTTCACCAATATCATTTGGTGAATGAATCTAACTAAAAATCAGCTTATGAAAACATTTTTATTACGAAGTTTTTTGCTTTTGGTGTTTATGTTGTGTTGTCAAAAGAACAATGCAATGCCGGTACAGACGGCTGTGTGGAGAATAAATTACAACACTAATAGGTCAACAGACTCTTATGGTAATACCAATAAGGATGTGCGCTTTAAATTTGAAGTAACAAGTTCCAATGTGGTTTTTACCCATGCCGGTTCCAAACTTACAGATACTTCTATGTATTTACTACAGTGTCTTCCTAATGGTGAAGTTGATGAATTATCCAGTTCCCATAGTAATATGGGTATGGAGATAACTCAGGGGGCCTTGAAAAATACCGAATTGGGAAATCTCATTGAAGAGGATTTGAAACAGATGACTCCCAAACAGGCATCTATGCGTGTGTTATCTCTAGAAAGTGTGTGCGAATTAGTCAGTGAAGGAACGGGTGATACTGGTCTTAATAATGGAGATATACGCTTAAATGTATATGCCGTAATTTCTAATCGTGATACTATAAAAGTTGGAAAAATAGACAGGGAAATGACTTTTATACATTCAATAAAAAAAGAATCCTCTTCAAAAATTCATCGGTATTTTAAGCTTGAAGTAACACGTCCTGTGATTGTGGATATTGCGATGGAGACTCAGTGGGATACTCAAGTTGAATTATCTATTTCATCAACAAAAGGAGGGAATATAGAAGGTAATATTACAGGTCCGTTTCATAATCTACTTCTATCTCCCGGCATCTATCACGTGCTTGAGAATTATCGTGCTACAGCTAGTACTCAAGTTGCTCTTGTTATCCACGCTGTTCCTGTAGAGGAAGAACCGGAACGTCCGGTAGAAATGTCTCCGTATACCCCCAATGTTTCTCATAGCTACATAACCTCCATAGTGCCTGTCATGGCGCAGACTACACCTGATTCACTTCGTTATCCCGGTAAGGCCATTCACTCCATAAATTATTATGATGGTTTAGGCCGTCCGGAACAGACAGTGCAATATGGAGCTTCGCCCGATGGGAAGAAAGACTGGGTAAGTCGCACGGCTTATGACAGATTAGGCCGTGAACATCAACAATGGCTTCCCTCTTCCGTATCCCGTAGTTTCGGATATACTTCTACCAATTCTTTGGAGGGCATTTCGGCTACTCAATACAATGACCGTTACGCTTATAATCGCATGGTTTATGAAGATTCTCCTTTGGAGCGCATCATAGAACGTTATGGACCTGGTGAAGCCTGGCAAGTGAGCGGGCATGCCGTGAAGTCTGTCTACCGATTCAATCAGACTGCTGATAATTGTCTGTTTTTTACAGTTGGCGGTACTCGGGAGAATCCTGTACTGGTACGTAAGGGATTTTATTCTCCAAACCTGCTGGATGTGACGCGGACTACTGATGAAGATGGTAATCGGGGTGAGGTATTTACTGATAAGGAAGGGCATAAGGTATTGGAACGTCGTTTCCTTTCCTCCATTGCTACAACGTCCGCGTCGTCTGATACTTATTATGTGTACGATGATTATGGTAACCTTTGCTTTGTGCTCTCTCCCGAAGCGTCGGCACGCTATATCGCCAATCCCGTTACCGCATTGGAACTGTATGCCTACCAGTATCGTTACGACTATCGCAACCGCTGTACGGGGAAGAAACTTCCCGGCATAGGCTGGAACAGTTATGTTTATGATGCTGCCGACCGATTGGTGTTCAGTCGCAACAGCGAACAGGCAAAACGTGGTGAGTGGCTTTGTAGCTTATCAGATATTTATGGTAATCTGGTAATAAGTGGAATCTATGCTGCGAGTGTTTCTGTTGAAGCTGTCAACAGGCTAAATGTGACTGCTACTTTTACAGGCAAGACTACTGATTATTATGGTTATTCGCTTCCTTCTTCCTTCTTAACGTTGAACAAGTTTACGCCCCAAGAAGTGCGTTATTATGATGATTACCGTTACAAACAATGTAGTTCGAAGATATTTCCTGCTTCACTTGGCTATGTGGTAAAGTCTGGTTATCCTGTCCGTTTTGGTAGTGACTCAGATAGGATTGTACATAAAGGAAGGGAAACGGGAAGCTTGGTTCGTGAACTGGGCAGCAGCGATGGATGGGTATTTACCTGTTTTTATTATGACTATTACGGTCGTCCCATTCAGACGCGTAGCTCTTGTTTGGGACGTACTTCCGTACAGCATCAGGCCTATAACTTTTCTGGTGCCGTTACCTCCGGTTGTTTGGAACAAACAGGTATATCTCCTTTTGAAAAGAAATATGTTTATGACCATATGGGGCGATTAATTGATGAACAACATATTTTTGACGGTTCTACTACTGATTTCTTGTTTGATTATGATGATCTGGGACGCTTGCATCGTTTGTGTCGCAAGCGTGGAAATGATACGTTGAGCACGACTAATAGTTATAATATTCGTAGTTGGCTTACAGAGATTCATAATTCTTCTTTCAGTCAAAGTTTGTATTATACTGATGGAAACGGTACTCCCTGCTACAATGGCGATTTGAGTAGTATGACATGGAAATGCAGCGATGGTGTGACACATGGATACAAATATACTTATGACGGATTGAACCGATTGCTGAGTGCTGCGTATGGACAAGGAACAGCTATCAATGCCAACCCGAACCGTTTCACGGAGCAAGTGACCGGTTATGACAAGAATGGAAATATCCTGGGTTTGAAGCGTTATGGACAGACAGGTGCTTCGTCTTATGGTTTGATTGATAATCTTGCCTTGACTTTGAATGGTAATCAGCTAAAAGCTGTGAATGACGCAGTTACGACTTCTGTCTACAACAACGGTTTCGAGTTTAAGGATGGTGCTAAAGTGGCTACTGAATATACTTATGATACGAATGGGAATTTAACGAAAGATTTGAATAAAAATATTATTTCTATTCAATATAATATGCTAAATTTGCCAAGTATAGTAAGTTTTTCAGATGGCAGTACTATTACCTATACTTATGGTGCTGACGGTACGAAACTCAGGACTGTACATAAGATAGGTAGCGCAACCACAACTACCGATTATTTGGGCAATGTGGTCTATGAAAATGGTGTTGCCAAGTTGCTTCTGACGGGCTACGGTTATGTTTCTTTGAACGACAAGAAGTATCATTATTTTTTGCAGGATTATCAGGGAAACAATCGCGTGGTAGTGGATTCATCCGGGAAGGTAGAAGAAACGAACCATTATTATCCTTTCGGAGGTGTATTTGCAAGTACCGGTAATGTACAACCTTATAAGTATAACGGTAAGGAACTGGATGCGAAGAAGGGGTTGAACTGGTATGATTATGGGGCGAGAATGTATGATCCGACGTTGGGAAGGTGGCATACGGTGGATCCGTTGGCGGAGAAATTTTATGGCATAACTCCATATAATTATTGCTTTGATAATCCTATCAAGTATATTGATCCTGATGGTTCTCAAGGTCGTCCTGCCCGTACTATGCGAAGAGGTCCTATAAATGGAGGTCGCCCTAATCCTTATGCTTTTTATCCGGGAGGAGCCAGACCTCAATCTTATAGGGAAACTACAAACTTTTCTTATCGGGGTACAGGTTTGCGCCGCCAGATGCCTTTGGAAGAACAACGTTATTTGCAGGTGACAAATACACCTGGAGGGAATGAGGTGCAAATGAGTAGTGGGAATAAATGGGGGCAAGGTTTATCTGGAGTTTTAGATTTTACTGATAGACATATAGATTTTAGAAATCGCTTAGTTAGCCTTGCCGCTACAGTGAAATATGGTGAGAATGGAATAGTTCAAAAAAGTCTTGAGATGATTATTAATGATCCAGAATTAGCTCAGCAACAACTTGATTATGAAGCTCAAGCAAGGGAAATAGATGAAGAGTTGGGCGAATTGGATTTTACAGGGAAGTCATTGGCAGAAATTCTAGAGATATCTGCAGAACGCAAAGATATAATACAGGAAAGACTCGGCTTGTCTCCCAAGGATATTTTGTGGAATGAGTTTCTTACGAATCCTGAAGCGTTTCAAACGGTAGGAACCAATAGAAGGGTATTACCAGAATTTAGACAACACTAAATATAATGTATGAAAAGAAGAAAGAAAAGGTGGACAACCAAGAATACCCATCTTAAAAAGGAGAAAAAAAAGGAAGGAGAACCTGAGGATAGGATGCTTAAGATAGCGATATGGATTTTCCTTGCTGTTGTTATATTAGGGATATTAGTGGTGGCATCGAATAATCATGTTGTAGGTTATGATAATTTTATAGGCCGTCCTCTTGAGTGGTCTCGTTCTTTATTTGATTAGGAGATTAACTTCGTTTTCTGTTCTTATTCAGCCGGATAAATATATCCGGCTGTTTCTTCTTACGAATCCTGAAGCATTTCAAACAGCAGGAACCAATAGAAGAGTATTACCAGAATTTAGACAACACTAATAATTATTAAGTATGGGGAAAAGAAAGAAGAAGTGGACAACCAAGAATACTCATTTACCTAAAATGGGCCAAAGAGAGTATGAAGAAAAAATATCTCGTACTCATAAGATTATAATGATCATTATAGTCATAGGTATGATTATTGCAGATATCATAGTAATGGCAGTTGATACACACGTTGTTGGTTATGATCACTTTCTCAGTATTCCTCTTGAATGGATAAGGTCTTTAAAATGATGTTCCGTTCAGCCGGATATCTTTTTATCCGGCTGTTCTCATATCCGGATTCTCAATCTGCTTGAAAATATAAACTCCTCTCGTTTGCATCCCATCCGGAAAAATGGAACTAAAACAAGAATTTACTATAAAATACGTAGTTGCCTTGTCAAGCTGTCGCGGAAAGTTTATCTTTGTATCTGCATATAGAATATTTATTCTTTAAAGGCGTAAATTATGGAGCACGTATCAGATAGCAAATTGTTGCCTTATGGCATGATGAACTTTGCGGTTATTCGTCGTGATGATTATTATTATGTGGACAAGACCTCTTTCATTCCATTGATAGAGCGTTCGGACCGTTTCTTCTTTTTTATCCGTCCCCGTCGTTTCGGCAAGAGTCTGACCTTGAATATGCTGCAACATTATTACGATGTGAATGCGAAGGATAAGTTTGATGCCCTCTTTGGTGATTTGTATATAGGGAAGCATCCCACCAAAGACCGCAACAGCTATTTGGTACTGAAACTTAACTTCTCATTGGTAAGTGCCGAACTGCACAACTATCGCAAGGGCTTGGACGACCATTGCAGCATTGTTTTTGACTATTTCTGTGATGTCTATGCCGATTATCTGCCGGAGGGGATAAAAGAAAAGATGCAGGCGAAAGACGGAGCAGTCAATCAGTTGGAATACCTTTATATGGAATGTGCCAAAGTGAACCGGAAGATTTATCTCTTCATTGATGAGTATGACCACTTCACCAATACTATACTTTCCGATGCCGACAGCCTGAACCGCTATACTGACGAGACACATAAGACCGGCTATCTGCGGGCTTTCTTTAATACCGTGAAATCGGGGACGGATTCATCCATTGAGCGTTGTTTCATCACCGGCGTCAGTCCCGTGACGATGGACGACCTGACCAGTGGCTTCAACATTGGAACTAACTATTCGCTCTCATCCGAGTTTAATGAAATGATGGGCTTCACCGAAGACGAGGTTCGTCAGATGTTGGCGTATTATTCCACCACCTGCCACTTCAACCATAGCATTGATGAAATCATTGAGATTATGAAGCCGTGGTATGATAATTACTGCTTCGCTCCCGAGAGTTACGATACAACCACGATGTATAACTCCAACATGGTACTTTATTTCGTCAAGAATTATGTTTTGTATGGTAAGGTGCCGCGTGACATGATAGAAGATAACATCCGCATTGATTACGAAAAACTGCGTATGCTCATCCGCAAAGATAAGGAATTCTCTCATGATGCCTCTATCATTCAGACTTTAGTGAGCCAAGGATACATTGCCGGAGAACTGAAGAGAGGGTTTCCTGCCGTTAGTATTGTCGACCCCGACAATTTCATAAGTTTGCTTTATTATTTTGGTATGCTCACTGTCAGTGGTACGCATGAAGGTAAGACGAAACTTACTATTCCCAATCAAGTGGTTCGCGAACAACTCTATACTTATTTGCTAAACACTTACAATGAAGCTGACTTAAACTTCAGTAATTACGAAAGAAGCGAGTTATCCAGTGCTCTTGCTTACAGAGGTGAGTGGCTCGTTTATTTTGATTACATTGCCGACTGCCTGAAGCGTTATGCATCACAGCGTGACAAACAGAAAGGAGAGTTCTTTGTACACGGTTTCACGTTGGCAATGACAGCGCAGAACCGCTTCTACCGCCCAATCTCCGAACAAGACACACAGGCAGGATATGTAGACATCTTCCTATGCCCGTTGCTGGATATCTTCCCGGATATGGTGCACAGTTATATCATCGAACTGAAGTATGCTAAATACAAAGATCCTGAGAGCCGGGTGGAAGAACTGCGTCGGGAAGCCGTTGAGCAGGCCAACCGTTATGCAGATACCGATACGGTGAAACGTGCCGTCGGCACCACGCGCCTGCATAAAATAGTAGTGGTATATAAAGGTATGGAGATGAGGGTGTGCGAAGAGGTATGATCCGGTCTGTGGTCTTAAGCTCTTCCGGAAGCGATAAATAAGAGTAGAAGAGGTAAATAGTCCTTCAACTCATTGCGAAGCAATTCTATAGTTCTTTGTTTATAGCGGTTGACGGATTTCACGCTGAGATTCAACTCTTCTGCAATTTCTGTATGGGTTTTCCCTTTGAAGAAACTTTCGATAAAGACGGTACGGTAATTATCAGGAAGTTTGTTCAGAGTCTCATACAGCATCCGGTAAAGCTCATCCAATGTATATACGCTGTCCGATTCGGTTTCGTAGACAGGAGTCTTTTTGCGGATTATTTCCGCATAATTCCATTCGTACTCCTGATGTTTTAGGAAATTCAGACAACTATTTTTTACACACATCTTAATATAGCCTAATGTGGTATCAGAGTCTATCTCAAAAGTTTCTATTTTATCCCATAGTGAAGTAAATACATCTGAAACAATATCTTCTCGTGTTTCTTTATCTTCTATAAATCTCTTTGCATACAGACAGAAAGGTGCGTAATATTCCTCGTAAAGTAGCTTGAAAGCCTGTTCCTTATCATGTCTTAGGAAAGATATTTTCATACTAATTAGATTTGTTGAAGCGTTTTTGTCGGGCAAATATATAATAAGAAAGTAACATAATGCTCTTTTTCTTCTTTTTTTTGCCGGAATGAAAAAAAACTCAGTTTGCCTGTCCCTTTTTAAAATCTCAGTTGTATTATATATGTAATTGCAATTATAAATACATTTTTTTGAACAGGAGTTATGGAAAATTTGAATCCCGAATCATTGCTACAAAAAGCGCAGGCATTGGGAGATGATATTAAAGAAATAGAATCTATTGATGTGGAGCATGCTTATCGGCGGATGCAACAAAAGATAAAAAGCAGCCGGCGGAAGATGATTTACAATCAATGTATGCGTTACGCGGCATTTTTGACGTTGCCATTGTTGCTGGCTTCGTTGACTTTGGGATATCTGTATTTCCATAAACCGGTAGTAGACGAGAAATATGCCGAAGTAACGGCAGCCATGGGATCAGTGATCCGATATGAACTTCCCGATCACTCTGTTGTATGGTTGAATGCCGGCAGTACTCTGCGTTATCCGACGGTGTTCCGGAAAGACAATCGGAATGTAGATCTGAAAGGTGAGGCGTATTTTGAAGTTCAGGCTGACAGGGAACGTCCTTTTTATGTAAACACATCGAATGGGTTGAGCGTATATGTATATGGTACGAAATTCAATGTAACTGCTTATGAGGAGGATGACTGTATAGAAACTGTGCTGGAAAAAGGTAAGGTAAATGTGATAACCCCCAATCAGGAAACAATGGTATTGTCGCCCGGTGAACAGTTGATTTACGAGAAACAGAGTCAGAAATGGACAAAACATAAAGTGGATGTTTACGAGAAGGTAGCCTGGAAAGATGGAAAATTAATATTCAGAAATGCATCGCTGGAAGAAATCTTCAAGCGTCTGTCGCGGCATTTCAATGTAGAAATTCAGTTTAACAATAGGTCTGGAAAAGAATATAGATACCGGGCTACTTTCCGGAGCGAAACTTTGCCGCAGATATTGGATTATCTGGCAAAATCGGCAGCACTGAAGTGGAAGGTGGAAGACGCGGCGCAACAGGCGGACGCTACCTTTACGAAGACAAAAATTACAGTCAATTTATATTAGTAACCTTTTAAAAACCTGAAGAGCCTATGATATAGCATAAAGAAATGAAAAACAAAAAAGGAAGAAAGCTGTCCCCACAGCCTCCTTCCAGGAGATTTTAAAGATTCGCGGAAAAGAGTCTCGCAAACGCTAACCGGGAATCAAACCTTAGTTCATTGAGTAATAAACTTTAGTTAACCGCAAATGTATGAAAAATAATCATTCATTTAATGCATTATGCCTTAAATATACCTTAAATATAAAACTTCCTTTACCTATGAGGATAAGTCTGATACTACTTTTTGCTGTTGTATTACAGCTTCCCGCCGAGAATGGGTATGCCCAGCGCACCCGAATGCCTTTTTCTATGGAGAATGTTTCTGTAGAGCAAGTGTTGAATAAAATAGAGGAAAACTCCGATTATGTATTCCTTTATAATGATAAGACGATTCAGACGGATCGTATAGTTTCGGTAAAAAATAAATCCGGGAAAATTATAGATGTGCTGAATGATGTCTTCCGTGGAACCAATGTTACGTATACGGTCATGGACAAACAAATCATTCTGTCTACCAAACAGGTTGCCCAACAGGAACCTCAGATAAAAGTGACCGGTGTGGTGAAAGATGCAACCGGAGAACCGTTGATCGGTGTGAATGTCAAAGTGAAAAATGCTCCTACCGGTGCCATTACGGATTTGGATGGTCAGTTCAGTCTGATAGTAAATAAAGGTGATGTACTGGAAATTTCTTATGTGGGATATACTACACAGAATGTAACCATAGTTAATGATCAGACCTTGAATGTTTTGCTGCAAGAAGATGCACAGAAGCTGAATGAAGTGGTTGTTACAGCTCTTGGTATAAAACGTGCAGAGAAAGCATTGAGCTATAATGTACAAAAGGTTGATCAGGATGAACTTGTAAAAGTGAAAGATGCCAACTTTGTTAATTCCCTGAATGGTAAAATTGCCGGTGTAAGCATCAATAAAAGTGCCAGTGGTGTAGGTGGTGCTACCCGCGTGGTGATGCGTGGCGCAAAGTCAATCGAAGGTGATAATAATGCTTTGTATGTGGTGGACGGTATTCCTTTGTTCAACACCAATATGGGGAATACGGATAGCGGCATTATGGGTGAAGGCAAAGCCGGCACTGAAGGCATTGCGGATTTTAACCCTGAAGATATTGAAAGCCTTTCTGTACTGAGTGGCCCTTCGGCTGCGGCTCTATATGGTAGTAGTGCCGCCAATGGTGTGATCCTGATTACTACAAAGAAAGGTAAGGAAGGTAAACTGCAGATTTCTGTCTCTTCTTCTACCGAATTCAGCAAGGCATATATGACTCCGGAATTTCAGAATACGTATGGAAACAAGAAGGATGCGTATGATAGCTGGGGAGAAAAACTGGCAACTCCGTCAAACTACGACCCGAAGAATGATTTCTTCAATACAGGTACCAACTTCATCAATTCATTGACATTGACTACGGGTACAAAACAGAACCAGACATTCGCTTCTATTTCGTCTACCAATTCTAAAGGTATCGTGCCTAATAACGCTTATGACCGTCTGAACTTTACCATTCGCAACACCGCTACCTTCTTGAATGATAAGTTGCAGCTTGATCTTGGAGCATCTTATGTGAAGCAGAAAGATAGAAATATGGTTTCGCAAGGCCAGTATTGGAATCCGGTGATGGCTGCTTATCTGTTCCCGCGTGGTGAGAGTTTTGAAGCGATTAAAACATTTGAAACCTACAATGACGGGCGTAAGATTCCTCAGCAGAATTGGCCTGTAGCAGATCCGGTTTATGCTTCTCAAAACCCTTATTGGACGGCCTATCGTAATGTGGCTACCAATGAAAAGAGCCGTTATATGTTCAATGTAGGATTGACTTATAATATAACCGATTGGTTGAATGCCGCTGCCCGTTTTAGAATGGATGATACTCAGGTGCTGTTTGAACGTAAGATTTTCGCTACTTCCGATCAGAAATTTGCAGAAGGTAAGAAAGGACATTACGGATACAGCAATTATAACGATCGTCAGGAATATGCTGACTTTATGGTGAATATCAACAAACGTATCAAGGACTTCAGTCTTTCTGCCAACTTGGGTTGGAGTTATTCCAATTATTGGTTGTTAGAGAGAGGGTATAAGGGTACTTTGCTTGGTGTAACCAACGATTTTAATGCTGTCAATATAGATCCCGCCAACGGTCGTATTTCTGAAAAGGGAGGTGATAGCCGTGTGCGTAATCATGCTGTTTTTGCCAATGTGGAATTAGGCTGGAAGAGTATGCTCTATCTGACGCTGACCGGACGTAATGACTGGAATTCTCGCCTCGTAAACACGAATGAAGAATCTTTCTTTTATCCTTCTGTCGGTTTGTCAGCTATCGTTTCTGAGATGGTGAAATTGCCTGAATTTATCTCTTACCTGAAGTTGCGTGGTTCGTTCACCGAAGTCGGCGCACCGATTTCCCGTTCGGGTTTGACTCCGGGTACGGTGACAACCCCTATTTCAGGCGGTACTATGAAAGAGACCTTTATTTATCCGTTCACTGACTTCAAGGCAGAACGTACTAAATCGTATGAATTCGGTTTGAGTCTGCGCTTGTGGAATAAACTGAGTGCGGAGATCACTTACTATCATTCTAATACAAAGAACCAGACCTTCTTGGGAAATCTTCCGGAATTTACCGGTTATAAACAGATTTATCTGCAGGCGGGTGATGTAGAGAATCGTGGTTGGGAAGCTTCATTAGGCTACAATGATAAGTTAAGTAATGGACTGGCTTTCTCTTCTACACTCACTTTCTCACGCAATATCAATGAAATTAAAGAGATGGTGAATGGTTATCATACCGATTTGTTGGATGACCCGATTCGAATTTCCGAAGTGAAGAAAGATAAAGGGCGCATTATTTTGAAAGAGGGTGGCAGTATTCATGACATTTATGCCAATACGTTCCTGAAGAAAGATCACCAAGGGTATGTGGAAATAAAGGCCGATGGTACGTATGGTGTAGAAGCTGGTGATCCCGTTTATTTAGGAAAGGTAGCTCCGGACTTTAATATGGGATGGAACAACGCCTTGTCATATAAGGGATTTGGGGTAAGTTTCTTAATTAATGGACGCTTTGGTGGTATAGTAACGTCTTCTACCGAGGCATTGCTTGATCGTTTTGGTGTTTCAAAACGTTCGGCTGAAGCACGCGATGCGGGAGGTGCCTTATTGCCGGGACAAGGTAGAGTAGATGCAAAGACTTATTATCAGATGATTGGTACGGGAGGTTATGAAACTTCCGGATATTATGTCTACAGTGCTACTAATATCCGTTTACAAGAGTTGAC
The DNA here is from genome assembly GCF_020091405.1 of Bacteroides cellulosilyticus. Taxonomy (NCBI): domain Bacteria; kingdom Pseudomonadati; phylum Bacteroidota; class Bacteroidia; order Bacteroidales; family Bacteroidaceae; genus Bacteroides; species Bacteroides cellulosilyticus. The sequence goes on from NZ_CP081903.1 coordinate 3,413,505, forward strand.
ATTCAGTTATACATTGCCTAACAAATGGTTTAAAAATGTCCTGAAGGACGTTACACTTTCATTTATCGCAAACAATCCATGGATGTTGTATTGTGAAGCTCCGTTTGATCCCGAATTGACTCCTTCTACCGCTACTTACGGGCAAGGTAATGATTATTTTATGCAGCCAAGCGTGCGTAGCTTTGGTTTTGGTATTAAATTTAAATTGTAATAGACCGCTTTATTATGAAAAAGATAAATAAATATAAACTCTTAGCAAGTATATGCGCCATGTCGCTATTAGTGTCATGTGATTACGAGAATATCAATACAGATCGTCAGGGAATGACTGACGAAGAAGGTATACGAGATGGCTTTGCTGTAGGTGGATCAGTGACAAGTATGCAAAAAACAGTTTTTCCTGTGGGGACACAAGCCGATGATACGGATATTATTAATCTTTATCAGACTGCTTATCATCTTTCAGGAGATTGTTGGAGTGGCTTTTTCGGACAAAATAATGATTGGGGAGGCAATTCGCACCCGACTTATTATTTGTTGGATGCTATGATTTCGTCTACCTATACAAGTGCGTACACGAATGTGCTTGTTCCTTGGAAAAAATTGAAAGCTTCTGCTGAAAAGAACAATACTCCTGAAGTTTTTGCATTGGCGCAAATACTGAAAATTTCAGCATGGCACAAAGCGCTGGAGTCGTTCGGACCAATACCTTATTCTCATGCGGCGGATGCAACAATGAATATTCCTTTTGATTCAGAGAAGGATGTGTATACAGCCATGTTTCAGGATTTGACTGAAGCCATTGATGTATTGACGTTAAAAGCTGAAGGTGGGGTCGTTCTGATGGAAGATTTCGATGCCGTTTATGCAGGTGATACAAGGAAATGGGTGAAGTATGCCAATTCATTGATGCTTCGTTTGGCTATACGTATTCGTTTTGCCGATGAGGGAATGGCTAAAAAATATGCACTTCAGGCAGTTACACACTCTATTGGTGTAATGACTAATAAGGATGAAGAAGCGCAAATGAGTGTGGGGGCAGGCATTACTTTCCGCAACAACATTAACTGGTTGTCTGAACAGTATAATGAAACACGTATGGGATCGTCTATATTTTCTTATTTGATGGGCTATAAAGATCCTCGTTTAAGTGCTTATTTCAAGCCGGTAGATGCAACTAGCGAGTTTGGACAATTAGCTGACGATGGTAAAAAATATCAAGCTGTACCAGCCGGACATCGTTATGGTCAGAATGATGTTTATAAGTTATTCTCTAAACCTAAAATAGAAGATAGTACTCCTACTTACTGGATGCGTGCTTCTGAAGTTTATTTCTTACGTGCTGAAGCTGCTTTGGTATGGGGAGGCGAGTTTGGAAGTGCCGATGAACTCTATAAACAAGGTATTGCAATGTCATTTCAGGAAAATGGTATTTCCGCTTCTGTTGATAACTATATGAACTCTGATGAGATCCCCGTAAAACATGAATTTGGAGGGCGTTACTCTTGCAGTTTTGCTGCACCTCATGCTGTTACTGCTAAGTTTGAGGGTGATCAGGAAGAGAAACTGGAGAAAATTATCATTCAGAAATGGATTGCACTCTTTCCGAATGGTCAGGAGGCTTGGACAGAATGGAGAAGAACCGGTTATCCGGATTTGAATCCTGTAATGGTGAACGAAGGTTCATTCCAAGGGGCTACTGTCGAAGGAGGCGTTCGTCGTATGATTTATCCCGCAAGTTTCAAAGATACAGAAGAGTTAAAAGCAGCTTTGCAGTTGTTTAATAATGGTCAGGGCGGTGAGGATAAGTCTTCTACCCGTTTATGGTGGGATTGTAAGCGATAATCTATAGAAACAGTTTTAATACAATAATGAAGAATATGAAAGCATTAAAAAAAATATTATATATCATTCCGTTACTGAGCATGATGGCAACATCTTGTACGGATGTAGAAAATATAGAAATTGATCACATCGGTGGATACAACACCTTGGATAATGCGAAGAGTGAAGCTTATTATGCCAACTTGCGTGAATATAAAGCAACCGCCAATAACTATGGTCGTCCCGTAGCGTTTGGATGGTTTTCTAACTGGACTCCATCGGGAGCGATGCGAAAGGGATATTTGTCTTCTGTACCCGATAGCATGGATATTATATCTATGTGGAGTGGTGCTCCCGGAAGATTCGAGATAACGGAAGCACAAAAGAAGGACAAGGAATTTGTGCAGAAAGTAAAAGGTATAAAATTGCTGGAAGTTAGTTTACTTTCGCATTTAGGAAAGGGAAGAACCCCTAATTCTGTTTATGCGGAAGTGGAAAAGAAGGCTGAGGAGGAAGGATGGTCTGATGATAAACTTGCAACGGAAAGAAAATATGCACGTTGGGATTTCTGGGGATTTACTTCTCATGATTTGAACAATACTGAAAATTTGGAGGGAGCATTGGCTAACTTTGCCAAAGCACTTTGTGACTCATTGGTTGTAGGTGACTGGGATGGCTTTGACATTGACTGGGAACCGGGTAGTGGTTTTAATGATTCTGATGGAACCTTAAACAATCGGACTATTGCTTTTTTGGTTAAAGAAATGGGCAAATACATTGGTCCCAAAAGTGATCCGGAAGGAAAAGGACATAAGCTGTTGTGTATTGACGGTCTTATAGGTTACTTTTCCGAAGAAATGGAGGAGTATGTAGATTACTGGATAACCCAGTCTTACGGAAGTTCATACCCTCACTATACTTCTCCCGGAAATATACCTGAGAAGCTGATTATAACAGAGAATTTTGAGTCTTCTGCCGGACATGGCGGACAGTTGTTGCGGCAAGCAGCCTATATGCCTGACAAGGGATATAAAGGAGGTGTTGGAGCCTATCGCTTCGACAATGATTATGACAATACGCCTGATTATAAGTGGATGCGGCAAGCGATACAAATTAACCAGCGCGTGTTCGATGAATGGAAAGCTGAGCAGGGGAACAAAGAGGAAAAGAAATAAATTAAATTTTAGAATCTAAAGGATATGAATAAATATTTATTGAAATATATAGCATTTTGCTTTATCGTCATGCTGTTAGGCAGTTGTAATGATAGTGAAAGTGATTTGTTGGAACCTAAGGTTTATTTTGAAAACAAGGAATATGTAATCGAGGTAACTGATGCAGAAGTAATGACTCATGATCTGCAGGCCCGAGTATCTTCTTTATATTCTTCTTCGGTAGAGGTATCTTATGAAGTAGCGGATCCCAGCGTTGTAGAAGCGTATAATAAAAAATACGGTACGGAATATGAAACTTTTGAGGCATCTAATGTGAAGTTGGGTAGTGGCTCTTCTGTAGTGCCTGATGGTCAGGTGTATGCGGAATTGGTTTCTTTGCAGTTTTCTAATCTGAAAAGTATAGAAGAGGGAAAGTCTTATCTTCTACCGGTGCGTATCAAGTCGGCTTCTTTGCCTATTATTGAAGAAAGAGATATCGTTTATTTTGTTGTTACTAAACCGGTGCGTATTATGAAGGTGGCCAAGGTTTATAGTAACTATATCAAGGTTCCTTTGGCACCGGGTACACTATTTAGTTCCATTACGTATGAGGCGTTGATAAATGTGGACTGGTTTGGAAATAACAATACGGTTATGGGATGTGAAGGTAAGTTGATTTTCCGTATCGGTGACACACCTTTGGTAGCTGCAAATCACTTACAGATTGCCGGTAGCAAGGAATTCAGTGTTTCGCAAGGTCTGGAAGAACAGAAATGGTATCATGTAGCATTCTCGTATGACCAACCGACTGGAAAGGCTGCTATTTACATCAATGGTGAGAAGGCTTCGGAGGCTACTTGGGATACGCCTAACTTCGACCTTACGGCCAATGCAGGAGGGTTCTTTATCGGAAAAGTGGCAGGCTTCATGTGGGGCGAGCGCCCATTCTATGGTCGCATGAGTGAAGTCAGACTTTGGAATGTATCCCGTACGGAAAACCAAATAAAACAGAATATGATTACCGTTGATCCGAAATCAGAGGGGCTTGCCGCCTATTATAAACTGAACGGAACAGACCAGTTCCAGGATGGAGATACCTGGAAAGTGAAAGATGCTTCGGGGCATGGTATGGATGGTCTGGTCAATGGAGGACGTTCTGCTCTCAATATTATTGATTTGGATGAACCGGTAACTATAAAATAACTTTATAGTTGAAGTTCAGAAAGGCTTTATAGTCTTGTTTACTATAAAAACAAGCCTTGTTTTACAGTAAAATGCAAGTTTTTGTAGTTAATAGTTACAGGAACTTGCATTTCTGTTTTAGAATGAAACAACAGGAGATATGCTAATTAAAATTAAAATTGAAACTCTAAGGGTAGTATTTCAACAAAGTGAGTTGTATTATTGATACATAGTGAAAAAAAGAGCGTCAATGCTCATTAAACTGAATTTAATAATGAAAAACATGAAATCCATTGCAAAGCAGGCGAGTGCTTTCCTATTACTGGGAATGGCGGTTTGTAGCTGTACATATGTGCTTCAGCAACAAGACCACGCATCCTACGTGAATCCCTTTATCGGTACAGGCGGACATGGACATACATATCCCGGAGCGGTAGTTCCAAACGGGATGATTCAACCCAGCCCTGATACGCGTATTTATCAGTGGGATGCTTGTTCCGGCTATTATTATGCTGACTCCACGATCAACGGTTTCTCACATACCCATCTCAATGGCACCGGCTGTGGTGACTATGGTGACGTATTGCTGATGCCCACCGTAGGACAGCAAAGCTATCAGGCTATGGGGACGGAAAGTCAGCAGATGGCCTATGCTTCCGCATTTTCTCATGAAAATGAAACTGCTGAACCGGGATATTATTCCGTATACTTAGACCGTTATCGGGTCAAAGCAGAACTAAGCGCAACCAAACGTGCCGCTATTCATCGTTATACCTTCCCGAAAGCGGCGGATGCCGGGTTTATTCTCGATTTGGATTATAGTCTGCAACGCCAGACGAATGAGGATATGGTTGTGGAAGTGATCAGTGATACGGAAATCCGCGGACATAAGAAAACCGTATATTGGGCTTTCGACCAATATATTAATTTCTATGCTAAGTTCTCCAAGCCTTTCACCTATACATTAGTGACCGATTCTATGGCATTGGATGCAGACGGTCCGCTGTTGCCCACCGCTAAAGTCTTATTGCAGTTCGAAACCGGAGAAAATGAACAGGTGCTTGTGAAAGTAGGCGTTTCGGCTGTCGATATGGATGGAGCACGCAAGAATGTGGAAGCTGAAATTCCCGGATGGGATTTTGACGGAGTGAAGAAGGCTGCCCGCCAGTCCTGGAATGATTATCTTTCAAAGATAGATATCGAAACAGAAAATGCTGATCAGCGTACTATGTTCTATACTGCACTTTATCATACAGGCGTGCAGCCTAACTTGTTTACAGATGCTGATGGCCGCTATCTGGGTATGGATTTGAAACCTCACCAGGGAAGTGTGGACCAACCTGTTTATACCATCTTTTCTTTGTGGGATACTTTCCGTGCTTATCATCCTTTGATGACCATCATAGATCCGGATTTGAATGAGGCATTTATCCGCTCTCTTCTTCTTAAGCAGCGTGAAGGCGGTGTCTTCCCGATGTGGGAGCTGGCCGGAAACTATACCGGTACGATGATAGGCTATCATGCCGCTTCCGTAATCACGGATGCTTATATGAAAGGTGCCCGTAATTTTGACGTGAAAGAGGCCTATCAGGCTTGTTTGCGTGCTGCCGAATATGATACGACAGGGATAAAGTGCCCTCCTTTGGTATTACCCCATCTGATGCCACAGGCTAAATACTGGAAGAATAAGATTGGGTATGTGCCTTGCGATAAAGATAATGAGGCGGTAGCCAAAGCGCTGGAATACGCATACGATGACTGGTGTATTTCTGTTCTTGCCGGTGAGCAGGGTGATGCGGCCAATCAGCAGAAATATGCCGAGTTTGGAAAAGGATACAAACATTATTTTGATCCTTCCACCCGTTTTATGCGTGGGCTGGACAGTGAGGGTAACTGGCGTACACCTTTCAATCCCCGTTCTTCCAATCACCGCAGTGATGATTATTGTGAAGGAACTGCCTGGCAGTGGACTTGGTTTGTACCTCATGATGTAGAAGGATTAGTGGAATTGATGGGAGGCCGTGAAGCTTTTATAGGTAAACTGGATTCACTGTTTACGGCTAATTCCGCTTTGGAAGGGGAACTGGTATCTGCTGATATTTCAGGGTTGATCGGACAATATGCGCATGGCAATGAGCCGAGTCATCACATTACACATCTTTACAATTATGTAGGACAGCCATACAAAACTCAGGAATTGGTAGATGAAGTTTTGCATACACTTTATTTTAATGATCCGAACGGACTTTCGGGTAACGAGGATTGCGGACAGATGTCTGCTTGGTACATTCTCAATGCAATGGGATTCTATCAGGTATGTCCGGGCAAACCTGTGTATTCTATCGGTCGTCCTTTATTTGATAAAACAACCATTCACCTGAAAGGCGGGAAGACTTTCACCATCGTAACACATAACAATAGTCGCGAGAACAAATATGTGCAGAAGATGGTCCTGAATGGTAAAGAACTGAATGCGCCCTTTTTTGCACATCAAGATATGATAGACGGTGGTACTCTGGAATTAACGATGGGCGGTGAACCGCTGAAATAAAAGTCAAATAGGTATGAGTCGAAATAGTCGTAATCCGATTTCCTGGGTACCCACCGTCTACTTTGCTATGGGGCTTCCCTTTGTGGTGCTGAATATGGTATCTGTACTGATGTTTAAAGGCCTGGGCATCGATGATGCACAGATTGCTTTGTGGACATCACTGATTATGCTGCCCTGGACACTGAAATTCCTTTGGAGTCCGTTTCTGGAGATGTTCAAAACGAAGAAATATTTTGTAGTGTTGACACAACTGATTACCGGGGCAGGCTTTGCCCTGGTAGCGTTGGCGTTGCATCTTCCGGCTTTCTTTGCCGTATGTATTGCTTTACTGGCGGTTATTGCTTTCAGCGGGGCAACGCATGATGTTGCAACCGATGGTGTTTATATGTCGGAATTGAATAAGCAGGATCAGGCTAAATATATAGGTTGGCAAGGTGCTTTCTATAATATTGCTAAGATTGTCGCATCCGGTGGGTTGGTTTGGTTGGCAGGATGGTTGCTGAAACACTATGGGGGAGTTCCGGGAGCGGAGGAGACTGTTCGTCATGAAGCCACAGTACAGGCTTGGATGACGGTTATGTTCATTCTGGCTGCTGTAATGATATTGCTGGGAGTGTATCACATGCGTATGTTACCTTCGGGAGGAACTGCCGCTACGGGCACGACATCCGGCAGGGAAACATGGAACCGGTTGGTGGAAGTGATCCGGAACTTTTTTCAGAAGAAACATATCTGGTATTACATTACTTTCATCATTCTTTATCGTTTGGCCGAAGGCTTTGTCATGAAGATAGTGCCGTTGTTTCTGAAGGCGGAACGTTCAGTCGGTGGTCTGGGATTGGGAGAACAGGAGATAGGTTTGTACTATGGTACTTATGGGGCGGCTGCATTTGTGCTGGGTTCACTGTTGGCCGGCTATTATATATCACACAGAGGGTTGAGTCGCACGCTGTTTTCACTGTGCTGCATTTTCAATCTTCCGTTTCTGGCTTATACGCTACTGGCCATTTATCAGCCGGAGAACGGCATGTTGATAGGCGGTGCCATTGTGCTTGAATATTTCGGTTATGGTTTCGGATTCGTAGGTTTGTCGCTGTTTATGATGCAGCAAGTGGCACCCGGTAAGCACCAGATGGCTCACTATGCTTTTGCTTCAGGCATCATGAATTTGGGTGTGATGTTGCCGGGTTCTATCAGTGGCTTTGTCAGTAACGCGTTGGGATATAAGACATTCTTCATCTTCACGATGTTTGCTACTATTCCGGCATTCCTGATAACGTATTTTGTGCCGTTTACCTATCCGGATGAAAAGAAAAAATGATATTATTAACAATATAAATAAGAAGAATTATGGACAGTAAAATTATAATGCCTTGGGAAGAACGTCCTGAAGGTTGCTCAGATGTCATGTGGCGCTATTCTAAGAACCCGGTTATCGGGCGTTACCACATTCCGAGTTCCAACAGTATTTTCAACAGTGCGGTAGTTCCGTTCAGAGATGGGTTTGCCGGTGTGTTCCGTTGTGACAATAAGTCGGTGCAGATGAATATCTTTGCGGGCTTTAGTAAAGACGGAATCAATTGGGAGATAAATCACGAGCCCATTAGCTTCAAGGCGGGGAATACGGAGATGATAGAATCCGAGTATAAATATGATCCGCGTGTCACCTGGATTGAAGATCGTTATTGGATTACTTGGTGCAATGGTTACCACGGACCTACAATTGGTATCGGTTATACATTCGACTTCAAAGAATTCTTCCAGTGCGAAAATGCCTTTTTGCCTTTTAACCGCAATGGGGTACTTTTTCCGCAGAAGATAGATGGTAAATATGCTATGTTGAGTCGTCCGAGCGACAACGGTCATACACCGTTTGGAGATATTTACATCAGTTACAGTCCGGATATGAAATATTGGGGGGAACACCGTTGTGTGATGAAAGTTACTCCTTTCCCCGAAAGTGCATGGCAGTGTACGAAGATAGGGGCAGGTTCTGTTCCGTTCCTTACTGAAGAGGGCTGGTTGATATTCTATCATGGGGTTATTACTACCTGCAACGGTTTCCGCTATTCTATGGGGGCGGCCATTCTTGATAAAGAGAATCCAGACAAAGTGTTATATCGTACCCGCCCGTATTTGCTTGCACCTGCTGCTCCTTATGAATTGCAGGGAGATGTACCCAATGTAGTATTTCCTTGCGCGTCTTTGCAGGATGGAGATAAAGTAGCTGTATATTATGGCGCTGCCGATACAGTTGTTGGCATGGCCTTTGGCTATATTTCGGAAATCATAGAATTTACGAAGAAAAACAGCATTGTATAGTTAATCCCTTAAAGAATCAGTCGACTATGAAACGTATTTTATTGGCTTACACACTTTCTGCCCTTTGTCTGCTTCCGGCGTTTGCCGGAGGTGGAGAGGGTTCTTTACCTATAAGCTATGTCAATCCTTTCATCGGCACTACCAACTTCGGAACTACTAATCCGGGAGCGGTCTGTCCCAATGGAATGATGTCCGTGGTCCCCTTCAATGTGATGGGATCGGAAGATAATAAGTATGATAAAGATGCTCGTTGGTGGTCTACTCCTTACGAGTATCACAATTGTTTTTTCACCGGCTATTCGCATGTCAATCTGAGCGGTGTGGGGTGTCCCGAACTGGGATCTTTATTGCTGATGCCTATTACGGGTGAATTGTCCGTAGATTATAAAGAGTATGGAAGTCGTTATAAGGACGAACAGGCCTCTCCGGGCTATTACAGTAATTTCCTCACTCGCTATAATGTAAAGACTGAGGTGTCTGCCACTCCCCGCACGGGTGTTTCACGTTTTACGTTTCCTGCCGGACAGAGTCATGTATTATTGAATTTGGGTGAAGGACTGACTAATGAAACCGGTGCTTTCCTGAAACAGGTGAGTGACACTGAATTTGAAGGTATGAAATTATTGGGAACTTTCTGCTATAACCCTCAGGCGGTATTTCCCATTTATTTTGTAATGCGTGTCAACAAGCAACCGGCATCCGGCGGGTATTGGAAAAAGCAGCGTCCCATGACCGGAGTTGAAGCTGAATGGGATCCCGACAACGGACGCTACAAACTTTATACCCGTTATCGTAAGGAAATAGCCGGAGATGATATCGGCGCTTTTCTTACTTTCAACACGACGGAAGGTGAACAGATCGAAGTGCAAATGGGAGTTTCTTTTGTCAGCATCGAGAATGCCCGTCTGAATCTGGATACAGAGCAAAGTGGAAAGAATTTCAGTCAGGTATTGGCTGATGCCCGTATGCGTTGGAATGAAGATCTTTCGCGTATCCTTGTCGAAGGCGGAACGGAAGAACAGAAAACTGTCTTTTATACTGCTCTTTACCATACATTGATACATCCCAATATCCTGCAAGATGTCAATGGTCAGTATCCCGCTATGGAAAGTGATCAGATTCTGACAACAAAAGGAGACCGTTACACTGTTTTCTCGCTTTGGGATACGTATCGTAACGTTCACCAACTCCTTACGTTGGTTTATCCCGAACGTCAGTTACAAATGGTGCGTTCCATGCTTGATATGTATCGCGAACATGGTTGGCTGCCCAAATGGGAACTCTACGGGCGTGAAACGTTGACTATGGAGGGTGACCCGTCTATTCCTGTCATCGTTGATACCTGGTTGAAAGGTTTACGTGATTTTGATATTGATCTGGCTTATGAAGCTATGTATAAATCTGCCACTTTGCCCGGTGCCGAGAATTTGCTAAGGCCGGATAATGATGATTATATGTCATTGGGATATGTTCCTTTGCGTGAACAGTACGATAATTCAGTCTCTCATGCATTAGAGTATTATATTGCGGATTATTCTCTTTCCCTGCTGGCGGATGCATTGGGTAAACGGGCAGCGGAACAGGGTAAAAAAGCAGAAGCGCGGAAATATCAGGCTGATGCCCGTCTTTTTTATAACCGTTCATTGGGATATAAACACTACTATAGTAAGGAATTTGGTACTTTCCGTCCCATTCTGCCTGACGGTCAGTTCTATTCACCTTTCAATCCGAGACAGGGAGAGAATTTTGAACCGAATCCCGGTTTCCATGAAGGATGTGCCTGGAATTACAGTTTCTATGTTCCCCACGATGTGAAAGGGCTTGCCCGTCTTATGGGTGGACAGAAACCTTTCATTGAAAAACTTCAGCGTGTCTTTGATGATGGTCTCTATGATCCTGCCAATGAACCCGACATTGCCTATGCTCATCTCTTTTCTTATTTCAAGGGTGAAGAATGGCGTACGCAAAAGGAGACTCAACGGCTTTTGCAGAAGTATTTTAAAAATGCTCCCGATGGTATTCCCGGTAATGATGATACCGGTACCATGTCTACCTGGGCCATCTTTAACATGATAGGATTTTACCCTGACTGTCCTGGTGATCCGTATTATACCCTTACTACGCCTGTATTCGATAAGGTGGTGATTCGTCTTGACCCTGATACTTGGGGAAGCGATAAGCTGGTGATAGAAACTGAGCGCCCTTCAACAGAGTCCTTATACATTCGTGAGATGGAGTTAGGAGGAAAGAAATTATCCCGCTACCGCATCAGTCATGAAGAACTGGTAAAAGGTGGAGCGCTGAGATTTATACTTCGATAGTATAAAGAAGAGCTATATTGGGGGCTGTCCAAGGTGTTGGATGGCCCTTTTTTATTGCGCGAAAAACTAAGGGCAGATCTATATTTCGCTTTCTGCGGAAAGTGAGTATTTGTGCTTATTATCAATTTATTAGCTGTACTTTTATCTAAAAATAATCTATGTGTGTATATAGGTGCATAGTTTTATAACCCTTGTCTCCCTGTAACTTTGTCACATGTCCAATCGACATAAATAACCTCAAAATATCATTATCATGGAAAGTCAAGAGTTACGTAAAAATGCCCCCGAATTAGATCCGTTGCGTTTAGGAAGCGGATGGGAAGTTGAAGATTTGAGTAAGCCACAAATCATTGTCGAAAGCAGTTACGGACATAGTCATCCGGGAAGTGCACATCTCAATCGTCTAGTACATGAAGTAAACAAGGTCATCTATAATGACGGAGGGCGTCCGGCCAACTATTATGTAACGGACATTTGTGACGGAGAAGCCCAAGGACACGATGGAATGAACTACTCACTCGTTTCCCGTGATATCATGGCGGCAATGATTGAAATTCATGTGAAAGCTACTCCTTTTGATGCCGGTGTATTCCTTACCAGTTGTGACAAATCAGTTCCTGCGCATTTAATGGCAATAGCACGCTTGAATATGCCTGCTGTATTCATGCCCGGTGGCATCATGAAGTCCGGACCGGATTTGTTGACACTCGAACAAATAGGAAAATATAGCGCCATGTTTGAACGCGGTGAAATCACAGAAGAAAAATTCATGGAATATAAACGGAATGCTTGCCCGGCTTGTGGCGCTTGCTCCTTTATGGGAACAGCATCGACCATGCAGGTTATGGCAGAGGCCTTAGGGCTGGCTCTTCCCGGCAGTGCACTGATTCCAACCCATATCGGCGAATTGGAAAAAGCGACAAGAGAGGCCGGCAGATGCGCAATAAAACTGGCTTATAACCCAATCACACCGGCAGAGATACTGACAGAAAAAGCTTTTGAAAATGCAATTATGGTGCATGCCGCTATCGCGGGCTCCAGTAACAGTTTGCTACACCTGCCCGCTATTGCACATGAAGTGGGGATCACCTTATCACCCGAACTGTTCGACCGGCTTCATCGCAAAATACCTTATATACTCAACATTCGTCCCAGCGGATACTGGCCTGGAGAATATTTCTGGTATGCCGGAGGTACCCCCGCCATTATGGAAGAAATCAAAGGACACCTGCACTTGGACGCAATGACCATTACCGGAAAAACGCTCGGAGAAAACCTCGAAGAACTGCGCGATGCAGACTTTTACACAAACTGTAATCACTATCTGTCCCTGCATAACTTAACCAAATCAGACCTGATCAAATCAGCGAAAACCCCAATCCGGCAGGAAGGAGCCATCGCCATACTGAAAGGAAATCTGGCTCCTGAAGGCGCAGTAGTTAAACACTCCGCAATATCACCTAAACTGATGCAGACTACACTCAAAGCACATGTATTCGATTGTGAAGAAGAGGCCCTTCAGGCTGTACTAAATAGAGAGATAACTCCGGGCGAAGCCGTATTTATCCGTTATGAAGGTCCTAAAGGTAGTGGTATGCCGGAAATGTTTTATACTACCGAGGCAATAGCCTCCGACCCGGAACTGGTGGAATCTGTTGCGCTTATTACAGACGGGCGTTTCTCCGGAGCAACCCGCGGGCCGGCTATCGGACATGTTTCTCCCGAAGCCAACGAAGGAGGACCGATAGCCTTAGTGAAAGACGGTGACTTGATTCGCATTGACATTCCTGCCCGTTCGCTGAATATCGTCGGCACAAAAGGAGAGGAGAAAACACCGGAAGAAATAGATATGATCCTGTCATACCGTCGGGAAAAATGGCGCAACCCTGCTTCCCGTTATGAAGATGGTATACTGGGTATCTATACCCGTAACTGCGTATCGCCCATGAAGGGCGGATATATGGAAGCTAAATAATAAAGAAATCCCACCTTTTAAATCTTATCAATACCATGATGTCAATTTGTATCATTATAATCAGTTTGCTACTGCTTATTTTTCTGGTAGCATATTATAAAGTAGACGCATTTTTCGCGTTCGTTATCGTCTCCGTAGTAGCAGCTCTGTGCTTGGGTATTCCGGTTCAGGAAATACCCGACATCTTGAATAAAGGTGTAGGCAATATCTATCGTAGTATGGCACTTATCATCATATTTGGTGCCATGCTCGGGAAACTGGTTGCCGAAAGCGGTGCTGCACAAAAGATAGCCCAAGTAATGATTGGAGCTTTCGGAACGAAAAACATCCAGTGGGGCATGATGCTTACAGGGTTTGTTGTAGGTATCCCTTTGTTCTACGATATCGGTTTCGTTATTCTTGTTCCGATCATCTTTTCTATTGTCAACCAATACAAAATGCCTGCCATATATATAGGTATCCCCATGTTGGCAGCCTTGTCAGTGGCGCATGGCTTCCTTCCTCCCCATCCCTCTCCCGTAGCATTGGTGACTATGTTCGACGCCAATATGGGAATGACGTTGATTTTAGGTCTGTTGGCTTGCATCCCGGCTATTATTGTTGCCGGACCGCTATTCAGTAAGACTTTGAAAAACATTAAGACCGGCCGTGTAGATATATTTACCGCCAAAAAAGTGGATACAGCATTCAGTGAACCCGGAAAGCTCAATAGCTTCCTGACAGCCACGTTGCCCGTATTTTTGCTGATTATCACAACGGTGCTTACCCATTTTTTACCCAATCCGAGCGAATCGACACAGAACCTGCTGTCTTTCTTTAGTTCACCTACCATCGTTATGCTGATTGTCGTAATCGTAGCTACCTATACGTTAGGAATCAGACAAGGACGTTCCATCAAGCAGATCATGGATATTTATGTGCAGGCGTGTAAAGACATCGCTATGATTATTCTGATAGTTGCCGGTTCGGGTATATTTAAAGTTGTAATGGAGGAAAGTGGTGTAAGTATGCTTCTGGCTAATGCAATGGAGACACTTCCGATACACCCGCTTATTTTGGGTTGGCTGATGGCAAGTGTTATCCGGGCTATGGTAGGTTCGGCAACAGTGGCCGCTCTGACGGCTGCCAGCGTAATGATGCCTTTGATAGCTGTATCTCATGTGAATCCCAATTTGATGGTATTGGCCGTCGGGGCGGGAAGTCTGATGTTTTCGCATGTCAACGATTCCGGCTTCTGGCTATACAAAGAATATTTCAATCTTAGTATGAAAGACACTTTCAAGTCATGGTCGGCTATGCAGGTCATTGTTTCTGTTGTAGGTTTATGCGGAGTTTTAGTTCTTAACCTTTTTATCTGATTTATTATGAAAAAGCATCTTCTTATTCTATTCACGTTTCTCTGTACCGTCCCGTCTGTATTGGCAGGTAACGAAACCGGAGAAAGTCCCTCGAAAACTTCTAAGTGGCATCTTAGTTACGATAATAAGTATCACGTCAAGTTCTTCGGCCGTATTTCGGCAGATGGCGGAATCTTTTGGGGAGAAAAGGATCAAAAGATGGCCAATGGGACCACCATATCTCAACTGGCCTTTGGAGGGACATTTTTCTTTGGAGAAAGACTGTCCGGTAAGTTTGAAATAGATTTCTCAAATGGTAATCTCCTTCTGTTGGACAACTTTATCACTTATAATTTTACCAAAAGGTTCGGATTGCGTGCCGGCAATATACAAGAGGCTTTCTCTATGGATTTGCTGAACTCTTTCAAAGATCTTTCGTTGATGAACCGGGCGCAAGTTGTTAATGCTTTCGCTCCGGGACATCACCTGGGATTGCAGGGCGTTTATGAAGACAAACAGTGGTTATTGACGGGAGGCGTACATTTCCAGAAGTCTATGACTCTGGGCAATAAGGAAAACTCGGACAGTAATTTGCAAAAAGGACAAAACGAAGGATATTCGCTCACCGGGAGAGCAGTGTGGATGCCCCAAAATAATAGCAAGGAAAAGGGATTGCACATCGGTGTTGCCGCTTCATACGCCACGCCTAAGACCGATGTAGGTAAAGATACCCCTCCTAAAACGGTTCGCTACAGTCAATCGGAGTCAACTATCAATAAGATTAAGTTTATGGACACCGGATACATCACGGATGTGAATAACACTCGGTTGATGGGAGTAGAACTTGCCGGTTACTATGGTCCGTGGAAGTTTCAGGCAGAATATATACAGCAAGACGTAAACCGGAATCATGGTTTTGTCGACGAATCCTTTTCCGGCTTCTACGTACAATCATCTTGTTTGCTGCTTGGTGGAAAGCAGGATTATAATAACTCCCGGGGAGCATTTAACCAACCGTTAATCGGTAAGAAAGGCGATATTGAACTGGCTCTGCGGTTCGACCGTCTGGATATGAATGGAAAAGTAATCAAAGGAGGTGTATCCAATCAATATACAGCCGGAATGAATTATTATATAAATGAGAACCTGAAAGTGCAGTTGAACTATTACTATATCACTCATAAGGATTATAATTCATTAAATGTCAGGGTACAATTGAGGTTTTGATAAAAAATCGAAGAAAAAACTTATCTTTGTGGAAACCGTACTAAATGATGTAAGATGATAAGATGTCTCTTTTATTTATTCATGCTTATTTGGGGAACGATGAATGCACACGCCGGAACATCCGGTAACAAATCTCTGCTCGGAGAATTAGATCAGTTGCTGAAAGAGCGCATTACGTATGTCCGGAAGAAAGAAAATAAAATCAATTACCTGAAACAGTTATCGTCGTCCGAGGCATCAGTGGACAAGAGATATGATATTATCTCCCGTTTGATAGAGGAGTACAGTAACTTTCAGAGTGACTCGGCTTTTCATTATATCGAGCAGAACAGGCTGCTTGCCGGGAGCTTGCAAAGCAAGGACAAATGGTTGGAGAACAGGTTTCAGTATATTTTCCTGTGTGCACAAGCAGGACTCCTCAATGAAGCTCATCGCATTTTGCTGAAACTGGAAGATCAATATCCGGATATGAGTGTGAGTCAAAAGGCAGAATATAATAAGCAGTATGAAAGGCTATATATGAATCTTCGCGAGCTTGCGCAAAATTCTCATTTGGAGGAGGAATACCGTAAGCAGGAACTGAAGTACTCCCGTATAATCTGCGAATTGGTTCCTCGGGAATCCAAGGACTTCTATTATTATAGCTTCAAGCAGCATTATGCCGAAGGAAACCTGGAAGAAGCGCAAAAAGATATAGCCGCATATTATCAGTTAGTCGATTCTACCTCTAATGAGGCTGCGCGGGCATTATATCATTTGTCACTTATTTATAAAGTCAAAGAAGATAAGTTGAACGAAGAGCAGAGTCTTATCCGTTCTGTCATGGCAGACGTTAAAAGTGCTGTCAAACAGAACAGGTCTCTCCGTCTGTTGGCTCAGATACAGAATGATAAGGGGGATATCCGGCGTGCTTATCGTTATCTGGATATATCTTTGCAGGATGCTAACTCCTACAACACCCGCCTGCGTAATTCACAAATAGCTGAGGTCATCCCTATCATTCAGAAAGAATATCAACTTCAAAGAGATAAACAGGAGCTTTATTTACGGGCGGGAATTATCATTTCAATTTTCTTTTTATTGCTTATTCTGGGTATAGCATTATACTTGCGTAAAAAGAGAAAGGACTTATCGGTTGCCCGTTCACAACTCTTGTCTATTAATGATAAATTAAACCGTATAAACTGTGAAGTGCAAGAAAAGAATGGGAAGCTTCAATCTCTGACATCCAATCTGATGGAATCCGACCGGGTCAAGGAGAAATACATCGGCCATTTCCTTAAATTATGCTCTATGTATATATCGAAGATCGGTGACTATCAAAAGCTGGTCAATAGAAAAATCAAAAGCGGACAGATTGATGAGCTTTATAAGTTGAACTCGTCTACCCATTACTTGTTAAAAGAAAGCAAAGATTTCTATTCTCAATTCGATGAAGCGTTCCTGCAGATATATCCCTCGTTCGTCAAAGAATTGAATGGACTTCTTAAGGAGGATCAACAATATACATTTAAGGAGGGGGAACTTCTGAATGCGGAATTGCGTATTTACGCTCTCATCCGGTTGGGCATAAAAGACAGTTCGCAGATAGCGGAATTTATGGGATATAATCCGGTAACTGTATATACCTATCGCACGAAAGTAAAAAGTAGGGCAAAAGATAAAAGCAACTTTGATCAGGAGGTCTTAAAGATAGGGAACATTCATGTTTTTTTATAGATGACAAACTTATTGGTCGATTGAAAAAAATCTCTATAAAAAACGGGTGACCACAAATCACTTGCGATCACCCGGTATTTTCATTGTTATCGTGTTTAGGAAACGTTAGTAAAGAGAGAATTTATAGTTTTCTTATTTCATTGCTTCCACAGTATACCCCCTTTGTTTCAATAGATTCAATACACCATTTGTTCCCGGCAGATGTCCTGCACCCACCACAAAGAGAGTAGGGGTTTCCTTCATGATTGAAGGCATTTTCTCAATCCAGGCTTTGTTGCGGTTGTCTAGCAGATCTTCCATTTCTCCCGGTTGAGGGTCACAAGAGTTGCCGTCACGCTCTTCCATCAGTTTCAACATTTCGTCCAGGTTTTGAGCTTTATAGGCATTGTTCAAGCGTTTAGTTTGATCCATAGCTTTATCGATGTCACTTACTAAACAGTAAAGCAGATTTGCCTGACGCTGCAATGTCTGACTATTGAGCAGTACGTTGATTTGTGATATCGGAGTTTCCAAACCGCCTACTTTCTTTCCACTCTGTATAGCTTGTTGCTGGAAGTAAGTATCCAGTTGTTCTTGTGGGTTGAAACCACCCAAATGCTTCATACATAAAATAAGAGTCAATTGTTGGGTGATGAAAGCCGGTTTCATTTTAGCTAACATGGCAATATCCGCCATTAGATTTTCTTTCACAGCCTTACCTACTAACTCATATTGTTCGGGGGTAAAGAGAGCTTGAAGGGTAGTGTCTCCCGCCATCATCATGTTTTGCTGCATCGTTTGCATGAATTCAGGAGACATCGCTTCGGACATAACTACTTCTCCATATACTTGTGAAGTACCGTCTACTGCTTGTGGCAAGCCGGCAATGCTGTCTTTTATGCTTAACGGAGCTAAATGGTGCGTTCCTAAAATGTATGAGGGCTTTTCCAGGCCGTTACCGGATATTTTCCAGAGTAACTGTGCATTGGCATTCAGTGCGATGCCAATAAAAAGGAGAATACCTAAAATCTTTTTCATTATTTTTCTATTTAAAGTTCATTTGAATATTGCTTATTATTTTACTCGCCCTCCACGAAGCCAGTATTGCGTGTAGTATTGCTCGTTGAGACTGCTGACAATAACTCCTTTACTTGTGCTGGCATGTATGAATTTCCCATTTTTAAGATAGATACCCACATGTGCCACTCTTTTCTTGGATGCACGACTGGTGAAAAACACCAAATCTCCCTCACGCAGGTTGCGACGGGAGACTTTATTGCTTTCTTTGAGTTGTTCATCGGTGCTTCTGGATAAACGGATGTTGTATACCTGCTTATAGAGTTGTGATACCAGTCCGGAACAATCTGTTCCGCGTTTGTTGTCACCGCCTGCGCGGTAGGGGACACCCATCCACTCCGCAGAGGCTATGTACAATTTGTGGTTATCTTCCTTATTTATGTCTATTCCCATGCGGACAGAAGCTTTTGCCAGCGCTTTGTAGTCGAGACGAGGTGCTGATGTATGGCAAGAACTTAAACTAAAGGTCAGTCCGATAAGTGCAACTATATAAGAGAGGTATTTCTTCATGCTTGTTCCTCTTTCTCTTCCGGTTGAACAATTGTTTCCTGAACGGGCGTTTCCTGAACGGGCACTTCCTGAACGGGCACTTCTTGAATTGCTGTTTCCTGAGCCGTCATTTCCATCATCTCTTCTTCAATTTCTTCTTCTACTCTGACATTGAAGTAGTCTTCGAGCTCTTTTTCAGCCGAGTTATTCTCATTCTGAATATCACGGATAATCACTCCATTCTCCATCAGGGCAATACGTGGACACACATCCACCGTATGGTTCAGGTTATGACTTGAAATGATGACTGTGGCATGATGATCTTCATTGTATTTTCTCAGCAGGTGCTTGATGATGGACTGGGAACTCGGATCAAGGAAATTGAACGGTTCATCCAGGATCAGCAATTGCGGATGATGCAGCATGGCGGAGATAATACCTATTTTCTGCTTGTTTCCGGCAGAGAAGTTACGGATGAATTTCTTTTGTCCGAGGACTTCATTATTCATGAAGCGTTCAAATGGAAGCAGACGTTCGTCTACCTCTTCTTTTTTCAGACCGTACATTTTACCGATGAAGTAGAAATATTCTTCGGGAGTGAGGTAATCAATCAGGAAACCATCATCGATGAAAGCACCTGTGAATTGTTTCCAGTCTTCATTTTTGGATACATCGATATCATTGATTGTCACATTTCCCAGATCTGCCTGTAGCAGGTCCAGTATCAGACGGAAGAGAGTAGTCTTACCCGCACCATTGTTGCCTACCAATCCTAACATATCGCCCTGGTAGATGCTATATTTCTCGATATCTACGGCTTTCTTTTCGCCGAAGTTTTTTTGAAGTTGGTTAATCTCTATCATATTCGTAATTATTTTTGTCTACTATCGTGAAATCCTTCCATATTCTTATATCGGCGCTTCATGAAGCGGTGATATACATTCCGTAGCCACCATCTTGAAGTTGCGATGAATAGTATGCCGATGACTAAGAGAATCCATGGGGTTATTTCTTTGCCCACCGTCGCATTCAGTACGAAGAATAGTAGCAACGGCACGCCGAATGCAGCTCCTGAAATGAGGTTCTGCAAACCGGTACCCACATTTTGCCGTCCGGTCATTTTGGCATTCAGGTCGAGCGTCTTGTTGTTGTACACTGCCAATTGAAACAGGCAGAAGTATACGGCACCCGGAACAAATACGATCCAGGCAATGCATCCCAGTACAGATACTCTACCCGTCACCATACCCGGTATCATCAGCACAAATGGGATGATGAGTGCGATGCTGTACAAGATGTATTTGGCACGTAACAATGAATAGATGGACTCCTTGCGGCTCATCAGCCCGTCAATGTAGTTACCTTCGTAGCTCATCAGCGGTGAGAGGAACAGAATTCCGAAGATAATATAGTTGTAAAGTACGAAGAAGTCGCGGGAGCCTCCATCGTAAATATCAGAAAAACTGATGGTGAGACTGAAGATCAGTACTATAGCGGTAACGGAATAGAGTGATTTCCTGCACACCTTGTTGCGTAGTAGCAATTTCAACTCCAGACGGATGTATTCGCCTATTTCGCCATAACGGTCCAGGAACTTGTATTCGGATACGGTTTTTACCTGAACAGTAGTGTCTTCTGTCTTATTCAGTTCGTTGTAGACCAGCTTTTGCATGATGCTCCGGTTGATGAACCACATGAGGGTAATGGCTACCAGGACACAGATAAATGTGAGTATGTTTCCCGTGATAAATCCTTCGCCCAGATCAATGAAGAAACCGAATAACGGACTGTTATCTGGAATGAAAAGTGCAGCTGCAATACCTCCATATACGGCTATCGGTAAGAGAACCCACCAGATGCGTTCGTCCATCAGCGTACGACATAGCAGATACCAGTAATTATTGAATACGATGAGCAACCAAATACCAATGCAGTAGGTCAATACACCTCCTATTCCATAAAATTTGGTAACAGTGATGATAGCGAACGGAACAAACAGAAAGAGCCAAAGCAAATTAAAGCTGTTAAGTCCCGAGCGTAGGAGCAGGAAGTCGATAAGACGACTCCTTTTGATGGGGAGCAGTAAGTAAGGTTTAACTTCCTGTGTCGGTGTTTTCAAGAAGGGTAAACGCAGAAGGAAGTCCAGGGCGAGTATGAAGATTAGGCCGCTGTTCATTACGTGATAGGCTTCTTTGGCGCCTCCGTCGAAGGCGAAAGCGAATGTTGTTCCGAAGAAAATGAGATAACCTGCCCAGAACACACTCATGAAGTACATCCAAAACTTTCCGAACTTACTTTTCTCGTACATCGGATGTCGCTTTTCAGCTAACTTTCCGTGTCTGCGTAGCTCAAGAAATAGATTCATGTTGTTTAGTGATTAGTTGTTAGTGATTAATGGAGTGATTGGAAGGTAGTGATTAGTAATAAGTAAGAATGCGCTCGCTTATCACTAATCACTTATCCTTTATCACTATTTGTTGGGTACCGTCATGGTTACCTCGATTTCATTTCCTTGTTTCAACAGGTCAGATACAAACTTCTGGATATCTTTGGCTGTGATGCTATTTACGATATCCGTGTATCCTTCTGTCATATCCATGCCATAATAGAAGTAATCGTTCAGATTATTCATCCAGTATCCGTTTTCTTTCTGGTTGTCGGCATACTTCTTCAGCATGTACTCTTTCACTTTCTGCAAGTGTACGTCTGACGGTCCTTCGGCTGCAAGTTTCTTCAACTCATCTACTACAATACCTGCCAGTTTATCTTTCTTAGCCGGATCGGTCTGGAAGACAATCTGCAACAATAATTGTTCTTTCGGATACTTCTGTAAGTCGCCATAGCAGTTTACACCATATGTACCACCTTCTTTTTCGCGTACTTCTTCAGTATAAACCATATCAAGAACCTGAGTTGCAAAACTCAGCAAAATGTCATTCTTTAATGTATAAGGAGCTTTACCGCTGTACAGGAATACGATGGTTGCTGTAGGAGTTTGTTGCTCTTTGGCATATTCATTCTTGTACACACCTTTGCGTATACTCATCTTCGTATCTTTGAAGGTTTCTTTGCGATTGATGGCAGGCAGTGCACCTAAGTATTCGGCAATCAGTGGTTTGGCTGTTTCAAGGTCAATGTTTCCGACAAAGTAGAATGTAAAGTCGCTGGCGTCTTTGAAACGGTCGTTGTACATCTCCAGGATACGGTCGTAGTCAATCTGATCCACCATTTCCGGTTTCATCATCACTACGCGCGGATGATTATTGTACATTGCTTTTTGTAAAGAGTCGTTTATAGAAGAAAGAGGATTTGCCTGCGCACTTTCCAATTGAGCTTTCATACGATTTTTAAAAGATTCGAATGCTTCCGCATCTTTACGGGGAGCGGTGAAGGTGAGATATGTCAGCTGCATCATAGTTTCAAAATCTTTTGGCGAGCAGGTACCGAATACATTCTCTGTGGTAGCACCCAGACCGGCATTGACGGAAACTTTCTTGCCAGCCAGTACTTTCGTCAAGTCTACTTGGCTAAAGTTACCCAAACCACCTACAGCAATTACGTTGTCCATAACGGCGAAGTTCAGTGCGTCTTTGTCGGGGAAAATGGATTTACCACCCAGGCTGGTACCTTTCATGCGGATTTCATCAGCTTTGAAATCAGTCTTCTTTACATAGACAGTTACACCATTTGAAAGAACTAATTTTGTACTACCATAGATGTCGCCTTCTTTCTCAGAAATGATTTTACCACCTTTCGGAGCTTCTTTCATCAGTGGTTCGTCAGATACTTTGTCTACGTATGCTTGCAGGTCGAGATCTTTCATGCCTTTCAGTAAGCTGATAACTTCTTCTTTTGTCGGGTATTTCAAACCCTCTTTTGCAGGACCGGCAATTATTACTACTTGATTGCTATCCGGAACAAGTTGCTGCATTACCATATTCATGGCCTGTAAGGGAATGTTCGGAGCCAGTTGGTTCATCATAGCGTACTTAGCTTCAATCCCCGGGATAGGCTCGCCATTCAGGAAGTTCTGTACATATTCTCTTACGTAAGAACCGTGCTTGGTCTTTTCGCGTTCGTTGTAGGCAGACTCTAAACTCTGCAAATAGTTGGCGCGTGCGCGTGCATATTCTGATTCGGTAAAGCCGAAGCGACGTGCACGTTCAGTCTCTTGTAGTAAGGTTTTCAAGGCTGTTTCAATGCCGTCGGCTTTACTTGAGGCAGAAAGTGCGAAGGCTTCTTTGGTCTTGGCTACAAAGAAGTCGCTGTAGTCACTGCTTGCACGGGTAAACGGAGGGTTAGCACTCTGAACCAATTCGCTCAGACGGGCGTCCAGCATGCTGCTGATCATACTCGTCATATATTGTGAAGCAAGGTAGCCTACATTATTCTTTTCTGAATCAGGAGTCGCGTCTTGCTTGAAGTAAATCTCAATCGACGGGTCGTCTACTTCCTTATCTGTACCGATGGCTACGATGGGTTCCTTATTATCAGCAACAGGATAGTAAGTGCGTTCTGCCGGATTTACCGGTTTTTGTACATCGGCGAATACTGCCTTTAGTTTAGCTTCTACGGTGTCTACATCGATATCGCCCACGATAACGATACCTTGCAGATCAGGACGATACCATTTGTGATAGTAATCGCGGATATCTTTATAAGGGAAGTTGTTGATTACATCGATAGAGCCGATAGGCATACAATCTGCATATTTGTCACCCTGATGTATAGTTGGGAGCAGGTCAGTGTAGACGCGCAGCATACCACTGTTGCGGCTGCGCCACTCTTCACGGATCACACCACGTTCTTTGTCGATTTCATCATCTTTGAGCAGGATATAGTTAGACCAGTCGTGCAGGATCAGCAGACAGGAGTCCAATACACCGGTGCGGTCAATCGGAGCATTACTGATGTTGTAAACTGTTTCGTCTATGCTGGTATAAGCATTTAAGTTAGTACCAAATTTGATACCTACGGTTTCGCACCAAGGGATGACGCCGAGGCCTTTATCATCACCGGGGAAATTCTTAGTACCGTTGAAGGCCATGTGTTCCAGGAAGTGGGCAAGTCCGCGTTGTTGCGGTTCTTCAAGAATGGAACCTACTTTCTGGGCGATATAGAATTCAGCCCGGTTTTCGGGTAATTTGTTGTGGCGTATGTAATACGTCAGGCCATTGTCTAATTGGCCGATACGGGCATTCTTGTCCACGGGAAGGGGCGGAAACTGCATTTGCTGCGCCACCGCTTGTTGAAAACCGGCACATAGAACGAATGCTACTGCCAGTAAACTGTGAAATAAATGTTTCATGTTGATGAAAATTAAAATTGTTTCTTGACCTATTTGTCGAAGAGGGAGAAGAGAAATCACAGGAAGGATCTATTTTTTATATGAATGATAATTTAGCGGGCATCCGCCCGCTAAATTATCATTTTATCGCCTCACGAATCCGTACCAGTTTCGTCAGTAGTCCTTCCAGTAAATCGAGCTTCAGCATATTGGCACCATCGCTTTTGGCTATTTCGGGGTGCTCATGTGTTTCAATAAACAATCCGTCTACACCGACCGCAACACCGGCTTTGGCAACGGTTTCAATAAGCTGCGGCATACCACCTGTCACTCCGCTTGTCTGATTGGGTTGTTGCAGAGAGTGCGTAACATCCAGAATGACTGGATAACCAAAGGTTTGCATTTCAGGGATGCCACGGTAGTCTACAACAAGGTCTTGATATCCGAAAGTTGTTCCACGCTCGGTAATCATAACTTCCTTATTTCCGGCTTCTACTACCTTTTCCGCAGCAAAGCGCATGGCGAGTGGAGACAGGAACTGTCCTTTTTTGATGTTAACCACCTTTCCTGTTTTTGCAGCAGCTATCAGAATATCCGTCTGACGGCAAAGGAATGCCGGTATTTGCAGTACATCTACATATTCGGCGGCCATTGCGGCTTCTTCTGCAGAATGTATATCTGTAACAGTAGGCACACCAAAAGTATCGTGTACTTTTTGTAACACTTTCAACGCTTTTTCATCGCCTATTCCCATAAATGAATCCAGGCGTGAACGGTTGGCCTTGCGATAAGAGCCTTTAAATACATAAGGTATTTGTAATTTCTCCGTGATATTTACCACACGTTCGGCAATACGCATTGCCATCTCTTCTCCTTCAATCACACAAGGGCCTGCCAACAAAAAGAAGTTTCCGGCAGGATTATTCTTTAATTCAATCATAAGTATTTAGTGTATAGTGCTTAACGGTAAGTGATTAGCAAGTGATAGCGCAGCTTGCTAATCACTTTTCACTAAACGTTAATCGTTATTTTTAGTTTGGAATAATCAATGTTATCGCTTCATGCATAATCCCGATGTCCAGTGGGAAATGCCGGTCGAGAATACGTCCGTCCAAGTCCACCGAAGCATTTTGTGCACGTAGTACTTTTACTTTCTGGGTACGGTAAGGCATCACAACTTTATGATTCAGAATACGTCCCTGGATAAGCATCCATAGTCCTGATACGAGTTGTAACAGTTCCGGACGATAGATCACGGATACATCGAGCCAACCGTTATACGGCACGGCGCTTGGTGCTTGTCCGTATCCCCATGCACTGCCGATACATACCGTCATGATACGTCCCCGGATGTGTTCTCCGTTTATTTTGAGATGCATCCTGTAGAGCTTCCGTTCAAAGAAAAGTGAGATAAGGGCCATAAGGTAGGACAGGAATTTTACTCCCCAGAAACGTTTGGTCTGGTCGGAAATCTTCACGATACGGGCTCCTAAACCTATATTGATTGCATTGAGGAAATAGCGTGTGACATGTTTTTCACCATCGTAATAATTGCAGAATCCGACGTCTATCTTCCGGCGTCGGTTATTAATGATGCAATCTACGGCATCTTTGTATTCCGAAGTCATTTCCCAGTATTTGGCAAAGTCATTTCCGATACCGTTGGGAATGATACCTATGGCGATTTCTCTTTTATCTTCTGCATTGGATGACATGATGCCGTTGATAGCGTCGTTTAGCGCTCCATCACCGCCCACAACAACAATGGTGCGGTATCCGTTATTGGCAAGAATGCCTGCTAAACGTTCCACAGACCCGAACCCTTCAGACTGCACGTAGTCATAAGACACGCCTCGGCTGTCCATATATTCTTTGATTTCTTTCCACCGTTTCTGCACTTTCCGTGTGCCGGCTTTGGGATTGTATATCACTCCCCACTTTTCGGGTTCTACGCTCATATTGTTATCTCTTAGTAAAGTCCTACATAATCATTTTTGTACTCTCCCCACAGTCTTCGTCTTTGTTGCCCCAAAGATACTAATTCCCTTTGAGTTTCGCTTGTACAAAAGCAATCTTTTCTTCCATAGGCAGCCCGGCATCCATCCAATGGATAGTAAAGCCGCGCCGTTCCATTCCCCGGAACCAGGTCATCTGCCGCTTGGCAAACTGGTGAATAGCAATCTCTAGTTCCCGGTACATCTCTTCGTATGTCAGTTTGCCGATAACGTACAGAGTCAGATACTTATATTCCAGACCATAATAGATAAGATCATCCGGTTGGATACCCTGTTCTATCAGGCGTCGTACTTCATCTACCATCCCTTCGTCCAGACGTTGACGCAGGCGGCGGGATATCTTCGTACGGCGTAATTCCCGGTCTATATCTACACCAATGATAAGGCTGTTCAGTTCCGGGAACGCCCGTTCGTCTACCGGTGTATGTGCATAATATTCTTCTATCTCGATGGCCCGGATCGCTCGTTTTACGGTGTCGACATCTGTAGTATTATGCAGGGCTTTGTACTGCTTCAGCATCTCGGTCAGTTCTTCCAGGGATTTATCGGCAAGGCGTGCACGCAACTCCGGATTTTCGGGAACTGGCAGTAACTTATAGCCTTTCAATACAGATTCCAGATACATACCGGTACCCCCACACAAAACGGGAAGTTTCCCTTTTTGTTTAATAGTCTCGTACGCTATCAGAAAATCACGTTGATATTCAAAAACATTGTATTTATAGCCCGGGTCGGCAATATCAATCAGATGATAAGGGATTGGTTTACCATTCACAGTGTAGTCTACCAGGTCTTTACCCGTGCCGAGATCCATGCCACGGTAGATTTGCCGGGAATCTGCACTGATGATTTCTGTGTCAAGAACATTTGCCAGTGCTGCGGCGAAGGGAGTTTTACCGGAAGCGGTAGGACCTAATATAGCTATCAAATCATAGTCAGGCATAAGTTGTTTTGATTATTTTTCTACAAAGATAATGCAAACCGAAAGCAATACAAAATAAGCTTGATTATTTTTAATGCTAAAGTGCAGCTCGTCTTCGTTTTAAAGCAAGATATGAAAAAGGAAGTGAAAAAGAGAGTCCCTTCTCTTAAATGGTGTTATAAATGTGTTGTTTTCGCACACGGAACTTGTTACTTTCAAAAAAGTGCGTACCTTTGCACTGTGTTTTTCATAGTATTAGATTTAAGGTTAACAAAGGTTGGAGTACAGCGGTACTCCTTTTTTTTCCTATACCTCTGTATTTTGCAGACAAATCACTAATTTTCAAGATTCCATCCCATTATTTGTAATAACTCCCTTTCCTTAGATACGGCTTCCGATGTAATGGCATACCTTTGAACTGTTTTTTATTCTTTTGTCCTCAGACTGACCAGTTCTGCCCATTTGCGGAGGCTGAGGTCGAACTCTCCTTTTTTTAACAGGTGGGGAGGAGCCTTATAGTGCAGGATTATATTTTCGTTGTCGGTATTTAATTGATAGGCCAATTCTCCGAGGTGGTATTTGAGGCGTGATAAGATCATAGGCTTGCAGGCATTCGGAATCGCTCAAAAAAGAAACAGGTTTGCTCATGATGGGATGTTGCATTAACCGGATGACACTTCAAATATATCATTAAACTTGTTCAGTCAGGTTACAATCTGTTTGTCTGGGTATCAGGATTTAGAATCTGATTATTTATAACCCGTTCTAACACGAATTAGCATTTGTCAGAATACAGACTTACCTAAAATTACATTGCTTGTTGTTGATAAGAACAAGCAATGTAATCATCCGCAACATTACTTGTTCCGGATCATAGCATTACTTGTTTTCAAGTGTAATTCAATACATCAATATTCTTTTTCTTCTTGCAGTCTTTCAGGTATAAGATGATACTTCATTTTATTCATTGCGGACGGGGTATGAATCAGCTGTCAACCCATCCCCCTTGTTTCCTTCTTTTCTTAATAATAACGAATCAAGCTTTATGGGTGCGCTGATGACAAAAAGATGTGGAGCGTGAATGACAATAAAATAAAGGTAGTATGGCAGTAGATTTCACAACGAAGAAAATATCGAAGATTTATCTATCCGCAGGCACTGCATGGCTTATACATGAATGATGGAGGTAAATCAAAGGCAAGATGCAGGTTTAGGGCTGACCAGAGCCATTTTTTTGAGCGGATGTTACATCAATGTAAGTTTATGTAACATGAAAAGACGGGATGTAACATTGACCGTAGCAAATAGGAACACGAAGATTCGAAAAGTACTTTGTAATGAACTATCTTTGTACAAAACGAAGGTTAATTAAAAAGTATCTTACCATGAAAACAAGAATTAGTTGGATTTTTTATTGTTTAGTAAGTTTCATGTTACTTCCCTCTTTGTCGGCGGCAGAGCGTTTTGTGACAAATAAGAGCAATGGTTTTACCTGGATACAGCAAGGAAAGGCGTATCCGATACTGGTAGACTCGCAGGAAGATAAAGGAGTGCTGAGGGCTGTTGCCAATTTGCAGACAGATGCAGGTAAAGTGACAGGCGCTACTCCGGAAATTATTCATTCCCCATCCGGTAACCGTATGCTGATTGTCGGTTCTGTTGAGAATAGTTTATGGATTAAACAACTGGTGCAGGCAGGAAAGATTCCAGCTGCAGATTTGAAGGGGAAACGTGAGAAGTATATTCTTCAGACGGTGAAGCAGCCCGTGGAAGGAGTAGAAGAGGCAATTGTCATTGCAGGTAGTGACAAGCGGGGAACTATTTACGGTATTTACGAGCTTTCCCGGCAGATGGGTGTCTCTCCCTGGTATTTCTGGGCAGATGTTCCGGTGGAGAAGCATGATATTATATCTATTAAAGAAGGTGTATATACCGATGGTGAACCGGCAGTGAAGTACCGCGGGATTTTCCTGAATGATGAATGGCCCAGTTTAGGCGGCTGGGCGTCTGCTACCTTTGGTGGGTTCAATAGTAAGTTCTACGAAACGGTGTTCGAACTGGTGCTTCGCCTCAAAGGAAATTTTATGTGGCCTGCCATGTGGAACAGTGCTTTCTACGATGATGACCCGATGAACGGTCCGTTGGCCAACGAGATGGGAATTGTGATGAGTACTTCCCATCATGAACCGATGGGACAGGCTCAAAAGGACTGGAAACGTCGTGGAAAAGGAGAGTGGAATTACACTACGAACGGTGCCGTGTTGCGCGACTTCTGGCAGCAGGGTATGGAACGCTGCAAGGATTGGGAAGCGGTGATCACCCTTGCCATGCGTGGCGACGGCGATGAACCGATGAGCGAAGATGCCAATATCTCCTTGTTGCAGAATATCGTGAAAGATCAGCGGAAAATCATAGAGAAAGTAACCGGCAAGAAAGCTAAAGAGACTCCGCAGGTGTGGGCGCTTTATAAGGAAGTGCAGGATTATTATGATAAAGGTATGCGAGTACCCGACGATGTAACGCTGCTGCTCTGTGATGACAACTGGGGCAATGTACGTAAATTGCCCGACTTGAAAGCGAAGCCTCGCAAAGGTGGTTACGGCATGTATTATCATTTCGACTATGTAGGGGCTCCCCGTAACTCCAAATGGATAAATATTACTCAGATACAACGCACGTGGGAGCAGATGATGTTGACCTATGACTATGGCGTGCGCGAATTGTGGGTGGTGAACGTAGGTGACTTGAAGCCGATGGAATATCCTATCACCTTCTTCCTGGATATGGCCTGGGAACCGAAACGTTTCAATGAAAATAATCTGTTTCAGCATACGGTGGATTTCTGTCGTCAGCAATTTGGCGGATACTATGCCGAAGAAGCGGCTCGTCTGATCGACACTTATACTAAATACAACCGTAGGGTTACTCCGGAAATGCTGAATGACCGGACTTACAGCCTGGAAAATTATAACGAATGGCAAAGTGTAAAAGATGAATACGCTGCATTGTGTCTGGATGCTTTGAAACTTTATTATCTGATGCCTGCCGAATACCGGGATGCTTTCGACCAACTGGTACTTTTTCCGATACAGGCATGTTCCAACTTATATGATATGTACTATGCCGTGGCAATGAACCGTAAACTGGCAGAGGTTAATGATGTGAAAGCCAATAAATGGGCGGATAAGGCACGTGCTTGTTTCGAGCGCGACTCCGTGCTGACTTATCATTATAATCATGTAATGAGTGGGGGCAAATGGAATCATATCATGGATCAGACTCACATCGGATATAGATCCTGGAATGATCCGAAGCGCAATATAATGCCTAAAGTGACTTCTGTAC
Source organism: Bacteroides cellulosilyticus (assembly GCF_020091405.1). Classification (NCBI taxonomy): domain Bacteria; kingdom Pseudomonadati; phylum Bacteroidota; class Bacteroidia; order Bacteroidales; family Bacteroidaceae; genus Bacteroides; species Bacteroides cellulosilyticus. Next base: position 3,444,231 of record NZ_CP081903.1, read on the forward strand.
CCGAGCCCCGTATAGCTCCTGCGCCACCTGTGTTTGTAGAAAAGGATGGATATATATCTATTGAAGCAGAACATTATACCCGTTCAGCGAACGGTGCATCTGCTAATTGGATTACGATCCCTAACCTGGGACGTACCTTGTCAGCCGTCACTACTTTGCCTTCCACAGCTACTCCGGGCGAAGATATGTATCTGGAATATGATTTTGAAACGGAGAAGAGTGGTGAAGTAACAGTTATCGTACGTTTCTCTTCGACATTGAATTTCAATGATTATAAAGGACTGCGATATGCGGTTTCACTGGATGGCGGCGAAGAACAGATAGTCAACATCAACGGTGATTATAAAGGTGAACTTGGCAGATTGCAGGCGGAGCACATCATCACTACCCAAACGAAACATTTGCTTGATAAGAAAGAAAAGCATACCTTGCGCATCCGTCCGCTTGATCCGGCACTTGTCATGCAGAAGATAATGATTGATTTCGGAGGTTTGAAACCTTCTTTCTTGGGAGCGCCGGAGAGTTCTGTAAAATAAGAAGGAGTATGGAGAAAGGAAAGATTATGAAATACAGATTTACTTTATTGATAGTACTGGCCTGCATCTGTTCCGTGTTGGCTGAGGCTAAGGTGGAACTCCCATCCGTTCTTTCGGATGGGATGGTATTGCAACGTGAACGTCCTATAAAGATATGGGGAACGGCTGATCCGGGTGAGAATGTGGTTGTCACGTTCAAGAAGAAGAAATACACGGCAGTAGCCGATGAAAATGGCAAATGGCTGGTAACACTTCCTGCAATGAAGGCCGGTGGTCCTTATGAGCTGACAGTGAACGAAGTGACAGTGAAGGATATCCTGATAGGAGATGTATGGTTGTGTTCGGGACAGTCGAATATGGAACTGACGGTGGCGCGTGTAGCGGATATGTTCGGTAAAGAGACTGCTACTTACGAGAATTCGATGGTTCGCTATGTCAAGACTCCCTATGGTAATGATTTGCATGGTCCCAAAGAAGACATATCCCAAATGAACTGGACAGCACTGAATCCGCAGGTTGCCCAGTCTTATGCCGCATTACCTTACTTTTTTGCAATAGAGATGTATAATGAGACGAAAGTTCCTGTCGGCATTATCAATTCCAGTTGGGGAGGAAGTTCCATTGAAGCTTGGATGAGTGAAGATGCGCTTCAGGCATTTCCGAAGAACCTGCGCGAGCGGGATATCTATAACTCCGACGAATACAAGGCCTTGATGAATAAAGCGGGAGGAATGATGTCGAGGTTTTGGAATCTCTCTTTATATAAAGGTGATGAAGGGCTTCATGCTCCGGTTAAATGGTATGAACCGGAATTGAATGATTCCGACTGGGAGGAAGTGAATATGTTTTCTTATCAGTTGGGCAGTAAGGATGGTTATCCGGTAAGCGGATCGCACTGGTTCCGGCAGAACATTCGCCTTGCAGCCGAGCAGGCTGATAAAGATGCCATATTGCGTTTAGGCTGTATGGTGAATGCGGACTCTGTGTATGTGAATGGTGTTTTTGTAGGTACTACTTCCTATCAATATCCGCCGCGCATTTATAAAGTTCCTGCATCGGTGTTGAAAGCGGGAGAGAATCTGGTTACGGTACGTCTTATTAATTCCGGTGGTCGTCCCAGCTTTGTAAAAGGTAAACCCTATTGCATGGCGATAGATGGGGATACGGTTCGCTTGTCCGAGCAATGGAAGTATAGGTTGGGTTGTGAAATGCCTGCCGGAAGAGGAGGTGTATCTTTTCAGAACATTCCGACTGGTATGTATAATTCCATGATTTCTCCTTTGCGGAATCTTACTTTTAAGGGAGCTTTGTGGTATCAGGGCGAATCGAATGCAGGACGTCCGGGTGAATATGAAGCTTTATTGACTGCCATGCTCAAAGATTGGCGGGTGAAATTTGCAGATGAAGACTTGCCATTCTTTATTATGCAGCTACCCAATTTTATGCAGACGCATCAGCAGCCTGTAGAAAGTGGTTGGGCAGGTATGCGTGAAGCACAGCGGCAGGTGACGTTGAAGTTGCCTAATACCTCTTTGGTTGTGGCAATAGACTTAGGAGAGTGGAATGATATTCATCCGCTGAATAAGAAGGAACTGGCAAGGAGGGTAGCGCTTCAGGTCAAGAAGCAGGTATATGGACATAAGGATATAGTTCATAGTGGTCCGCTGTGCACTGCCGCTGCTATTGAGGAAGGAAAGATCATTCTGTCTTTTGAGGCGGGAACGGATGATTTAATGCCTGTAGCTCAACTTAAAGGTTTTGCGCTGGCGGGAACGGACGGACGTTTTAAATGGGCTGAGGCGACCATAGAAGGCAATAAAGTGGTGGTCTGGAGTGAAGGGATAACTCAACCGGTAAAAGTGCGTTATGCTTGGGATGATAATCCGCAGGAGGCCAATTTGAAGAATAAGGCGGGGCTTCCGGCTTCGCCGTTTCAAATGGATGTATCACGATAGTATAAGTCAAACTTAATACTGAAAATACACAAATAAACGTCCTTAGTTTACAAGCGGGTAGACTAAGGGCGTTTGTTTATTTAGACAGACTACAGCATAACTTCCGTGACTCCATAGGGAAACGCTCGTTACATACCGAGGTAAAGAGCGTTACAATACGGGGTAAAGGTCGTTACCTCCTGCAGTAAATGCTTTTACATTGTTGAGTAATTTGTGTGTAAATGCTATGCGTTGATAATTAGGATGTTACTTGTTTAAGTTCTGTAAGCTCAAGTTTCGCAGTTGACAAGGTAACAAGGAAATATACTCCCCCTCATAAACTCGTCAACTGATGCTTTGTCAACTAAGAAGTTAAACTGTATGCGAAACAAGAATCTCTATCTCTTTAAATGTGTTAAATAGCGGTTTTGCGAATAGAGTGAGAGTAAAGTCATTTTTTACACTCTAACAGATAGGTTACATATCTTTTGGAGTACGTTACTATCTTCTTTTTCCTCTTTTTATTTAGCTATTTCAAGTATTTCTTTTCTTGTGCTTTTTCTTTCTGAATAGACCATTTTTAGTAATAAAAACAGCTTGTTTTTATTACTTTTTTATTATTGGTATATCTTTGATATACATAATGTTATGCTTGTGTATGTAATGCCATAAAAAGAAAATGTAACATCAAAAAGAAAGATGTAATGCTATCAAAAAACTGTGTAGCATGATTGTGCTGACTGTTTCGTTTTAGTTGAATACATTTGCTGCCGTAAAGAGGTGTGCTTTAGTGGCAAAGATAGAATGATATGGATGTAATTACTATATTGTAGATGAATTAGACTGTGAATAAATGTAATAATAGCGATATAAATATCAATTGATAATTTTATAATCTTAAATGTGGTTGAATTATGAAATGCAAGTATGATGACAGCTGAGGCTATTACTAATAGCTAATGTAATGAAAGAGAATGTAGTTATTAATATCTTAAACTAATGGTAATGAAAAATGTAACAAAACAAATTCAAAAGATCCCTTGCTTGTTTCTTTTGTTGCTATTAAGTTGCTTGCCAACTTTAGCGCAAAATGGGGTGACTGTAAAAGGAACAGTTCTTGATGGCACTGGTGAGACGGTTATCGGTGCTTCCATCGTTGTAAAAGGAAATAATTCAATAGGTACGATATCAGATATAGATGGAAATTTTACGTTGACTGTTCCTGATGACAAAGTAACTCTTGTAGTTTCATTTATCGGTATGAAATCGCAGGAGGTGAAGATTGCAGGCCAAAAGATGTTGAAAGTCACTTTAGAAGATGACTCACAACAACTGGAAGAGGTGGTTGTGGTAGGTTATGGTCAGCAAAAGAAAGCCAGTGTAGTAGGCGCTATTACGCAAACTACGGGTAAAGTTCTGGAACGTGCAGCCGGTATCAGTGATATTGGTGCGGCGTTGACGGGTAACTTGCCGGGTGTGGTTACTACTTCAGGTACAGGTATGCCTGGTGAAGAAGAACCTAAAATTACGATTCGTGGTGCAAGTTCCTGGAATAATAATGAAGATCCACTTGTGTTGGTTGATGGTATTGAACGTCCGATGAGTTCAGTCGATATCAGTTCAGTGCAGTCTATTTCCGTATTGAAAGACGCGTCTGCAACTGCCGTTTATGGTGTGAAAGGAGCAAATGGCGTAATTCTTGTAACGACCAAACGTGGTACCGAGGGTAGTGCAAAGATTGATGTAGGTTTCAATGCCACTCTGAAGTCTCCTTCCAAACTGCCCAATAAGTACGATTCTTATGATGCTTTGATGTTTCGCAATACGGCTATTGAGCATGAGTTGGCTTTGAGACCTGACTCATGGGAATATATCCGTTCTCAATCGTTCATCAATAACTATCGTAATCAGACCACTATTGAACAGAGAGAACGTTATCCGAATGTAGATTGGCAGAAGGCCTTGTTTAAAGATAACACGATGTCTTACAATGCTAACCTTAATATTAGTGGTGGTACAAAGTTCGTGAAGTATTTCGCCTCGGCAGACTATGTGCATGAAGGCGACCTTTTTAGAATCTATGATAATGGACGTGATTATAACTCCGGTTATGGATACGATCGTATCAATGTGCGTAGTAACTTGGACTTCAATATAACGAAAACTACTGTATTGAAGATGAATCTCGCGGGTTCTAATGCTATTCGTAAGGCTCCATGGAGTAATACGGGCAATTCAGAATGGCAGATTGGGCAGCAATGGTCGGGTGCATACAATATTGCGCCGGATGTGTTCCTTCCACAATACTCTGATGGTAGTTGGGGAATGTATCCGCTTGTTTCAAATACCACGAACTCAGCAGAGAACATTTCTTTGGGTGGTACGATGCAGCTCACAACAACCCGTATTAACACTGACTTTACATTGGAACAGGATTTGAAGTTTATAACCAAAGGGCTTTCTGCCCGGGCCACTGTTTCCTGGGATAATATATTTGTTGAAAACAATCGTGGTATCAATGACTTGTTTAATAGTGCGCAGCGTAAGTGGATTGATCCTGATACCGGTCAGGTGAGATATGCACAGCTATACGACACGAATAATGGTTTTGACTGGACTCAAGGAGTCAATTGGAGTACTTCTCCGGGTGCTGTGGATAATGGTCAGACGGTACGTAATCTTTATTATCAGGCGCAATTGAACTGGGTGCGTAGTTTCGGTAAGCATAATGCTACAGCTATGGGATTGTTCAGTCGTCAGGAAAATGCGCGAGGCAGTGTGATGCCTACCTATCGTGAAGACTGGGCTTTCCGTGTTACATATAATTATGCCGACCGCTATTTCATTGAATACAATGGTGCTTACAATGGTTCTGAAAAGTTCAGTCCGGAAAATCGTTTCGCATTTTTTAATTCAGGTGCTATCGGTTGGATGATCAGTGAAGAACCTTTTATGAAGTTTTTTCGTGAAAAGAAGATTATCGACATGCTGAAAGTCCGTGCTTCTTATGGTGAAATTGGTTCTGACCAGTTAGGGCCTGATCCGTTCGATTCAAGTCGTCGGTGGTTGTACATGAACCAGTGGGCTTATGGTGGTCACACTACTATGGATCTGAACCATACTGAAAGTATCTATACCTGGTATCGTGAGTCTGCTATTGGCAACCAGGATATACAATGGGAGGTTGTGAAAAAATTGAATATTGGTGTTGACTATTCGCTTTTTGAAGGAATGCTGGCTGGTAGTTTGGAATTTTTCCGTGACGAACGTTCTAATATCTTTGTTTATGGTGGAGACCGTTCCATTCCCTCTTATTTCGGAGGAACTCCTCCTTCTATTAATAAAGGTAAGATCCGTACGAATGGATATGAATTGGAGTTACGTGTAAATAAAACCTTTGGTAATGATTGGCGTGTTTGGGGTAACTTCAGTATGACGCATGCTAAGAACAAGGTGTTGGTGAAAGATGACCAGGCTATGCGTCCTGCCTATCAGAAAGCGGCTGGTTTCGGGGTAGGTCAATATACTTCTTATATTGATGCGGGATACATTCAAAACTATGACCAATTGTATGGTAGCCCTGCTCATGATGCTAATGATTCTCAAAAACTGGTGGGCGACTACTACATTGTCGATTTTAATGGCGACGGTGTGGTGGATAATAAAGATCAGGCTCCTTATGGTTATACTAGCCAGCCCGAAAATACATTTAATGCTACCATAGGTTTCGAGTGGAAAGGATTCAGCGCATTTGCACAATTCTATGGTGTGACCAATGTAACCCGTGATGTGGGCCTTACTAGTTTTGGTAGTAAACTGAACACTGTGTTTGACACCGGTACGTGGTGGTCAAAAAACACTCCTAATGCCGATGTGGTAGTACCTCGCTGGAATTCTACTCCGAGCTATAACGGCGGAACCCAATCTCTTTATGACGGTTCTTACATTCGTTTGAAGAACGTTGAACTGGCTTATACTTGGAATAAAGGCTGGATCAAGAGAATTGGATTAAGTAACCTGAAGATTTATGTCAATGGTAATAACCTATGGTTATGGACTCGTATGCCGGACGACCGTGAAGCTAATCTTTCCGGAGCAGGTTATCTGGGAGCTTATCCTACTGTGAAACGTTATAACTTAGGTATTAAATTTACATTATAATAATGAACAAGATGAAATATACATATAAGACCCTTTTATGTTCAGGCCTTTTGTCTCTTGCAGTGGGGCTCGGCATGACGTCTTGCGAAGACTATTTGGATAAAAGTCCCGAATCGACTGTATCCGAAGAAGATGCATTCAAGAATTTCCGCAACTTTCAAGGATTCATAGAAGAAATATATAACTGTATTCCTGACAAGGAAAAATGTAACTATTGTACTTCCTGGAACTGGGGAGACGATGAACTTTTCAATTCTATGGGAGATGCCCACATGACGCATCAGGCAGACTTGGGTAATTTCCGAGCATGGCAAACCAATGGCCAGTGCTGGTTGTATAGAAATCCCAGCAACCCGGCTTCTACCGATAAGTTTCAACACTCTTTGTGGCCGCATTCCTGGTATTGCATTCGCAAGGCTAATGTCGGCCTTGCCAATTTGGATAAACTGGTAGGCACGCAGGAAGAAAAAGACTTGATCGCGGGTCAGCTTTATTTCTTCCGTGCGTGGTGGCATTTTGAGCTGATGACCTATTGGGGAGGATTGCCTTATATTGATCAGGTGTTCGACGCTACGCAAGAATTGAGATTACCACGTTTGAGTTATCAAGAATGTGCCGATAAGGCTGGAGAGGATTTCCGTCGTGCTGCAGACTTGTTGCCGGTAGACTGGGACAAGACCAGTGCAGGTAAGGCTACAGAGGGTAAGAACCAATTGCGAATCAATAAAATCATGGCGTTGGGTTATTTGGGTAAGAATTATCTGTGGGCAGGAAGCCCTTTGATGAAGAACGGCCCACAGCTGGGAGGTACTCAGACTTACAACTATGATGAAGACTATTGTAAGAAGGCCGCTCAAGCATTTGGCGAACTGCTGGCTTTGGTAGAAAGTGGCCAGACGCAATATGCACTTGCAGAGTTTAAATATAGCAATATCTACGATCACGAAAAGGAGAAAGGTGCGCAGACAAGCTACTCCGATATTTTTTATACCCGTCGCCAGAATTGGTTGATGCCGGGTTCGGTTGAAGCTATTTTCCGTGGTCCTTCTGCGGATTTTAATGGCAGTAACTGGAATATGACGAAATTGTGGGGCCCGAAAGTGGCAGGACTTGTTGACCACGATAAAATCATACACTTGCCAACGGCCAATCTTGTGGAAATGTATGGTATGGCCAACGGGCTTCCTCTTGATGACCCGCAATCTGGATTCGACAAGAGACACCCGTTTAAGAATAGAGACCCACGTTTCTATCATGATATCGTATTTGATGGTTTCCGTTATGTTTTGGCAGAAGACAAGTTGTCTGATGCGCAGAAACCTTATGCTTATTGTGAACTTTATACAGGTGCGGATATGCGCTCAATCGACCTTGGGAGCCGTTCCGGATATTTTTTCCAGAAACTGGTTCCTCATACTTGTAATGAAGGTGACAAGGAATATGACTGGGGTAGTAACTTGCATACCTATTTACCTTATATGCGTTTGGCGGATATTTACCTGATGTACGCTGAGAGTTGCGCAGCCTTTGGCGGTTCGTCTGCCAAATCTGATAACTGTACACTTACTTCACTTGATGCAATCAACAAAATCCGTACCCGTTGCGGTGCTGAGGGCGTGCATGATTCTTATATAGCAAACAATAAGAAATTCATGGATGAAATTCGTCGTGAACGTGCTGTAGAACTTTCTATGGAAGGTTTCCGCTTCAACGATCTGCAACGTTGGCTATTGCTGACTGAATCACCCTATACAGAAAAATATTCTGTAGAATTCGATCGGGTGGAGAGTGCCAATTTCTATAGAGAAAATGATCCTGCGGAAGCTGAAGTGGCTAATTATCGTCATGAACTGATTGTGAAGCGCATATTCGGCACGAAGCATTATTGGTTCCCCTTGCCTGATGATGATGTCTATCTTTATCCTGAGTTCGCACAGAATCCAGGTTGGTAATTAGTGGAGAGCTAAAAAGTATGTTTAATAATAAATGAATAAACAATGAAATATATACAAGCAAAATTCATTCTCTGTGCTATGCTGACCGTTTCTCCGATGTTTGTCGGTGCGCAGGCTACGGACTGGAATGAAACCGATTCATTGGTAAGTGAAAAAGACCCGATGGTGCAGGTGGCCTTTCGTAAAGTAAACCAAAAAGACCTTTTGGGTGGTGTTTCTGTGGTCAATGTAGAGGAACTTACGAAGAAAAATTATAATACTTATAGCCTGGATAATATGCAGGGCTATGTAGGTGGTTGGAATGGTAACTCATTGTGGGGAATGGATGGTGATAATGCCGGTTATCTGGTTCTAGTAGACGGTGTTCCCCGTGAGGCAAACAATGTGATGCCGTCTGAAATTGCACAGATTTCATTCTTGAAAGGTGCACAGGCAGTGGTTCTTTATGGCAGTAAAGCAGCCAAGGGCGCAGTGGTAATTACTACGAAGCGCGGAAATGTAGAGGGACTGAATGTTAGTGTCAGAGCCAATACCGGATTTCATGTAGCAAAGGCTTTCCCTGAATACCTGGGTTCGGCAGAGTACATGACCCTTTACAATGAGGCCCTCTTGAATGATGATCCTACTGCGAAACTCCGTTATACGGCCGAAGATATTTATAATCATGGTTCAGGGCTGAATCCGTACCGTTATTCAAATATCAATTACTATTCTTCTGACTATGTGAAGAAAGTATATAATCGTTCGGAAGTGACTGCCGAGATTACCGGTGGTGGTAAGCGTGCCCGTTTCTATAGCAATGTGAGCTATTATCGTAATGGAGATTTTCTAGATTTTGGTGAAGCTAAAAACAACATGACAGACCGTTTCAACGTGCGTGGTAATGTAGATGTAAACATCAATAGCTTTATCAATGCCTACATTAATGCCAATGCCACGTTCTACAATTCGAAAAGTGCAAAAGGTGATTATTGGAATGCCGCATCAACTGCACGCCCAAATTTTCCGGAATATGCATCCCCGCTTATTCCGTTGGACATGATTGATCCCAATGCTACAGCTGCCTGGGAACTGTTGAGTACTACTTCCAATATTATTGACGGAAAGTATTTCCTGGCTGGTACGCAGGCTAATCCTACTAATGCTTTTGCCGATAGCTATGCTGCCGGAAGCAGTAAGTGGACGAGTCGCCAGTTTCAGTTTGATGCTGGTGTGAATGTCGATCTTAATCAAGTTCTGAAGGGACTCTCATTCAATGCCATGTTTGCTGTGGACTATGCCACTTCTTACTCAACCTCTTTTGATAATAAGTATGCGGTGTTCGTTCCTGTTTGGTCCAACTATGGTGGTAAAGATGTCATAGTGGCATTGAACAAGGAAGGGAACGATGAAAGACCGGGTACTCAAAATGTAGGTGGCAGTGCGGATAAACAAACTATTGCATTTACCGGGCAGTTCAACTATCAGAACACCTTCAACAAATATCATAATGTATCGGCCATGTTTATAGCCAACGGCTATCAGCAGACGGTTTCAGCACAGTATCATCGCATCAGCAATGCTAACTTGGCATTACAGGCTGGTTATAATTATCAGCAACGCTATTATGCCGATTTTAGTGCAGCGTTGATTCATTCGGCTAAACTTGCCAAAGGACATCGTCAAGCTCTTTCTCCCTCGGTGACGTTGGGCTGGCGTTTAAGTAATGAAAGTTTCCTGAAGGATTCTCCGGTGGTAGACGATTTGTTGCTGAGTGTATCAGGTAGCATTATTAATCAAGATATTGATCTGGTGATGAATGATAATGAATTTTATCTTTATGAATCGGTATGGACTCAGAACGATGGTTATGCCTGGTATGATGGTCCGGCTGGTAAATACTCCATTTCTACCAGAAGCCAGAACAATGATCTTTCGTTTATCAAGCGTAAAGAGTTCTCTGTAAATCTTAAAACATCGCTTTGGAATAGGTTGATTACAGCTGATGCTTCGTTCTTCATAAACTCTATGGAGGGATATCTGATCAATCAGCCCACTTTTTATCCATCTCATTTGAATACAGGTTATCCTGCCGCATCATTTATGCCTATACAGAATTATAATAACAACCAGCGCGTAGGTTTTGATTTCAGTATAAATGCCAACAAACGTTTCGGCGATGTAGACTTATCGTTGGGTGTGGCAGGCACATATTACGATACTAAAATTACTAAGCGCGATGAACTTTATGATGAGGCCTATCGATATCGTGAAGGACGTCCCATTGACGGTGTCTGGGGACTTCAGAGTGCCGGATTATTCCAAAGCAAAGAGGAAATAGAGAACAGCCCCGAACAGAAATTGGGTAGTACGGTTCAACCCGGTGACATCAAGTATGTAGACCAGAATGGTGATAATGTGATTGACGATAAAGATGAAATCTTTTTGGGTAAAGGAGGCTGGTACGGTGCACCTTTTACACTTGGTATCAATTTTACTGCTAAATGGAAGAATCTAACTTTCTTTGTACTGGGTACTGGTAACTTCGGTGCTTACGGATTGAAGAATAGTTCATATTATTGGGTAGATGGTGATGATAAATATTCGGCTATAGTCCGTAACCGTTGGACTCCTGAAACTGCAGCTACTGCAACTTATCCTCGTCTGTCTGCGAGAAGTTCGGGTAATAACTTCCGTTCTTCAGATTATTGGCTGTACAAGACCGACCGTTTCGACCTGGCAAAGGTACAGATTACTTACGATTTGCCGAAACGCATTTTGCGCAACACTTTCATTAACGAACTGTCGGCCTATGTGAGCGGTGCAAACTTGCTTACTATTTCGAAAGAGCGTAAGCATATGGAGATGAATGTGGGCAGTGCTCCGCAAAGCAGATTCTATAATATTGGTGTGAAAGCTGTGTTCTAATCTAAAAAAAATGGTAAAAATGAAACTAAGAAATATTATACTAACTATGGTACTGTTGGCTACTTTTTCTGCTTGCGAGGATATGTTCGAACCTGCCAAGGAGAACAATCGTGGCGTTGAAGATATGCTTTCAGACCCCAATTATGCAGTAGGACTTTTGGGATATGGATATGCCATGCTGCCGTATGATAACTCCAGTGTAAATGATGTAGCTACGGACGATGCGGTGACTAATGATAAGGAGAGCAATTATTCGAAGATGGCTCTCGGTTCATGGGCATCGAACAACAATCCGATGGAACAATGGCAGGCCCGCAAAGCAGTCATACAATATCTCAATACATTTCTGGGTATTGTAGAACAGGTAAATTGGGCTGAAAATGAGGTGACAAGTAAGATGTTCATTGACAAACTCAGTGGAGAGGCTTATGCATTGCGTGCGTTGAATTACTACTATTTGCTGATGGCTCATGGAGGTTGGACGGCAGACGGACAGCTGCTGGGAGTACCGATGCTTCTTGAACCGGAAACCACCAGTTCAGACTTTAATCAGCCTCGCGCCTCTTTCAGTGCATGTGTGGAGCAAGTCTTTGCTGACTTGAATAAGGCTGTTGAACTGTTGCCTATGGATTATGAAAATATAAAGAGTGATGCGGAGGTACCTGCCAGATACAAAGAAATCGGTGCAAAGATGGGTAACTATAATCTTGTTTTCGGAACTTATCAGCGTGGACGCGTCACTGCTAGAATAGCCGAAGCTATCAAGGCGCAGGTTGCTTTACTTGCCGCGAGTCCTGCTTATCGTGAAGGTTCGGGGGTTACTTCGGAAACAGCGGCTAATTATGCTGCCACTGTGCTGAATCGCATTGGCGGAGTGTCAGGTCTCGACCAGACAGGTAATACTTGGTATATGAATACAAAAGACTTGGACAATCTAGGTTCAGGAGAAGTGCCTGCCGAAATCCTTTGGAGAGGAAATAAAAGTAATGGAACCGAAGACTGGGATATAGGTATCAAGCAGGAGAAGGACAACTTTCCTCCTACGCTTTATGGCAGCGGACGTATTAATCCTACACAAAATCTAGTTGATGCTTTTCCTATGGCTAACGGTTATCCTGTCGCTGACAAGGTCAATAGTGGTTATTTGGAAAATGCTCCTTATGAAAATCGTGATCCGCGTTTGGCAAAATATATATTGTTCAACGGATCAACATTCAAGGAAAAGGCTATCATCACCGGCACTTATCCTGATGCGGATAACAAACAGGATAACAACTTGAATCAATTGAATACTTCTACACGTACAGGTTATTATCTGCGTAAGTTACTGCGTGAAGATTGTAATGCCAATCCGAGTTCACTGAATGCCAAGTTCCATATTCCTGTCCGTATCCGCTATACGGAGATATTTTTGGCTTATGCCGAAGCTGCCAACGATGCTTGGGGACCAATGGGTAAAGGTGGTCATAACTATAGTGCATACGATGTGATTAAGGCTATTCGTGCCCGTGGTGGAGTGGGAGTTAATAACGGAGATGCTTATCTTGAGAGCATAAAGGGAGATAAGGATAAAATGGCTCAACTTATCCGCAACGAACGCCGCATAGAACTCTGTTTCGAAAACAAGCGTTTCTGGGACATTCGCCGCTGGCAGATGCCCTTGGCTGAAACAGCTAAAGGAATACGAATTGATAAAGTGGGTGAAAATCTGAACTATACTGTAATAGACGTAGAGAATAGAAACTACAAGGAGTATATGAATTACGGTCCTATACCTTATAGTGAAGTGTTGAAGTGGAGCAATCTGAAACAGAATAAGGGCTGGTAATCAAATAATTATAAAATGCAAAAATGAATATGAAAATCTATAAATTATTATCTATAATATTTTGGGGTACCATGTCATTTGCTTTCTCCTCATGTGAGAATGCAGACAACTCTTTTCCCGATTATGAAGGCGGTGTCAGTGTATATTTTGCCTATCAATTCCCGGTACGAACTATCGTGTTGGGCAATGATCCGGTGGTAGACAATTCGGCTGACCGTCAGCACAAGTGTGCCATTTATGCCACAATGGGAGGAGCGTATGGTGGGAGGAACATCACCATAGATATTGCCGTTGACAATACGCTTTGCGATAATCTCTTTTTTGAAGACGGATCACCGGTATTACCTATGCCTTCTACATATTATACATTGGCGGGTGATAAAATTAAATACAACGGTGAACATTGGGGAAATGTGGAGGTGCAGCTTACCGATGCTTTCTTTGCTGACGAAAAAGCATTGAGCAATAATTATGTGATTCCTGTAGTGATGAAAAAACAGACTGGTGCCGACCGCATTCTGACAGGTACTCCTTTGATTGAAGGCGATGCTCCGGCACGTCCTAACTCGGATTATTGGAGTGTGTTACCTCAAGATTATGTGCTTTATTGTGTAAAGTATATGAATCCATGGCAGGCTTCCTATTTGCGTCGTGGTACGGATCAGATAACCGAGAATGGTTCTGTAACTACTGTGGTGCGTCATGCGGAGACGATTGAGAAAGATGAGGTTTGCTCGCTGGATACCCGTTCGCTCACGACCTCCGTTTTCACGGTCAACACGGAGCAAGCCGATGGAACCACGCTGGCCTGCGATTTGTTGCTGACATTCAACGATGCGGGTGAGTGTTCCATTACTACGGAGACATCGGGAATGACTGCTTCGGGGACAGGCAAATACGTGGTGGATGGTGAAAAGAAAGCATGGGGAAACAAAGACCGCGATGCGCTTTATCTGGACTATACCGTTGACTTTGGCATCCGGAAGTATGCCACGAAAGATACTTTGGTGATGCAGACGCGCGGAACGAACAAGATAGAAACTTTTGTTCCTAAGTATCGTGCCAATTGAGCGGAAACGTTTAAATGACCGATTAACATAATGTTGGATAATAACTAAAAACATTCAATCATGAAAAAGATTTTAATATCTATATTTTTATGTCTTCCTCTTCTGCTTTGTGCACAAAGCGGATCGGTTGTCGATATCACGGGACGTTATACCGCAGTGTTATATGATCCTGCTACGCCTCCCGTAACGGCTGATTTAGGTAGCCATATGTTTCTGAATGCCTTGTCCGGATTTGTCCGTATCACAATGGACGTGCCGGATAGTTCATTGCATTATGAATGGGAAGCTTATTCTTCGGATGGTTCGGAGGTTTCTTTGGAATATTCCGGATCGCATAATGAACGTTATCTGAGCTTGAACGGTACACCCAGAAGGGTAACCATAACTGTATTCTTGAAGAATGGTACCGGTCCTTATGATATAGTGAATTCAAGAAGTTTTTCATTTACCACTTATCGTTAGCCTTGATTGCATATTGATGAAAAGAATAAGAAATATGTTAATAAATGATTATACAATGAAAACAATTAAATACTCATTATCCTTGGGCTTATTGCTATTGCTTGCCTCTTGTGCCGATGACCAGATCGTTGACTTCAAGACTGAGAAGCCGGAAAGTATGGCCCAATATGAATATCTCAATGCTTACGATGCATTGAAAACATATATAGACCGAAACGCAAGTCCCGACTTTAAGTTGGGAATTGCGCTGTCGGCGAGTGATTTTCTGAAAGGAGAAGTGGTGCGTACTATGGCCATCTCCAATTTCGATGAGATGACGGCAGGCAATGCCATGAAATACGCTTCGTGCGTGGCTAATGACGGGTCGATGGACTTTGGTACCGTAGAGAAGTTTGTTTCTGCGGCAAAAGCCGGAGGTCTTACTATTTACGGACATACGCTGGCTTGGCATGCACAACAGAATAATAAGTACCTGAATTCGTTGATTAAAGATAAAGAGATGGACGTAGATCCTGATGAAAAGGTTGATATTGAGGATTATGTAGTGGATTATTCTAAAGATGCATATACTTTCTGGAATCAAGCACCTGAAGGTACAACCATCGGGGTGAACTCTTCTGAGGGTTGTCTGGAGATTGTAAATCCCACTCCTGCCGAACAGAATTACTTCGTTCAGTATCATACCACAATTGATGGACTTCCGATTCTTACAGGCAAGGAGTATAAGTTGAAAATGATGCTCAAAGGTTCAGCTAATGGTCACCTCGCTGTCAGTGTAGGCCCTTGGTCAGGCAGAGTCGATGGTGGATTTGATTTCGATACGGAATGGAAAGAGTATGAGTTTGCTTTTAAAGCTGTGGCTGATGGTGGCCACGTGATGACTCAGTCCGGTCTTTTTGCAGGAACTATTCAAATTAAGTCTGTTAAAATAACCCACTCTGAAGCTCCCGCAGTGGAGGTTGAGCAAGAGACGAAAGTGCAAACTTATCAAGATGGTCCATTCCCATTTTATGCAATGGGTTGTGAACCTCCTGTCATAGATGGATGTATACATTTTGTGCCTGATGGTGAGTGGCGACAGTTTTTTGTAGTTCCTGGTGGCGAGAATTCACTTGAAGAAGGAAATTATGTCTTTTATCTCGATCTGAAATCCGATAAAGATGGCTCTGGCGTACAACTGACTGTACAGAACGGCTGGGGAGGAGATGCTCAGAGTATTACGGTTCCTGTAGCCATTCAGGAAGGCAGTCATGTCGTTAAGCTGGATATTCCTAATGTTGTGGGGGGGGATTATGATGTTATCCTTAAGCCACAGACTTGTGACGCGACACTTGATCTTAGATCAGTTAAGATTTGCAAAGTAGTGAAGATGAATTCTATTCCTCTTACTCCTGAAGAGAAGAAAGATACCTTGACATGGGCCATGAATAACTGGGTAGAAGGTATGATGAAAGCTACAGGTGGTTATGTAACTGTTTGGGATGTAGTGAACGAAGCTATTTCCGGTGGTGGTGATGATGGAGAAGGATTCTATGTATTGCAATCGGCAAGCAATGTTTCAGAGAACGATGCTCAGAATAATTTCTACTGGCAAGATTACTTAGGTAATGAGGATTATGCTCGCATTGCTGTGGCTGCTGCCCGTAAGTACTATGCTGAGAACGGTGGTACTGCTCCTCTGAAACTCTTTATCAATGACTATAATCTGGAATCTGACTGGGATGATAACAAAAAGGCTAAGAGCTTAGTACATTGGATTAAGAAATGGGAAGCCGACGGCGTGACACAGATTGACGGTATCGGTACTCAGATGCACGTAAGTTGCTATGCCAATGCTGCTACTCAGAAGAGTAAGGAAGAGCATGTGGTGCAGATGTTCGAAATTTTAGCTGCAAGTGGTAAACTCGTGAAGATTTCCGAACTTGATATGGGATATATAGATGAGAACGGTACCAGTGTGAAAACAGAGAATATGACAGAAGCTCAGCATAAAGCGATGGCAGAATACTATAAGTTCATCGTGAAGAAGTACTTCGAGATTATTCCTGCTGCTCAGCAGTATGGTATTACGCAATGGTGTGCTACCGATGCTCCCAGTGATTCTGGCTGGCGTGGTGGTGAACCCGTAGGCCTTTGGGATTCCAACTACAGTCGTAAGCATACCTATGCAGGTTTTGCTGATGGTTTGGCTGGAAAATAATAGAGTTTTATGAGAAAAGGCAGCGGGGCATAATGTGAAACCGCTGCCTTTATTGTTGTAATAAAAATCGAATAACAATGAAAAACATATTATTTATTTTGAGTTTGGTCATTTGGTGTAGTTGTAGTAGTGAAATACCTTTTGATACTAATAGGGCAGAAGATATGACTGTTACACGAACTACGAATTCGGATAGCGTATATTATTTTGAAGGGTATTTTAGTCAATTGCAACCGATTGTGACATTACCGTACAAAAAAATTCTATTAGGCAAACTATTGTTTCTTATAGACAAGTAGGTGCTACTGCGGCAGATATAGTTCCTGAGGTGGTGAGTAAACCTACATGGGTGAATAGAATTGATTTTTTGAATCCTTATTATAAAATATATGAAGTATTTATTTCAGTAGATGCAAATACTTCTGTAGAGAAGAGAGTAGGAAGTATTATACTAAAACAACCGGAATCTAATAAAACATTAAATATTGGGATTACTCAAAACGGAATTAATAATTATATAATCGTTTCAGTGAAAGAACTTTACTCCAATCATCCATTGTTTACTGCTACTACAACTTATCCCGTAGAAAAAGAGATCAACTGTAGAATTCCGTACGAAGCATACAATGATGGGGGAAAGTATGACGGCAATGCATCAATCACTATTCCGAAAGGAGAAACGAAAGGAACTTACGAAATGGATTATAATGGCTCTCCGTTAGTTTATTATCATGGTGATATAAAAGGCTATAAACTATATGAGGGAATTATTACAGGAGATGATATTTATAACTATAGTTTTGTTCGCTATTGGTGATATTATAATAAACAGGTCTGTTGGGGCTTTCCATTTAATATGTAACGTCAGCAGATAATGGTGTAATTTGGAATATTTGTTGTAATTTATTAAAGGCATGAGGCGGCTTCGTAATATCTTGAATATCAATGCTTATAGGATATGCTACATTCAGTATACGACTGAACCCTATTCAGTATACGAGTGAATGGCATTCAGTATACGACTGAATTAGGTTCGATATACGATTGTATCCTTCGTTTGCATTATTCGTAAAGAATGTAGATTGCCATTCACTCTCTTGCTTTAGCTTACAATTTTCAAGTCCTTAAAACAATGAAGAACAATATGAGAAAAATAATTTATTTATTGACACTGCTCTTAGGGATGTCTTTAGCGGCTTGCTCGGACGAGACTATTCCTGAGCAGCCGGAAAAGCAGGAACCGGAACAGCCTGTCGAACCGAATCCGGACCCGGAACCTGGGATTCCCGTCGAAGCCAAGTTGCCGGTATTACGTGTAGAAGGGCGTTACCTTAAAAATGAAAAGGGAGAGATAGTCAATCTGCATGGTTTTACGCAGACTTACAGCCCTTTCTTCAATAACAATGCCTGGGGTAACTATGACGTGCAGGCATGCTTCAGGTATAATAAGAGTATGGTAGACGGAATTGTGGCTGCCGGATGGAAGTTCAATTTCGTGCGGATGCACCTCGATCCGTATTGGAGTGATGACCCCTCCATGCAGTCCGTGAGATATGAAGGACATGAACGGTTCTCTGAAACCCGTTTTCGGAAGTATCTTGAAGAGTTGTTTGTGCCGATGGCAGAATACTTTATTTCCAAAGGAATGTATGTGGTGATGCGTCCGCCCGGAGTCTGTCCGGCTGATGCTCCCTATCAAGGTATAGAAATAGGAGACTCTTATCAGCAGTTTTTGCTCAAAGTGTGGGATATTGTTTCGCAACATCCTAAACTGAAAAATAATACGGATGTTATGTTCGAGCTTGCCAATGAACCTGTCAGAATAAAAGGTACTGACGGAACATACGGCAGTAGCGGTGACGGTCATTTCAAGAATCTCCAACTCTACTTTCAGGCTATAGTAGACAAAATACGTGCCAACTGTCGCAACATTGTTTGGGTGCCGGGATTGTCTTATCAGTCATCTTACGCCGGATATGCCATTCACCGTATCGAAGGGGAGAACATAGGCTTTGCCGTTCACTGCTATCCCGGTTGGTATGGTAGCGATGCCGAGGAAGACAGCGGTGAAGGAATCGGCTCTTCCACAGGAGGAGGTTATGACGCTTTTCAGCGGGGTTGGGATGCGCAAGTAGGTCCTGTGGCGGCTTTCGCTCCTATCATGGTGACTGAAATAGACTGGGCTCCGAAGAAATATGATGCCACTTGGGGTAAAAGTATTACAGGAACGGCAGGTGGTGAAGGTTTTGGTGCCAACTTCAAATATATAGCCGATAATTCAGGTAATGTTTCCTGGTTGTTCTTTACAACGAGGTCACATGAACTGGCAGCGTTTAAAGATGTGCCGGGTGAACCGGGCAATTACACTTTCCTCAATGATCCCGAGGCCTGTCCGTGGGCGATGTACCATTGGTTCAAGGAATATGCTGAAGGGATAGTAGTGAATGGGGAACTGGAAAAACTGGAGTTGATGGGACAAGAGGGAGAACTTCGTCTGCAAATGGGTGGTACGAATTATCTCAAAGTGAAGGCTGTTTATTCTGATGGAACGGTACGGATGGTGACTGCGGAAGCGACTGTCAACAGTTCAGATACAAACGTGCTGAAAGTAGAACAGACGGCCAAATTGGTAGCTGTGGCACCCGGTGAAGCTACGGTAACCGTTACATATCAATCGGCTACCGGAGTCAGTAAGCAACTGGCATTGCCGGTTACGGTAATTTCTCCTTTCTCACTGACAGCAGATGTCTTCAATCCTTCTATATGGGAGAAAGGCACGTTCGACGAGAACACCCGCACACTGGTGACGGGGCAGTATGGTTTCGGAGGATGGCAATATGACAGTGGACTTGATTTGTCAGGATATAAGACTGTGACCGTAGAGCTGGGTAACGATAATGAGAGTGGTGTTTCGTTCCGTCTGTTTGATAAAAACAATTATTGGAGTGAGCCTGCTGCGTATGATTTCGGATCTTCGCGTAAGATTGTAGTGGAGTTGAACAATATGAAAGATAAGAACGGAGGAAAGATTGATCCTTCGCATCTTTACATTGCAGGTTTTTGGTCAACAGGTGGAAAACCTATTGTGATAGCTAATGTCTCCTTAGCAAATTAAAAAGACATATCAACTCTCATCTTTCCGAGAGTTTGATATAATTTGTGCATTTTATAATATCTTTCCTGCATCCTCTGTGAAGAGTGTGCAGGAATACAAATCTGTAATATTTATCTAATATTGATATTCAAATGTCTAAAATTGCAAATCAGTGATCGGATTCATGCCTTATTTTTGCAGATATATATGAATGGTCTGATAAACTTTAAATAAAAGATATGATGAAGAAGATAATTGTATGGTTGGCTGCAATGATGTATACACTGTCCGGTTATGCACAAAATGCACCTTGGAATATTCAGAGTAAAGTAGTTACGGATACTCTTTTTAGTAAAGTATTGAATTCAAAGCGTGCTTATACTGTTTTTCTACCCAAAAGCTTTGAACAGAATAAAGAGAAAAAATATCCTGTTCTCTATCTTTTGCATGGAATGTGGGAGACAAATCCGGTTTGGACTGAACGTGGTCATGTGAAAGATGTCATGGATCGGCTTGTAGCCAGTGGAGAAGCGTGTGAGATGATTATTGTTACTCCGAATGCCGGTGGAAATATCCATATGGAGTGGAACGGATATTTTGATATGCCGGGTTGGAAATATGAGACTTTCTTTTATACGGAATTCTTGCCCTATATAGAGAAGAAATTCCGGGTGATAGGTGATAAGCAACATCGTGCCATTGCCGGTTTGTCAATGGGAGGTGGCGGAGCTACTAATTATGGTCAGCGCCATAGTGATATGTTCTGTGCAGTCTATGCGATGAGTGCCCTGATGTCTATTCCTGAGCAGGGAGCAGTGCCTGCTGATGATCCGAATTCGAAGATAGCGATACTTACCCGTAGTGTTATTGAAAATAGCTGTGTGAAATATGTGATGGAGGCTGACGAGAACCGTAAGGCTGATTTACGTAGTGTTGCCTGGTTTGTAGATTGTGGGGATGATGATTTCCTGCTTGATCGTAATATAGAGTTTTATCAAGCTATGCGTAACACTGGCATACCCTGCCAGTTCAGGGTGCGTGATGGAGGGCATGATTGGGAATATTGGCACTCGGCTCTTTATCAGTGTTTACCTTTCGTAACCCGGATATTTGGTAAAGAATGAATATGTATATAGAAATAATAAATAATAGACAGATTATGAGAACATTTGTATTTACATGCTTACTTCTTTTAGGCATGACGACATTTGCACAAGATGCGAATTTTCATGTCTATCTGTGTTTGGGACAATCGAACATGGAGGGAAATGCAAAGGTAGAAGAACAGGACACAGTGTCAGTTGACAGCCGTTTTCAGGTATTAGCGGCTGTCGATTGTCCTAATTTGGGAAGGACTAAAGGGAATTGGTATAAGGCGGTTCCTCCTTTAGCACGTTGCTATACGGGCCTGACTCCGGGAGATTATTTTGGACGGGCTATGGTGGCTAACCTGCCATCCAATGTGCGGGTAGGGATTATCAATGTTGCCGTAGGTGGTTGCAGGATAGAACTGTTTGACAAGGATAACTATCAGTCGTACGTAGAAACTTCTCCGGACTGGCTGAAGAATATGGTAAAAGAATATGGTGGCAATCCTTATGCACGTTTGGTTGAGATGGCAAAGCTTGCTCAAAAGGATGGGGTAATTAAAGGTATTCTACTGCACCAAGGAGAGTCGAATACAAATGATAAAGACTGGCCTTCAAAAGTAAAGGGAGTGTATGATAATCTTTTGAAAGATTTGGGATTATCTGCTGCTAATGTGCCTTTACTGGCGGGTGAGGTGGTACATGCGGATCAGAATGGAGTCTGTGCCAGCATGAATACAATCATTGATAGTTTGCCACAGGTAATTCCTACTGCACACGTCATATCCTCTGCCGGTTGTCCGGCTGCATTCGATAATCTTCATTTTACAGCCGAAGGATACCGGATGTTGGGAGCACGCTATGCTGCTAAGATGCTTTCTATTTTGGGATATGGAGATTGGACATCTGCCCAGAATATGAAGTTGTGGTATGGTCGTCCGGCACAAGACTGGCTGGAAGCTCTGCCACTGGGTAATTCCCGTTTGGGAGCTATGGTATTTGGCGGAACTGCCCGTGAAGAACTGCAACTCAATGAAGAGACTTTCTGGGCCGGCGGACCTTACAATAATAATAATCCCAAAGGATTGCAGGTATTACCTGAAATACGCCGTCTTATTTTTGAAGGCAAAACTCTGGAGGCACAGAAACTTATTGATGAGAATTATATGACGCCTCAGCATGGCATGCGCTACTTGACGATGGGGAGTCTTTTCCTGAATTTCCCCGGACATGAGAATCCTTCTGAATATTACCGGGACCTGAATTTGGAGAATGCTACTGCTACCACCCGTTATGAAGTGGATGGAGTGAAGTTTGTCCGTACGGCGTTTGCCTCTTTGAGTGATGATGTGATTATTGTCCGTATTCAGGCGGATAAGGCAAAGGCTTTGGATTTCGCCATATCATACAACAGTCCGCTGAAATCAAATGTACAAGTAAAGGGTGGCAAACTGATTATCTCCTGTCAGGGAGCTGAACATGAAGGAATCCCTGCTGCTATGCGTGCCGAATGCCAGGTGCAGGTAAAAACTGATGGTAAAGTGAGTAAGGAAGAGAGTGCACTTGCTGTAAATGGGGCTACCGAGGCTACTTTGTACATATCGGCAGCTACCAATTTTGTGAATTACCATGATGTTAGTGCTAATGAATCAAAGCGTGCGGCTACTTATTTACAGAAAGCCATCCGTGTTCCTTATGAACAGGCTTTGAAGAGTCATATCGCCTCTTACCGTAAACAATATGACCGTGTGGCCCTGACTTTGGAAAGTACTAAAGTTTCTGCTTTGGAGACACCTGTCCGTGTACAGCGTTTTATAGAAGGAAATGATATGGCGATGGCGGCTTTGATGTTCCAATATGGTCGTTATTTGTTGATTTCTTCTTCGCAACCCGGTGGTCAGCCTGCTAATCTTCAGGGGATCTGGAATCACAGTCCATATGCTCCCTGGGATAGTAAATATACGATTAATATCAATGCGGAGATGAATTATTGGCCTGCTGAGGTAACCAACCTGAGTGAGACGCATGAACCTTTCTTTGACATGGTGGCTGATCTTGCGGTCGCAGGCAGCGAGACAGCTAAAGTTCTTTATGATGCTAAAGGTTGGGTGGCACATCATAATACGGATATATGGCGTGCCTGCGGACCGGTGGATGCTGCAAGCTTCGGCATGTGGCCTAATGGAGGTGCCTGGGTGGCACAACATCTGTGGCAACACTATTTGTTTACCGGTGATAAAGAGTTTTTAAAGAAGTATTATCCGATATTAAAAGGAACTGCTGATTTTTATTTAAGTCATTTGGTGGAACATCCGAAGTATAAGTGGATGGTTACGGTACCTTCCATGTCTCCGGAACATGGTTATCGGGGTTCACAAACAACGATTACGGCAGGTTGTACAATGGATAATCAGATTGCTTTTGATGCTCTTTACAGCACACTTCAGGCAAGTCGTATTCTGGGTGGTGATAAACAGTATGAAGATTCTTTGCAGAATATGTTGGGCAAGTTGCCACCCATGCAGATTGGCAAACATAACCAATTGCAAGAGTGGCTGATTGATGCTGATAATCCGTTGGATGACCATCGGCATATTTCGCACTTATATGGTTTATATCCCGGTAATCAGATTTCTCCGACTACAAATCCTGAGTTATTCCAGGCTGCCCGCAATACTTTGATACAGCGTGGTGACATGGCTACCGGTTGGAGTATCGGTTGGAAGATTAATTTCTGGGCACGTATGCTGGATGGCAATCACGCTTATAAGATCATACAGAATATGCTTCATCTTTTGCCTAATGATAAAGTTCAGAAAGAATATCCTGAAGGGCGTACTTATCCTAATTTGTTTGATGCCCATCCGCCTTTCCAGATTGATGGTAACTTCGGTTATACGGCAGGAGTGGCAGAGATGTTGTTGCAAAGCCATGACGGGGCGGTACAATTGTTGCCCGCATTGCCCGAAGCATGGAAGAAAGGAAGTGTGAAAGGACTTGTTGCCCGTGGCGGTTTTGTGGTGGATATGGAATGGGATGGCGTTCAACTGAATAAGGCGAAGGTACATTCTCGTTTGGGCGGGGTACTGCGCATCCGTTCTTATGTTCCTTTAAAAGGAAAAGGGGTGCAAGTGGCAGACGGTGCTTGTCCGAATCCTCTGTATGCACCGGCAGTTATAAAAGAACCAATCGTTTCAAAACAGATAAATCCTCAATCTCCGATTCTCTATCGTACTTATGAATATGATATTGTTACTCAGCCGGGAGAAGACTATTTGCTGGAGCGTAGCATGTAATGATATTAGTAGTCTATTAATTGTGACAAAACCTTGAAATGATAAAACTTACAACTTTATTTGCGGTTAGTGTTAGCCTGATACTTTCCGGCTTTTGTTCACTTGGAGTTCAGGCTCATCCTATTCAGGAAAATAATAGTGGGGACCCGGTCCCTGCAGGAGCTTATTATACTGATAAATATCGGAATTTGTTTAATGAGTATTTAGGTATTTCTCAACAACAAACCGACCGGAAAATGGAGCAAATCTGGAATCACTTCTTTGTGAATGAAAAAACAAAAGTTTACTATGAGAGTGATGACAATACTGCCTATATTTATGATACCGGGAATCAGGATGTACGTACAGAAGGAATGTCCTATGGAATGATGATATGTGTACAGTTGGATAAGCAGGCTGAATTCGATAAGTTATGGCGGTGGGCCAAGAAATATATGCTGTATACTTCGGGCAAATGGTCGGGATATTATGCCTGGCACTGTACACCTCATGGTGTTAAGATAGGTAAGGAGCCGAGTTGCGCTTCTGATGGCGAAATTTACTTTATCACTTCCTTGTTCTTCGCTTCTCACCGTTGGGGGGATGACGGGGCATATGATTATAATAAGGAGGCCCAGAAAATATTGAAAGATGTTATGTCTAAAGATGGTTCCCAAGGCGTTTATAACCTGTTTAATACTGAGAGTAGACTCGTTACATTTGTACCGGAAAAGGTCTATTATAACTATACGGATCCTTCTTATAATCTGCCTGCTTTCTTTGAACTTTGGGCTTTGTGGTCTGACACTAATAAGGAATTCTGGAAGCAAACACCTGATGCAGCCCGTCGCTTACTGACTGATGCATCACATAAAAAGACGGGGCTATTCCCTGATTATTCTGCATTTGATGGTACTCCTTGGAAACCTAAGAATTGGGGGTATGATACAAGAAGATATCAGTTTGATGCTCTCCGCTGTGCCATGAATGTCGGTATGGATTATTATTGGTTTGGAAAAGATGCTGCTAACCAGACAAAGATGATGAGTCGATTGCTTAACTTTTTCAAGCAAGATAATTTTACGCACGAATATTTCAATGTGGATGGTTCAGCACCTGCCGGTAATTATTCAACAGGTATGATTGGTGCAAATGCTGTCGGAGCTTTTACATCGAATGACAAGAACCTGGCGAAAGAATACATACAGAGACTATGGGATGAACCATTACCCACAGGTAAATTTCGTTATTACAGCGGTATGGTATATATGATGTCTATGCTGCATGTCAGTGGAAACTTCCGGATTATCAAGTAGCTTGATGGATAGAACACGTAAAGTAGTATAAGTGTTTATATTGATATAATAAAGAAAGCCAGCTAATTAGTTATGTGAATTAGTTGGCTTTCTTTTTGTTCTGTTTAGTTCTGTTGCTCAATTTCGTCAGAAGAAGACTTTTGCTGTTCTTCCATATAGGTGGTGGGTGGTACTCCGTATAATTCTTTAAAAGCAGTAGAAAAATATGCTATATTAGTAAAACCTGTAAGGGTAGCGACTTCAGTAATGTTATGATACTGGTTTGCCAATAGTGATGCTGCTTGTTTCAGGCGGACATTGCGTATTAAGTCGCGGGTTGACTGGTTGGTCAACTCTTTTAGCTTACGGTGCAAATGTACGCGACTGATACCTACTTCAGTTGCTATCATTTCAACATTCAAGTCGGGATTACCGAGATTATCATTAATAACTTTCATCACTTTATCAAGCAGTCTATCGTCAGGTGATTGGACTTTTAGTTTCTTCAACTTCTGTTCTTGCATCTGGCTGCCACTGAAACTGTTACGCAGTATTTCCCTACTCTTAATAAGATTGATTGCCGTTTTTCTCAATATTTCGATACTGAATGGTTTTACTATGTATGCATCTGCTCCCATGTTTAAACCTTCCAGATTATCTTCTTCTCTTGATTTGGCTGTCAAGAGGATAATTGGTATATGGTTAATGGTTACATTCTGTTTGATTTTTTTGCAAAGTGTCAGTCCATCCATTTCAGGCATCATGATATCACTGATAATCAGATCCGGTTCTTTTTTTAGAATAATTGCAAGAGCTTCTTTTCCATTAGTACACTCGCTCATATGGAAATCACTTGCCAATTCGCGACAGATGTACTTTCGTATTTCTTCATCATCTTCTACTACCAGAACACGACTCTTTGTTTTGGAACGTACTTTTTCGTCTTCTTCATCAACAGGAGAAGTTGGGAGAACAGTTGTGATATGTACGGGAGAATGGTTATCAGCCGGGTTATTATCTATTTCTTCAGCGCTCAGATGTTCCTTACCTAAGGGCAATCGTATAATGAAGCGGGAACCCGGTTTCCCTTCATTATTTTCTGCTTCTATTGTACCATGGTGTAATTCTATTAATGAACGGCTTAGATGCAATCCGATACCCGTACCTACATTAGAGTTATTGTGGCTGTTACGGATTTGATAGAAACGCTCAAAAATTCTTCCTATCTCTGCAGGATCAATTCCGATGCCGCTATCTTCCACTATTATTTCAAAATAATGTTGTAAAGAGCAGGGAGCATTTATGTCGTTACCTGTGCGGAGATAAATATTGATTTTTCCGTTTTCCGGTGTAAATTTGAACGCATTAGAGATTATGTTCAGGATAACTTTATCAAAATTCTTAGGATCTATCCATGCCTGTAAGCTTTCCATCTCTGTTTGAAAACTAAGAGTGATATGTTTGGCATTTGCTTGATATTCGAAGGTATAGTATAGATCTCGGATGAAGCCTACGATGTCTACCTCCTGAAATTTCAGTGACATTTGTCCTTTGTCTATTTTGCGAATATCCATCAGCTGGTTGACCAGGCGCAGAATACGTTCAGCATTCCGATAAATAGTGTGATAGTTTTTCTGTCGTTCTCCATCTTTATCAGTAGCGATAAGCTTCTGTAATGGGCTTATGATAAGAGACATCGGAGTACGTATCTCATGGGATATATTGATGAAAAACTGCAATTTGGCTTCATTGATTTGTTCTGCGTGAATATGTTCCAATATTTCCTGACGGGCACGGTAACGATGACGCACCTGGATGATGATGATATAGATGATGACTATCAGTAATATTCCATACATTAGCTTTGCCCATCCGGATGCATACCATGCGGGATAAATAGTGATAAGTATTTCTTTAATATCAGAATAGGAGCCATTATCTTTTGCTTTCACTTGGAATGTGTAGTCGCCAGGGTTTAGATTACTGAATGAAACTCGGTTGATGCCTTGTTGTAAACTAATCCAGTTGCTGTTGTTGATGCGGTATATATAGGTGATTCGCTCTGGGCTGAAAAACTCCATGGCTGAAAATTCAATACTGAAAGAGTTGTCCTTGTGGGAAAGCTGGAAGTGATTGGCATCCATCACTGCAGTAGTGACAATGTCTTTACTTCCTGATTTCATCCCTTTCTTTACCATTTTATCATGGATATAGAAATCCGTAATCCGAATCTCGGGCTTTTTATTCGAATTGGTTATTTCTGCCGGATTAAAATAAGTGATACCGTTGGTACCTCCAAAAATCAGTTCACCTTGCTGACATGCAAAGCCGGCTCCTTTGCTGAATTCATTACCTTGTAATCCGTCACTTGCATAGAAATTAATGAAGCCCTGATTTTTAGGATTGAACCGACTGATTCCATAATTTGTACTGATCCAAAGATAGCCATCCATATCTTCTTTGATTGCGCATATATAATTGCTCGGCAAACCGTCCACTATTGTGTATTCTTGGATATCAAGACTTTGGGGATTGAGTCGTTTTAATCCTTTAGACGTTCCTATCCAGATGATTCCATCACTACCCTCGTGAAGGGCATAAATTACATCTTCATATAATATTCTTCTGTTTTTCAGAGGGGAAATGAAATCCATGTTTTTTATGTCCAGGCATCCTAAGCCGTCATAAGTTCCTATGTACAGTTTGCCTTCATCAGTGTATAAGAGACTGTTTATCCATGAATTATGTAGCATGTTTATTTTATTCCAGTTAGTGTTGTTGTTGTCGAGTATCGAGCATTGACCTACTTTCCTGGTATTTATATCCATGTAAAATAGGCCGCCTCCCATAGTTCCTATCCACAATGTCTTGTTATTATCTTCTGCAAAGCAATATATGTTTTCTGTCAGGTTGGACGGTTGTTCCGATAGCTTCAGGTATTCGCAACGACCGGTCTTGGGGTCCAGTCGAGCCATGCCGTGAAGGTAAGAGCCTATCCACAGATTGTAGTTGGAGTCTTCAAAGATACTCATGATGGTTGCGGGAACAGAATGTGGGTCATCTGTAGGAGCAAAGTGCGCTTTCAACGTGTTGTCCGGGGCAATTGCATAGATCCCATCATTGTCGGTACCTACCCAGAGAGTTTCGGTATGATCCTTGTATACTGACATGACGCAGTTCGAACCGATCACATTATGTACGGAAGATTTATACCCCATGTACTTGAATTTGTTGATAGTGGCAGGTATAATCATAACCCCTTTCTGGAAAAAGCCTAACCAAGTATTTCCTATTTTGTCTTTCAGAATAGAGTGTACTTTGGCTTTTTTCAGGTTAAATGTGGTGATGTTAAAATTGGCTTCCTTTATCTTTTGTTCCTGAGTATCATATATTTTTATTCCTGAACCGTCTGTACCGATAAATATCTCATTCTGATCTCCGGGATATAGAATTTTGATAGGCAAATTTGGATTAGGAGTATATGTGATAGGAATAAATGTATCTGCTTTGTCATCATATATAAATAGCCCTTTCTTTAAACTACTCATATAAAGATTGCCTTGGTGGTCTTCACACATACTTGAAACTGTATTCTTCGCTATATCTTTTTCGCCTGAATAGTGTTTGGATTGGTTATTTTCATCAAAACGAAAGATACCATTATCACCTGTTGATATCCATAAATTCCCTTTTTTATCTTTATATGCAGATGTGATTAAATTGCTAGGGATAAATTGGCTTATTTGCCTGGCATTTATGCTGTCTCCCTTTGTCTCCAGCAGAAACATGCTATGTCCCGAGGTACCTATTAGTATTTCTCCATTATTGCGTTCAAGTATTGTTGCTATATTGGGGGCTATCGGAGCTCCGCTGGAAAGGTACATCGGAATGGTGGTAAAGCTATCTGTTGCCCGGTCATATATTTGTAATCCGTTCAGGGAACCTATGAAAAAGCGTCCTTGACTGTCTTCATAAAGTGTACGTACGTAGTCGTTAAGTAGAGAGTGGGGGTTATCTTTTTCATTTTTGTAAACGGTGAATTTAGCACCATCATATCGATTCAAGCCGTCTTCTGTTGCAATCCATATTATTCCGTCACGATCTTGATATATTTTATTGAGCATACTGCTTGATAAGTCTTTGTCGACCGTGAACATCTTCCCTTCCTGTCCGTGAGATGTGGTGGATAAGCATAAACCTAATAGGCATAAAATAAATACAATCTTCATAGTTATTAAATTAGCGTTTGCAAATATACTTAATATCCACTATATTTCCTTTTAAAACATGAACTTATATGCCGAATTTCTTATTCAGAGTTTGCGGGGCTTTTATGTTTTTATTAATTTTGAATTCTGTGTAAATGGTAGATACCATGTCAATTGAAAGTAATGAATTGGAAGATGAATAAGAGAGAAGTTAACGAACAGATGGAGAGACAACAACCATGTTATTATCCACGGGAAGGTGCGAGTACTATTGTTGTTTTCATACATGGTATAGTGGAAGGACCGGATCAGTTTTCGGAATTAGTGAAACGAAGCTTCGAACTGGGGTTTGCTGCTGCTTCTTTGCTACTACCGGGACATGGCGGAACAGGAGAGGAGTTTGCACGCAGTAGCAGACAGCAGTGGTTGGAACATGTCAATGCAGAAATCGCCCATTATAAGAAAAACTATAATTCGATTATTTTGGTTGGGCATTCTATGGGGAGTCTTTTGTCATTTCTTACTTATACGGAAAGTCCGGAGCAGATAATAGGTATAGTAGCTATAGATACTCCTTTATATGTGAGAGTTAAGGGCAGAGCCCTCAGAAATAATCTGAAAGTAGGCTTCTGCAAAGAAATTCCGGAAAGTGATCCTGCTCATGCTCTATTGGAGGCGAGTAGTGTAGCTCCTTGTTCCATACTTACTTATTTGAGTTGGGCACCGAGAATGATTGACTTGTTTTGTTTGATGAAGAAAACAAGAGAGGTACTACCTCAGGTCTCTATTCCTACATTGGTCTTTCATGCAGATGAGGATGAATTGGTAAGTGCTTCCAGCGTGAAGTGCTTCGAGAGAACAATTCCGGAGAAGTACTTACAACTTGTTCACTTAAAAGAGTCAACGCATTTTTTTTATGGAAATGTGGACTGGGATTTGCTTCATTATACTTTTAGCCACTTTCTACAATCCTGTTAGAAGTTTTGCAAAAACCTCGACAGGCTCTCTTCCCGTGACAAACCTAATTTCTTTCTAAGTCTGTATCGTGCTGATTCCATACCCCGTTCCGATAGGTTGAATAGTGGTGCAACTTCTTTGGTGATTAAATCCATACGGATATATGCGGCCAATTTTAATTCGCTGGATGTGAGATCGGGATAACGCTCTTTCAGGCGGCTGAGAAAGTTATTGTGTACGATATTGAAGTTATTTTCCAACTTCTGCCAGTTATCTTCGTCCTCGATATTGGCATGTACTTTCTCCAGAAGTCTGTTCAATTTACGCAAGGCGTCTTTGGTCTGTTCTTTACGCAGATAGGCAGAAATTTTTTGGAGTTCGTCTTGCATGAAAGTAAAAATTTCCTGCTTCTGGATTACATAGAACATGGAATTTGAGAGTTCCTGGCTCTTTAATAATAACTCTTGTTGAAGCTTGTTATTTTCTAGTTCAACTATCCTCTTTTCCTGGGCAAGAGCTTCCTCTTTTAGTTTGAATTCCCGTTTAAGGCTTTCTTCCTTCAGTTCATCCAGACGTTTTTGGTGTTGTTTGTTGAATCTCTGGTTCAATAGTTTATAGATTCCATATCCGAGTGCAACAATGAGAAGTACGTACAAGATGTAAGCATAAATACTTCTATACCAAGGTGGAAGAATTCTGAGATGAATTTCTTCTACTTCCGTCTGGTGGGTATGATGATTGTAGGCACGTATAAGGAAGGTATAATTTCCTTCTTTCAGTCCAGTATATTCTTTTATGCCTGAAGCATTCAATGCCAGCATTTGTTCATCCAGCCCTTTTAGCTGGACGGAATAAGTGATTTTATCATAAGAATTAGTATTCGGATTCATTTCAAACCGATATGAAGCATCCGGCCGATATTTTCTTAAGATAGTCTGATGCTGTTTGTCAGTTGGAAAGCCGTTGTAGAAATAAGAATCTATTTCTTCATTACTGGAAGAGATTATTACTTTTTTAATCAGAAATTTGTAACTGTTGGAGAGGGATGACAATGAATCTGTGGTGATACGATAAAGGCTGAAACCATCCAGAGTGCTGATAATACAAGTAGCCGAGTCCACTCTGTTGATACTTTCGAAGGTACCCATCAGATTGTTTTGCAAACGGGTGGTACTGACAGAATCTGTTATATAACCATACGGAGTAATATAATTGATTTTCAGTTTACCGGACTGCATATACCATACACAACTGTTTTCTTCATTGCTGACTACACGAAAATAATCTCTGTTACCTATACGCTGATTCCATTCTTCGGATAATTCGAATTCCTGCCTGATGGAGTTATAACGATAGATACCGGAATCTGTTGTGAAGTAAACACGGCCTTTGTCTTTAAACAGATTGGTCTGGTAAGAGTTATTCTGATTCGGATAATTCTGGCAGGATATTACTTTACTATATTCCGAATCTAATTTGACCGCACTCAGACCTGTCCCATGAAATATCCACCAGATATCATCAGATTCATCATATTCTACATACCGTACAGAGAGATTAAAACCTTTTATTTTCCGTGTGGATATCCAGCGAGGTGCAGACTCTGTGCCTTTATTTTCTAGTAAAACCAATCCGGTGTAGCTGCCTGCCAGCACTTTGGATTTATTTCCTCCGACCGGCGTAAAGTTCCAAAAGCCATTTTCACCTATCAGGGGGATGGCCGTTCCTTCCTCAATCATAAAGGCTCCATTATTGTGACCGCAGAACAAAGTTTTTCCAATGGCGGTCAGATTCCAGACTTGTCCATCGGCATTCTTTACGGGACGGAGAGCCAGGTGGCGGATGTCTTTGATAGGCCAGAGGCTATAATATAATCCCTGGTTCGTTCCGAAATAGATGTATCCATTATGAATGATTGACGCGTAGCCTACTCCGTAATTCTGGTTTCCGGTATAGAGGTTTGATAATGGACTGTTGGTTTCCAGATAGCTGATTCCGTTATCAAGCCCCAACCATATATTATCTCCTTCGGTCACGTTCAGACTCAGTACGGAATTATTTTGCAGGCCCGACCGAATATCATATTGCTCAATCTCTCCCGTAGGAATATCTGTAATGATCAGTCCGCTCTTAATCGTCCCGATATAAATCTTGTCATCCTTTATTTCTGCGCAATACAGCTGGCTGGATTTGAGTAACGGATCATTTTGAGTGATGAGCGGAACAGTTGTTGAATTGTCATAGATATAAATGCCATGATATTCAGTTATCAGTAATAGCTTTTGATCCTGATAGGGGAGTATTTCGCTGATATGATAGTTACTGATCTTTTCCGTACTTGCCAACGGTATAAATAACTGTCCGGTTTGCAGAAATACCCCCGCGTTTTCCTTGAACACATATAAATTTCCGTTTATATTGGCGGAGCAGAGCATACGTTCCTTACTTTGGATAACAGTAATTTCATCGTTCGTAAGTTTGAATATATGGTTGTAGGATACAAAGTAGATGCTATGATCTATGCAATAGATATCCCATACATCACTGAAATTGCGATATTTATCTTCCAGACTGTCGGATAAGGAATGATAGTGCATAGCTCCCTTTTCGTCCGGCGAGAAATAACCGAAATTGTTGAATGCTCCTACATAGATACGTTCCTTGCCGTCATGGTAAGCCGTTCGGATAATCATGCCATTGCTGAACAGATGCCATGAGTAACCGTCGAACTGTAGTAACCCTGAGTTGTTGGCTGCATAAATCCAGCCGTTGTTGTCACGGGTGATTGTCCAATTCTGCGTGCCCCCACCATACTCCATACGACTGATGTTATTGATATAAGGTAACCAGTTCTTTATGGAGTTTGCATGAACGGAGAAGATGAGTAATAACAATGTCAGTGTGTATTTCATTTCAGCCTCTTTTGCTCCAAAAATATAAATTTATTCAATATGAGCTATCGGTTCATGGATATATCTTTCCATTTTCATTTTCTCTTTCCACTTCACAGTGATGTCCGGATTGATCTGTAACCGTGCATCTATCTTGCTGAAAACCACCGTATCCCCTTGCCACATTGCTTCCGAAGGCCAATCTGCATTGATGTATGAAAATGCTTTCACGACATCCGGATTACTCTCCACTGTATTGAACAGTTCCTTGTACCAGGTACGCCAGGCACGATTGGCCTGTTCCGGATTGGAAAGGCGTAACTCGGAAGCTACAACTCCCTTTTCCTGGAACATAGGAGTAGATTCCGCAATAAAGAGTGGCTTGCCATGTTTGCGAGCCAGGTCTATCATAGCCTGGCAACGCCCTTGGGCAAACTGGCTGTATGCAAACCAATCTACATATTCATCACCGGGGTAATATTGATAAAGTTCATCCATACTGCTGTTGCCTCCGGTGGATTGCCAAACATAAGCTACATTGGATATGTTCAGTGAATCGAATAGGGTATGGATACGGCGGAAAGCTGTAATGTAAGCTTCCGGTTGATAGTGGTTCCAGGCATGCCCGTCGAATTCATAGCCGATGCGCAGAAATACTCTTTGGGGGGCAATGTTTTGTATCCATTCTCCCAAGCGAATGATATAACTGTCATGTTCTCCGCTGGCTACTTTTTCTTCATGGTTTACTAATTCAAGACCGATGGCTACGTCACAGTCTTTAAGCAGGGGAGATGCAAGTTGTGCGTCCGCAAAGCAATTGCCTGCACCCCAATTGGCATTCGATTTAAGCCCGTCAAGTCCCTGGTAAGTATATCCGTAAGATACATCTCCTGGGCGGATGTTGGTATAGATGGTTATACCTGCCGGAGTTCCGAAGAAGTCAACATATCCTTCTTTCCCTTCTATACCGCCTATTGCTTCCATGTCCTGACCGATGAAAACCAGGCACTTGCCGTCTTCCGGCTCGAACTTGGCATAGTTTACGGAAGACTTCTTGTTTGTACAAGCTATGGCACAAAGAACTATAGCAAGATAAAATAGCTTTTTCATATAGCAAATTAATAGAGTTTACAATAAAGGTTTGTATTCAAAGCTGTCAAAATAGGCCCATTTGCCCCGTCCTGATACATCCTGGCAGCACATACCGATGAAAGCTCCGGTAAAGGCGGCTTTGTATTCAAACTTGTTGCAAACGTAATCATCGGATATAATGGAAGCATCCAATGTACCCCCTATTTCCTGCCATGTATCCCCGTCGGTGGAATAACTGAAGCTCAACTTTTCTCTCTGAACGGTTGCCCGCAGCCATACTTCTTCCTTTTCCAGCCGGATATATTCCGGTAACGGCTCACTCCAGCGATTATCATCATTAACGAATATATTCAGCACATAGCTGTTGAGAGATTCTTCCCACGACATGAAGAGATAGTAAAAGTGCCTTGTATTGTAGTAATAGGCCAATCCTGCCATTTGCTGGAAAGTATCCGGTTGAAATTCCAGTCGGGTGCTGGCTGTAAAGTTGAAGTCTTGTTGTCGCCTGGCTATCATGCTTTGGTTATGGGTGGAACAAAGTGATTCCCTACCTTTAATACTCAGGAACCCGCTCCGTTTCCTGAGTGATACCCAGGTTTCATCCATCGGCACACGGAGTGACTGGAAGTCGATAAGCATAGTCTCGTCTTCAAAATCACATCGTTCCGGTAAAACCTCCCAACGGCAGACTGGCAAGTCGGGAGCTTCAATTTGTACTTGCGGTTCATTACCTCCGCTTTTCAGATACAGCCAGTCATCTTCGTGCCATACTACTTCCTGCAGGCATGTTTCGCGTCCCAGGGTACATCTGCCACGGGTAGTTAATGGCCGCCCTGCAAGGTGAGTCAGGTACCATCTGCCATCGGGAGTAGATACTACCGAGCCGTGACCTGCCTTTTGGAGATACAAATCCGGATTGTGAGCGGAAGTCAGTACCGGATTCGTAGGATGCACTTCGTAGGGGCCGGTAATCTGCCGGGATCGTGCCAGAGTTACGGCATGATTATATTCCGTTCCGCCTTCGGCTGTTATCAGATAATACCAACCGTTGCGCTTGAAGAGTACGGGACCTTCCGTAACTCCCAATGCAGTACCGGGGAAGATGTAATAAACTTCTCCGATAAGCCGGCGCTCCCGGTAAGAATATTCCTGCAAGACAATTCCACCGAAGAATTTTCCCTTCCGGTGATCTACAAGCAGATTGGGAACCCAGGCACGCCCGTCTTCGTCATGGAACAACGAAGGATCAAATCCGCTACTGTTCAGATAGATGGGGTCGGACCATTCACCGTCTATCTTAGTTGTCGTTACAAGATAGTTGTGCGTATCTTTCCACCTGCCGTCGAAGCGCTTGACATCTGTGTAGACCAGATAAAACGTTCCGTCCTTGTAGGTCAGATTGGGCGCCCAGACTCCGCAAGAGTCAGGATTTCCTTTCATATTGAGTTGAGACACACGGGTGAGTGGCCGGGTTAGTAAATGCCAGTGAACCAAGTCACGGGAGTGATGTATCTGTACACCCGGAAACCAGTCGAAAGTGGAGGTGGCTATGTAGAAATCATCTCCTACGCGGCAGATAGACGGATCCGGATTAAATCCGGTCAGAATAGGGTTTGTAATCATATTCATAGTGTTAAGTTGTTTTTATGAGTTCTTTTTCCAGTTCTTCCATGTTGCGCCCCTTTGTTTCGGGGTAGAGCAGGCTGACGGAAATCAGGCAGAATACCATGATGATAGCATAAATCATAAAGGTATTGCCTGCGCCCAGATGTTCTATCTCAACCGGGAACAAGGTGGTGACGGTGAAACTGATAATTCCGTTGAAAACGCCTGCAAGCGATATACCCAATCCTTTTACATGATACGGGAATATCTCAGACAGCAATATCCAGGTAATCGGACCTAATGAAATAGAGAAGCCGACTATCATGCAGAGCAGTCCGATCAGGATAATGACGGGGGAACCAGACATATAAAATGTGGCGGATACAGTCAGCAGTGAGGCTATCATGATACACGAACCGACGATCAGCAGAGGTTTTCGTCCGAGCCGGTCAATCAGTGTCATGGATGCGAGGGTCATAACCACCATACATATCCCGATAAGGTTGGATTGCAGGAAAGAACTGTCGGGGGTGAAACCCGCCATATCGAAAACTCTGGGTGCATAGAATAATACCGCATTGATTCCGCATGCCATTTGGAAGAAGGCTATACTGAAAGCAATAAACAGTATTAGTCGCATCGGGCGTTTAAACAGTCTGCGTCCTTGTTCCTGATAGGAGAGGGCAGTCTTTTTCTTACCTTTCCGTTGGCTCCGGTTTTCGGTCCATACCGGACTTTCCGGTACAGATGTCAATCCGATAAGGTAGATAATCGGGAACAAAGTACCCAATCCGAGCATCCAGCGCCATTTCAGTTCCGGACTGTCGAACCAGCCATTCACCAACGTATTGGAAGCGTAAGCCACCAGATAACCTACTCCGATGTTCAGTTGGTTGAACGATACGAGAAAGCCCCGCTTATCGGAAGGTGCAAGTTCCGCAATGTACATGGGGACTACCAGCAGTGAGATTCCTATACCCAGTCCACCGATGAAGCGGCTTATCAGAAAAAACATATACGTCTGACTGAGTGCACTGCCCAATGTGCAGAAGCAAAAGAGCAGTGCTGCCAGAATGAGTGATTTCTTTCGTCCGATTCTTTCGCTGACATTTCCGGCAAAGAAGTTACCGATGAAGGTTGCCAGCATGGTGATGCTTACAGCCAGCCCTTCCTGAAAGGAACCGGACGTCAGACCGAAAAAGTCGCCGAAGTACATGCTTGCTCCCGATACATTGGCTGATATGCCCAGCAGCAGACCACCTATCGAGACGATGAAGCAGGTGATGTACAGATATGTATTGTTTCTTTTATCCATTGATTGATTTATTCAGGGTACATAATTACAGCTTGTTTATTGGGGCAGCTTACTCCAATCCAATTCCGCGGCATGTATATAGCCATTGCCCGAAACTTTCTCTTTCCAGTGGTTGCTTACATATTCGCTTTGCTGAATACGCGAGTCGCATTGCTGGAAGGTTACATTTACTATCCACATCGGTTGCGAGAGCCATTCCACGTTGATGTAGGAGAAAGCTTTAACCACATCGCTGTTTTCTTCGATAACACTGAAGAATTTGGTGAACCACTCATCCCATATCTTCCGGGCTATCTCAGGCTTTTTGATATCCGCATCGAAGTAAGTCTGTCCCTTCTGGAAGACAGGAGTCGATTCGGCTATGAATACCGGTTTGCCTTTCATCCGGGCAAACTCGATCATCACCTGATCCGGCTGCCCGAAATAAGAATAGGCACACCAGTCCACATATTCATCCCCCGGATACCATTTCTGCATATCAGCCAAGGGAGTACCATCTCCTTTGGACTGCCATACATAAGCTACGTTGCGGATGCCTGCCGCATCAAAATGATCTTTGATGTGTTTATAGGCGGGGATATACGTTTCGGGTACATAATGATTCCAGTCTGTACCGTCGAATTCATAGCCGATACGCAGAAAGACGGGACGGGGAGCAAGCTTCTTGAACCATTCACCTATTATGTCCAGCTTCCGGTCATATTTGCCGGATGCTATGTCCGCTTCATTTCCCACAATGGCAAGCCCTATGGCGATCATTGAGTTGTTGAAACGTTCCGATTGAGGGTATAAGTTGGCACAACAATCGCCTGAACCCCAATTGTCGATATCATAAAGACCGGATACTTTATCGGTGTCGCTACCGCCCAGTCCCAGGTAAACGGTTATTCCTGCCGGAGTCCGGAAATGATCACAGTAGCCCTCATTGTACTGTTCCAGTCCGCCCACTGCTCCCAGATCCTGACCGATGAAGACAAAGCATTTGCCGTCTTCAGGTTCGTATTTGGAGAGTTCCCGTCCGTCAGGTTCCGGGGCGGGGGTATCGTGCTCTTTATTCTCACATCCGATACAGGAGGTGAAAAGGAGGGGAAGTATGATATACTTTAGTATTGATTTCATGCTTAATAAGAGTTTATAGTTTTAATAAATTCATTACTATACCGATATGCGTTATATAGGAGTGAACAGAAGAACGTAACTTCTTGTGTGATAGTGTACTTGGTGTTCCACTAAGATTAGTCGTAGTGGAACACTAGTTCAGTCGTAGTGGGAAGTGGTTTCAGTCGTAGTGGGAAGTGGCTTCAGTCGTACTGGGAAGTATGTTCAGTCCTAACGGGAATATAGCTCATTACCGTACTACGTTGAATTCATCCCATTACTGCCTCAGATTCGGATTCTTCTCTGTTTCACTGTGAGGAATGGGTAGATAGTAATTGTTTTCATTGAATACCCGTTCCTCAATGGTTACTATTTTATAGTTATTATTGTTTCCGTCAAACTCAACCGTCATTCCTTTGATGGGTGCCCGTAGAGTCGTTGTTTCTTTCCAGCGACGCAAGTCGAAGAAGCGGTGTTCTTCCAGACACAACTCTACGCGGCGCTCATTGTGAATACGGATACGCATCTCGTCTTTGGATAAACCTTCCGGTAATCCCGGTTGGCCTGCACGGTCGCGAACTTCGTTGACGGCATCATACACACTCTTGTCCGGTGCAGCCAATGCCTCATTCTGCGCTTCGGCATAGTTCAGCAACACTTCTGCATAGCGGAAATAAGGCCAGTTGTTATCCTGTGCAAAGGCTCCG